>JAFWZK010000001.1 GCA_017522445.1 Alphaproteobacteria bacterium
CAGTGCCAATTTTGTTGGCACCAAGACTTCTGCGGCCCCTGTTGGTGTTGGTGCACGATAATCGGCTGCAAAATCAATTAACATCCAGTCTGGTTCGTGTCCCACCCCTGATATCAGTGGTATATGACTGGCGGCTGCGGCACGCACGACAATTTCTTCTGAAAAGGGCAGTAAATCTTCCAATGCCCCACCACCACGTGCCACGATAATAACATCAACATTGTTCATGCGATTAAAGTATTCAATACCTGCGGCAACTTCTGTGGCGGCAGACGTTCCCTGAACCGTTGCCGGATACAGCAACACATGCACAGGAAAACGTTCCCGCAATCTGTTTTGAATATCCTGGAATGCGGCACCTGTTGGACTGGTTACAATACCGACACGCTGTGGCAACTTTGGCAGTGGCTTTTTCCGCGTGGCATCAAACAATCCTTCGGCGGCCAGTTTACGTTTTCTTTCCTCCAGCATTTTCAAGATTGCCCCGACACCCGCCATTTCAATTTCGCTGGCAATAATCTGATAGTTACTGCGGGCAGGGTACGTTGTAAACCGTCCCGTCAAAATAACTTCCATACCTTCTTCCAGTTTAAATGCGATTGGGGTTCCCCGCCATACTATGACCGAGATAGCCGCCCCTGCATCTTTGATTGTCATATAAATATGTCCGGACGATGCGCGAGTTATTTGTGACAATTCCCCCCGAATTTTAATTCTTGGGAATGCAGTTTCAACAACGCCCTTTAACAGTGCAGATGCGTCTGAAACACTAAACACAGTATTTCCATCAATTGCAGGTTCTGGCTTTTGCATAGTAAATCACCGTTTATCCAGTTCTTGTTTTACACGTTTAATAAAGTCTGATTTTTTTACACCACCAATCCCAGACATTGGCTTATTAATTGGCTGTCCGATTTCATATGGCACGGTCAGTCCCACAAATTGATCGCCCGTGGCATCAAATACCAATCCAGTATCGCGTTCTCGCAGAAATACCACCGTTCCATGTTCCCACTGTCCCATTTTTATTGCCATTGGTTCCCACACGGAGCTGCCACCGTATAATTCGTACACACATGCCGAGGACAAAGCACACATTCCCCTGGCCCATGGCTGAACATCATTAAACTGACGTCTATCAAAAAATTTATTTCTGAATGCTGTATTTGCATACAATTTTCGCAACACCGCTGCAATATCATGCAAAGAATAGGGTACATCTGCCCTGTATGCCACAGCCGCATCTATTTTATCGGCCCGTGCCAGAACTTTCTGTGTTGCTACGTCATAAGATTTCTTAACATCAACCATGCAGACCAGTATAACACACGGTGCCAGTTTATTCAAACTATAATTCTGTCAGTGGCCATCTGGGTCGTGGTGCGATTGGTGTTTTTACAACATTACCAATTCTGAAATTTTCCAATCCTGCCCATGCAATCATTGCCCCATTATCGGTGCACAGATTCATTGGTGGTGCCGCGAACACCATGTTATTTTTATGGGCCAGATTTTCCATTGCTGCACGGATTTCGCTGTTTTTGGCAACACCACCTGCGACGACCAGTGTTTTTGGCCCAGCTGCTTTAACGCGATTATCGTTCAACGCGTTGCCCAGTCTGTTGGTTATGTAATCAACCACAGCCGCCTGAAAAGATGCACAAAAATCATTTATATATTTATCGGTCAATGGCTTCTGATTTTTGTCCAAGAACGTACGTGCAGCGGTTTTTATGCCACTGAACGAGAAATCGCACCCCGGTTTATCACACAGTGGCCGCGGGAACTTAAACGCAGTTCTGTCACCATCTTTTGCCCGCTTATCAACAATTGGGCCACCTGGATATCCCAGTCCCAGCATTTTTGCCACTTTATCAAATGCCTCGCCGGCACTGTCATCTAATGTCTGACCAATCATTTCATATTGTCCTACACCGTGCACCAGCAAAATTTGACAGTGCCCACCCGATGCCAGCATCAGCAAGTACGGAAATTGCACCGCCACATCACCGGCGGTTCCATCTGCCAATGTTGACTTTAACCGTGGTACCAGTGCATGTCCTTCCAGATGGTTAACTGCGACCAGTGGTTTGTTTGTTGCCTGCGCGATACCAGTGGCGGCCATCCACCCAACCAGTACCCCACCGATTAATCCGGGGCCTGCGGTTGCTGCAATAACGTCTATATCATCCAATGATTTACCTGACATCTGCAGGGTCTGTTCTATTACCTGGTCTATTGCCAGTATATGTGCCCGTGCGGCCAGTTCTGGCACCACACCGCCATATTTTTGATGTTCTGGAATTTGCGAATAAATAATATGTGCCAATATATTTCTGTCGCTGTCGACAATTGCGGCGGACGTTTCATCACACGAAGATTCGATTCCCAAACAAAACACAGGTTTTTCGCTGTGAACCCGACTGTCCAAGGTTCCCATATTCATCACGATAACTTTTTCATCTGTCATTTTTTTATATCCACCAATACTATTCCCAGGTTATATTTATTTTTCTGTCTTGTTTTCATATATTGCTTAGCATCGACATCAACAACTTTTCCATGTTCACTGGACGCGTGTCTCAGCATTCCATTTGGCAACCACAGCCCCATATGAGTTATTGCCAAATCAGTTCCGATTTTATCACGAATTTTTGGATTGTCAGCAACAAACAGCACAACCATAGTATTTTTTGGGTTTAATTCAGACACATATTCGTATGGAATATATTCAATATCTACGGTTTGGGGTGGCACATGATAGGTTAAACCATGCACATGTTTAAACCAGTTTTCTTTATCTATTTCGACTGTACGAATGGCTGTTTTGGCGTATTTTGAACTGACATTTTCCATCAATTCGGCGTTATTTTTCAGCCAGTCTGTTTCAACGAAATGATTTCTGGCAAAAAAGTCAACCTTGGCATTCTTGTATCTGATTTTATTCAGCTTATCCAGATTTCCATTGGCCAGCACAGTTTCCACGAATGTCGTACAATCAAAAGCATCAAAACGTATTAACGGGTCATCATCAGGCGGCACACCTTCGCCCAGTGGTGAATTACAATATGGTTTTCCCAAAAAAGATTGGCTGGCACGGTCATAATCTGTACCGGCACAGCCACATAACAGCAAAATCAAAAAAATCCAACGCATTATAAATTATCTTTCATCTGAATACCTGTATGACACAGCGACGCCGCATCACGTATTGCCATTTCAGAACTATCGGGCAGGGACGCCATTTTATCTATACACGCGACCAAGATATCGATATTTTTATCTGCCCCGGTTATTATTTGTGCCGCCGCTATACGTCTGTCCATTGGTGCGGCCAGCCAGTTTTTTAACATTCCCGTTTCCAAATCACAGCTTCGTTGTACAAAGAAAAAAACAATCAACGTCAACAACAATACAGCCGCCCCAACGAAAATTTTAAAGTACTTTTTAACAAAACTCATCGTTTATTCCCCCTGGTTTCACGTTTAATTTTATTAATTATATTATTATCCATCTGTTCAAGCATTTCATACGGCACTTCGTGACAAACGATTCTGTCGACGATTAACTTTGAAGATTTATTCGTATGCAACAAACCACTGGCCGATTTTGTACACACGACATCCTGTCCACAAACACGATAAATTGTTGTCCATATTGGCGACACAACCTGGGGGTTCTTTTGTGATTCGTACATTAATTTCCTTGCCATTGACAAGGTTGGTGCAATCCATACATTTGTATCTTGTTTGTCCCACTGTGTACCCACCGAATGAATCTTTCTTTCATTCCCCAGCATATATCCTGTCAAGTTTTTAATTTTCATACTTTCCAAACCTTTATTCACATCGAACCAACCAGACATCGTAATCAGGATGCTGCAGTGGATTTTGGCCAGGTTCATTTCTGTTCATCCATCCACCAAACACCTGACCTTTGTTATTTTCAAAAATCTCTACAAACAAGAAAAAGTTTTCTGCATCAAACGGATCTGATTGTTTACATGTCCGCACATTTATAAATAATTTTTCGAATTGCACCTCGTCTCCGACAGGGACGACAATTTCTTGTACTTTGCCTGCATCTTTGTCCATCACACGCAAAGTTGCGACATCGCGGTCTATATATGCATTACACACCACGGGGCAGATTAACATCGCCATAAAAGAAACAATTTTCATAAATCTCATAACATGAATATTAAAGTACTTGTCTATCAATGTCAACAATCTGATTTTTCTGTTTGATATGGTGGTATGGATTACCATTTTAGATAACCTGGGTTGCATTTTTGCACACATTTTTTATTTTTATCGTCCCAGTATTGGGTTCCTGTGTCATCATCATCATCAGTTATTGTCCGGCAAATCAGAATACATTGGCCATCTTGCAGTATATACTTTTGTCCTTGGTACATACATGCTGCAATTTTACATTCATGTTCAAATGTACTGACGGCCTGTTCACCATTTTCATCGTACATATTATTACAGCGTCCGCACGATTCCCAGTTTTCATTTGTCAGTTCTGGATTATTTGTAAAACCTGGATTACAGCGTGTTGCGACACATTTGCCCCAGGTATTTGTTGTATGATTCCATATTCTGACACCGACACCGTTTGCCAGTTCACAAACCTGTGTATCAGATTGGCACGCATTTGCGGACAGGTGATATCCCTTGTCGCATTCAATTACTATACACTCGCCAAAGGCATGCCTTGATTCATCCCATGTTTGCTTTGCTTTGATTGCGTTTGGTACTGCACAATCTGTGGTTCCCATTACACAAACATGCCCATCTGGATAATATCCATCTTCGCATTCTGCGACCAGGCAATTACCATTTGTTTTATATGATTTCGCATACGGTACATTGCATGGCATACAAACGTTATCTATCAGTTCAAAGTCGTATTTGCATGATGTTTCTATGCAAATATCACCTGATATCTCGCATGGGTTTCCGGTTGCAGACAGTCCGTCGTATTGACACGTTTCTGGCACAAAGACTATATCTGTTTGTGGTATTGCGGTTCCGTTTTTCAGTGCATATGGTTCGCACTTTTTATAGCAATCTGATACATCATCTGCCCCAACATCAGACAAATCATATTGATTATTCGTCAGTTCTAAACACGACCATGGTTGTGGGCTGTCTGGGGTACACACATATCCCGACGGGCATTTTTCGCACTGACCATTTACCATCGTATATCCCGCCACACACAGTTCAATCTGGCAGGTATCATCGGCACCATAATAATCCCGTCCCTTCATTTTATATGCATTTTCAGCGGTTTCGCATTCACGGAAACAGTCTTTTGCATCTGTGGTTCCTGCATCAGATTTTATATACTGATTATTTGTTGTGGCGGCACAGGTTTGTTGTATACCGTTTTTGCACACATGGTCTGCCGGGCATACAATACATTGGTTGCCAATCAAAGAAAAACCACCTTCACAGCCCGTTACTATACATTCTGTACAATCTGCAACATATTCGGATTTTTCTGCACTGTAATTACATGTATTTTCCCCATATCCATTTACAATTGTACAGACCAGTTGTTCACGAAAACATTCGGACACATCACCACTGGTTGTGGTTTTGGTTTTTCCGGCATCTGGACACCTTCCGGCTGCCGTCAGCATGTTTTCATTATTAACGTCTGCAATTGGTCCAAAATATCCAAGTCCAACTGGCGAACACACAGTATCTGATTTTGCAGCCCAGTAATATCCTTGATTACATTCGTGAATCACAATAGATTTGCAGTTCAACAGATATCCATCTGATATTTTTGTGCCAAACAATTTACCATCAGAATCCTGGTCATAGAAGCATACCTGGCTGCCAACACCATGTACATTGTTTTCAGCAATATCAATCCCTGGATATACCACTGACTTTTTACAAATCCCCACAGGGGTATCCGCTGTCAAGACCTCGGTTACTCCATCGTGTGGACATTTTGTTTTTGTCATATCGCCTTCGGCACTAAAGAAGTTTAATCCCACCTGGACACAG
This sequence comes from Alphaproteobacteria bacterium, assembly GCA_017522445.1. Lineage (GTDB taxonomy): Bacteria > Pseudomonadota > Alphaproteobacteria > Rs-D84 > Rs-D84 > Enterousia. Next base: position 6,030 of record JAFWZK010000001.1, read on the forward strand.
TCCGTAACTGTTTCTGACGCGTCATAGTAAAAACCACCTGCACACCATGTTATCTGGATTGTATCGCCTTTACAGGACTGATTATACACACCGTTTATTCCCGCCACGCACACATGTGAACCGCGTGCGTTACCAGTTATTGATGTATATGTATCCACACGTTTTACACAATCTGTAATCTGTGTTGCAGTCAGTTTTCCTTGTGTATTTCCATTATCTGGACATTGGTGCCTTGTCAATTCATCTTTGGCACTGTAATAGTTTTCACCCACAGCAACGCAATCAAGTGCATTTTGTGTTGCATCATACCAGTATCCTGCGGCACATTTATTAACTGTAATGTCATAGCAATTTTCAGAATATGCGACCGTGCCATAAAAGCATGATTCAGACCCTGTTGCATTTTGACTGTCTGATACATACGGCAGATTTTCTTTGAAACACACGGATAAATCTTTGGCCAAGGCACCACCTGCTGACAGTCCATCATTTGGACACTGTGCCATTCCGCCAATGGTTCCAGAATCTGTTTTGAATGTTCCGCCTGGGCAAAAGTGATTAATTTCACATGGCAAACATTTACTGCTGAATCCGGGATAGTATGTTCCTGCATTACATTTTGTTGATTCTGCCGTCCAAACGACATTTGCGGTTGTGTTTTCTGTTGTTATTTTCAGAACGGTATCAGACGTTTGCAGGACACCTGCTGCATCGATAATAAACAGCTCTCCTATTTTATATCCAGCAAACTTATACGATTCGCCACCTTTGCCGGGCAGGGGACCAACCAGTTTTGGCAGTGGAATTGTTGCTTGTTTATCTGCGAACCATCCTGTTGCATACTTTAGGTATACGGGGCCTTGGACCGCATTTTCATCTGCATCATTGGTATCCAGTGTAATTTCGAATACTCCCGGGGTCCAAACGGCATATAATTTGACATCGGTGGCATCATCAGATATGTTTGCCGCGCTTGTATGTCCTGCATCAAAGCATACACCTGTGCCATCTGGACTTGTGCACCATTTTGCGACAACGACATATCCGGGCTTTTTCAGTCCAGAATTGTCGGGCAGGGCACATATACCGCTGTCAAATGTGCATTGTACGGACGCGTCCAGATTACCCGAACCGCCATTTGCATCAAACATCACATTATATACCTTTGGCACGCACTGTGGGGTTGTTCCGTTAACAGGGGTATAGCCCGTTTCGCACACAACTGCATATTCACACAAAGCATATTTTGTACCATCAAAATAGCGTTTATTATTATTCTGAACTGCGACACTGGTTGCATGTTCAACCGTTGGCAAATAAGACGAACATTCAACAAAGCAGTCCATATTTGTTGCACGCTTTCCATCTGAACCGACTGTCCAGTTGGCTATAGACGGACACGCTTCGCGATTCAGATTTGCATTTGGACTGAACCATCCGCTGTCGACATCGGAACAAATCGCGGTACCATTCGGGTTAAAGTATCCTGCATCACACGTTAACACGGTGGTATCACATTTGGAATATTCACCTTGGTTTTCATCGCCTTGCCACTGGCATAACCACTGGGCTGTTCCGTGTTCCAGATTTTTACCGGACCCATCTGTTTCTGTAAATGTTTTAAAGCACTGGTTAACATTGTTTGCACCACCCGTCAGTGTTGTTCCGTTACCAGGTGTCAGATTTCCCGACGGACATTCTGTTCTGCATCCTGTATCTTCCAAGAAAACCTCGCCGTTTCCAGTACAGTAATATGGCACCTGGCATTCAGTTTTCACCCCCAGGTTAAAATAATACCCCAACTCGCACTGATTGACATTATGGAACCATTGTGCATACAGTGTCGTATTCTGTACAAACGCTGTATTGTCTGCCAGTATTTTTCCTGTTTCATCTATTATTTTTTCACCCCCACTTTCCTGTGTAAAGTATCCCAGGAACGTCCAATGTTGTAATGTGGGGACGGTCACAGAATCCACCTGGGTTGTTGCGTCTGCATCAGAATACCAGCCAAATGTATATTTCTGCCAGATTGTACCGGTACCGCCATTGCCCAATGTGTCGTCCAACGTCACTGTAAAGGTATCTGGCGTACATTTTGCCATCACAACTGCTGTTGAACCGGAACCTGTTCTCGCCCTTTTGTATCCATACGCAATATTGGTTGTTGTACTTGTATTTGGTGCATATCCTGGATTGCATGTAAAATCAAACTTGCAATAATCAGTTGGAACTGGGACATAGCTGGGGTACCAGGCATACGCCGTAGTGGGCAACTTCGCGCTGTCAACACACGTTGCATTTTCTGGGCAGACATTAACAGCTTCACCGGTTGGCAAATAATCGCTGTCTAAAATATTCCAGTTGGAATAATCGCACGCCAGTAATCCATTAACAGACGCATAGCATGCATTTGCGCCGTTTAGCAGGGTTGCGTTTACAGAATATCTGTAATTAAATCCATACTTGTTATAATACCCAAGTTCTTCACTTAATGTGCTGCAATGCACACACTGCAAAACGGTTTCTTCTGATTTTTCCAGAAAGTATCCCGAAGAACAAATATTACCTGTATTTGAGGCATTTGCGTTCAACGGACAGCTGTTATCGACCACCTGGCAGGCATCTGAATTATAATATTGTTTACCAGAAATCATGGCGGCGGTATTATACGTACAGTTGGTCCCCAAGAAATGTGGTGGACACCCACTGGGTTTTACGCATGCTGTTTCACAGTTTTTCCAGCACTGTGTTACATCTGTTGCCGCACCATCATCTGAAAATGGGTATTCACCACCGGTTAAACTAACACATGTTGCGTCATCTGCGGCCTGTGCCACGGCCAGTGGCATGCTGCAAAAAACAACCAAAAACAACGCGAAAAAACGTATGTACCCGCGTAATTTATTCATATTATTCTCTTTTCCACACATTGATTCTAGAAAAAACAGCCCCACCAAGGCAAGTGAAAAAGTATTTACCAATCAATTCTGGCCATATAAAGCGATAATCCCATGCTAAACAATAAAAAAAACCGCCCAAAATGGGCGGGATTTTTTCCGTTCAGAACACGAACAATTATTTTTTGCCTGCGGCAGCCATTGCAGCGGCCTTGGCTTTTTCGTCTTCTTCCATTGGCATCTTACCACCGATTGTTGCGAATGCCAATTCTGCCTGGTGCAGCCCCAGTTCAACACCGTCTGGCAATGCCAGGTCAGAACCATGAACCACATCACCGATTGTCAATTCAGCCAAATCGATAACGATTTTTTCTGGGATAACATCGACCAACCCACGCAGTGCAACCTTACGTACTGCAAAGTTCAATGTACCACCCAATTTCAAACCCTTAGAAGTTTCTGCATTGATGACTTCTACAGGCACAACCACGTTAACAGGTTTTTTCACATCAATACGCTTAAAGTCTGCATGAATAACTGCATCAGACACAGGATGATATTGCACATCCATCAGCATTGCATCTTCTGTACCATCGGTTGTTTTGATTTGGAATAATTTTGTCCGCAAACCTGGTGTTTTCAACAACATATCGAATTCACGACCGTTCAGTTCGATTGCGATTGGGGCTTTCTTTTCGCCATAAATCACCGCAGGAATATTTTTATTATTGCGGATGCTGCGTGCGGCCCCCTTGCCAGCAACGTTGCGAATTTCTGCATTTAAGTTAATTGCCATTTTTTAATCCTTTTGATAGCATTGTTTTTGTATATTGCACGGCCTCCAAGGGTGCTGTGCGGGGCATATTATTACTTAAAAACTTTGGAAAATCAAGTATTTTTATTTCCATACTTCTGGAATATCCGCACAGTCGTCTAAATATTCAGAATACCTGATGTCACCAACGGTCATATCATATTTGATGAAAAACATACAACTAATTTTTTCTCAGAATCAGAAATCTGGCACGTCCATATGTTTTATCGCGCAGCACTTCCCATGCATCTGCATTTGGTGCAACCTCGTGTCCGATTTCTTGTTCCCAAATCAGTATGGTGCCACTTTTAACAACATTTGCCGCCCGCCGCACCAGCCCGTCCCCCAGTTCACGCATTGCATAGGGCGGGTCAACAAATATCAAGTCTGCATCTGCTGCGATTTTTTCTGTGTTGCCCACTGCATCGGCCTGGATAATCTGACATCTGTCATGCTCCCCCAGTCGTTTTATATTATCTGTAATTGTCCGAACCGAAGAAGCCGCCGTATCTGTAAACACAACCGTGGCATCTGGATATCTGGATACGCATTCCAGCCCAAATGCCCCACTGCCTGCGAACGCATCCCAAATGCACATGTGGTCTGTCGGATTTATGATGCCCGATTCCAGCATATTAAACAGTGCAATCCGCGCCCGATTTTGTGTTGGTCGTGCATCAGGCGGCAAAATCAGTCGCCGTCCCCGATATTTACCTGAAATAATTTGCAACTTTGAATCCATGTGATACAGTATACAGTATGAAATTTATGAATCAAGCCATTATTGCCGCCCGCCGTGCCGCCGCCCATGACGATGTACCAATTGGTGCAGTGATTGTTCACAATGGCAAAATCATTGCCCGTGGCGAAAACCAGGTCCAGCAAAAACGTAACCCCACATTGCACGCAGAAATTGTTGCAATTAATCGTGCATGTAAAAAACTGGGGCAAAAGTTTCTGGACGAATGTGACATTTATGTATCATTGGAACCGTGTGCGATGTGTGCGACCGCAATATCGTTTGCCCGCATCCGCAACATATATTATGCTGCCACCGATGCCAAGGGCGGCGGGATAACGGCGAATGCACGCATTTTTGATACAGACCCCCACCTGTGGAAACCGACCGTTCACCACATGCCAGAATACGCAGCGGAATCTGCCCAGTTATTGCGGGATTTTTTTGCCAGCCGCCGCAAAAAATAATCCGCCAATTGGCGGACTTATTTTTATATCAGTGATTTTCCGGTCATCTGGGCTGGCTGTTCAATCCCCAGCAACTTTAACATTGTCGGTGCAATATCGGCCAGTCCGCCATCGCGAACCGCCGGTGCATTATTTGCAACAACGACAAAGTTTACCGGATTTGTCGTATGTGCTGTCCACGGCAGGTTGTTTTCCATATCCCACATTTTTTCTGCATTTCCATGATCAGCGGTAATCAGAACGATTCCATCCAGTTTTAACACCGCCTTGACCAGTCGTTCTAACTGCGAATCCAGTACCTCCATTGCCTGAATTGTTGCGTTCATATTTCCTGTATGCCCGACCATATCACCATTGGCCCAGTTCAGTATCACAACATCAAAGTCGCCCAAGATTGGCAACAGTGCATCTGTGATTTCCACCGCAGACATTTCTGGTTTCATATCAAATGTTGCGACATTTGGCGATGGAATCAGAACTTTTTTTTCACCGTCCAGGTCAATGTTTCTTTCTGCGTCAAAAAAGTACGTCACATGATTATATTTTTCTGTTTCCGCAATACGAAGTTGACTTAATCCATGCTGTGCCAAGACATCGCCCAGCGTATTTTGAATTGCCTCATCCGGCAACAGGGCGGGGCAAACCTCGTTCAGTCCTTCGCCATATTGTGAAAAGCATAAAATGTGTACCCCTGTTTTGACGATTTCACGCATAATCTGTCTGGCGCGGTCGCTGCGATAATTTCCGAACAAGAAACCATCGTTGGCTGAAATTGACACATCACCATCTATGACGGTTGGCCATATAAATTCGTCTGTTTCGCCCCGTTCATATGCCGCCGCCAGTGCATCTTGGATTGTTTTTGCACGATACTTTGATGATGCATTTGCGATTGCATCGATTGCAAGCTGTGTTCTGTCCATGTTTTGATTTCTGTCCATGGCATAGTACCGTCCAGACAGCGTCCCCCAAAACACATGTCCATCTGCAAATGCATCCGCCAGTTCCGATTGAATCTGTTCTATATACTTTCCGGCCGACTGGGGCAGGGTATCCCGCCCATCTGCGATAAAATGTATGCACACACGCAGTCCATTTTTAACAACATACTTAATGATTGTGATAATATCGTTAACATCTGCATGCACCCGTCCATCAGACATCAGTCCCGCCACATGTACGATACCACCATCGTTTTTTATCGTCTGGATAAATTTTTGTAATTGTTTGTTATTGTCCCAGTTTTCCAGTTGGAACCGCCGCAAGAACTGATTTACGACCCGTCCGGCACCGATTGTAATGTGACCGACTTCGGAATTACCCATTGTACCATCTGGCAGACCGACTGCAGTTCCACTGGCATTTAAAATACTGTGCGGATATTTTTTCAATATTGCCTTCCAGAACGGCATATTCGCCTGTTCGACTGCATTAAACTTTTTATCTGCATTGATACCAATTCCGTCCATAATACATAAAACCAGTGGTTTTTTCATACATTTCCCCTATGATTATCAGATTCATCAACAGTATAAATGTTTTTTAATTGCAAAATCAAAAGAAAAATTGTATAAAATGAAATACAGGAACTTGTTCTTATGGAGTAGGAAATTATGAGTGGAAAACCATTTATACCAACGGCAATAGACGAACACATTGGTCAACGCATGCAACTGCGGCGTGTTATGATGGGTTTATCCCAGAAAGACCTGGCAAAAATATGTGGCGTCACATTTCAGCAAATACAAAAATACGAATGTGCAGGCAATCGTATATCTGCATCACGTCTGTTTGAATTAAGTGCAGCATTGGAAACACCTGTATCATTTTTCTTTGCGGGATTACCTGGTTATATTGAACGCGAACCCCGCAATGGCCATTTACCAAAGTCCCGTGTGGCAGATGGTGGTACAGATGACCCACTGGCCAAAAATGAATCATTGCAATTGGTACATTTATATTGGAAATTACCCAATGATTCCCAGCGTGAAACGATTATGAAGCTGCTGCGTGCACTAAGTGGTCAGAAATAAATAATCGGCCAAAACAATATCCCCCGATTGCGGGGGATTTTTTCTGTGTTTTTTTCTCTGGCAAGACAGCCAAGAAAAACCAGCCATCAGATCAAAGCAAGCCCTTCTTGATGTTTATTAAATTTAGCTCCAGGTTCCAAATGTATGGTTGGATCTTCTGTTACCTGTCCACCGTCACCGTTGCCCACCCCGGCATTGCCATCCGGAATCGAGGGACTTGGGGCAGGCGGATTTGCCTCTCCACTATCACCGTTGCCCACCCCAGCATTGCCATCCAGGGGCGATGGACTTGGGGCAGGCGGATTTTTGACATCTGCATTACCTTTGTCATTTATATCAAATTTATTATCAATCTTTTTATCCAGGTCTAAATCTTTTTTAAAATATCCACTCTTGTCCAAACCAACATTCGAAACCAGATTGGCAGATGTTGTTTCGACATAACATGTATTATTGTCGTAATATCCGCTGCCCAACAAGGCACACTGATTCCGGTACCATTGTTCACTGACCAGGCAGTCGCCACGACCGTTCGGTGTTTCGGTATAGCGTGCCAACACAACTTCTGCATCATCGGAATTATAGCTTTGGCAAATAACCTCGTCGGTTTTCTGAACACATTTACCAATCGAATCGTCATTATTGTTATTGCGTCCATAAACACTGACGGTAAACGCCTGCATTTCTTCATATTTACCAGTTGTATCGTCTTCCAGCACCCAATACCCACCAAATTTATCACACTGTTCCATCAGCTGGTGTTCCAACTCGTCTTGGATATTTTCAACCAGTGCGTCTACCTTGGCACGAATTGTCTGTGTCAACAGGGTATCATATCTATCATTTTTCAGATTTTGCTCCTCGTCGTATTCCGATACTGTTGGATTTTTACAGTTTTCGTATGCGAATGCCATCACCAGTCCCTGGACAGATTCTGTATCCTTGGTCATAATATCATCATTTGATGTATATTTTGTTGTATCTGACATAATACGCTTGCCGCGGCAGTTCCATGGGAATCCGATTGTTCCGTTTGACGGTGTACATAATTCGTTGATATAGTTTTCAACCGCCACCTCGCAGCTTTCTGCCACACGCGTGTTATCCACGGTATCCACAAATGCCAACAAAGACTTTAATCCACAGGAATTATATGAATCGGCTGTTATGCGTCCATAGTCATCAAATGTACACCCTTGATTATCAGCGGACGAGCCATACAAAGATGCACATGCAGACACCTTATCGCGGCACATTTCCTTGGCTGCATATGCCGACAAAGCCCCCGCTGTCTGGGCGGTCGCCGCATCAAAACTTTTCAGTGCATTTGACTGTGCGTCATAGCATTGTGCCATCACGCTGACACATGACGTTCTAACTTCTTCTATTTTTTCATCCTGTGCCTGTGCAATTTCTATGATTGCGACACGTTTAAATTCTTCCCAGACGGCCTTCTCGTTATCGCGACAAGTATCCAATGCCGTTTTTGCAAACATCTTTTTTGAATCCAAGAATTTGTCAAAATCAGCACTTCCTGCCGAATCAGAATCACTCAGTTTTATTGTGTCCTGTAATTTAAACAGTTCTGATGAATATATGGGTTCACCCGTCGATTGACTTATATATTTACCAGATGGGTCCAAACAACGTTTATAGTTTGCCCCACATGCAACGTCGGTGGTCATAACGGCACGAACTTTTTCAACACATTCGTTTACATCTGCACTGTTATGTGCCCGATATTCTTCTAATCTGGCCTCGCGCAGGATTTTTTCTGCCTGACGGACGGTTTGTTTGACCGCTTCTCGCTTTGCGTTTATATTTTTTTCGTATGCATTACAGTCCTGGGAAATCAAGATTCCATATGAACTGGTTGCCATATTTAACACGGCCTTGCTGTCGCATTGATCAACCGCCAGTTGCAGACACTGTTTATTTGCAGCTTCATATAATGCCTGTCCCTCCAGCGATGTTAAATCCACACCTGTACTGGTATCGAAAATAGAATTTGACGTGCCATCACCACCGCCACCCCAAATATCACCAATATCAGATGAAAAATCCAACGACATAACCCCCAAAGAAGTACTGCTGGATTTACTGGAACTTTTCTTTTTACCCGATAACAGGTCACCAATTTGATTCAGAATTGATTGTGCACCGCTGGTATCTTTTTTTATCGCGGCTTCCCCCACTGTGGCGGAATACATTGCACTGACCTCGGCCGCGGTTTTATCGACCGCATTCAGGTTATTATCTTCGAACTGCATCAGCAGGCTCTTTGCCTCGTCCAGGGCGTATTCTGTATCCCGGAAATCGATAAATCTGTCACTGCAAAAACATCTGCGATATGTGTCATTTGCATTTGCACATAATTGATCCATACATGTTGCATACGAATCGCGACACGCGGCATATCCACCACCGATTTTTGAAACATCGTTAAACACAGCTGTTGCACGTGATACCGCCGCCGCCCGTGATGCCCCAAAAGATGTGCTGCTTGTTGCACTGCGTGGGCTGGCACTTTTAAGTACCCGTGCCAAATTGTTTGATGCGACACGTGCCGCAGGTGTCCCAGAACGTGCGGACACCGCCGACCTGGCTGTGCTGCGTACAATTGGTGTGCTTACACTTGCCCGTGCTGCAACTTTTCCGTTGCGTGCCGCCGTTGTTCGTGCACTGTTATTAACCACTGTGGCGTTTTTACCGTCACCACGACTGATTACACGTCCCCCGGCCCGCTGGGCAGAAACATTTGTTGCGACGGCACTGCGTGGATTTGGCTGTTGTGCAGACAATGCAGTTCCGCCCATGCACACCGCCGCCAAAACCGCAGAAAACCGACCAAGATTCTTAAATAAGTGTTTCAATTTAATTCTCTCTTTTTTATGATTTTATCATTTTTCCTGGTATTGAATCAACACTAAAATTCCACCCCGCACAAAATCCCCATAAAAATCACCCATGCCTGATACGCAGAATCGTATGCAGAATATGCTTCTTGTGTTTTTCCTGACTCTAACGCATGATTTCCACGGTCCATTTGTTCTGCCATTTGGCACAGCAGATTTTCAGACATTGACCACACATCACCATCATACTGAACACTTTCCAGCATCGGCCGCATTAAATCCGTCCGAATATCACGAACCATCTGTACCAATTTTGGATAATTCGAATATTTTTCGATTGCAATCATGTTCATCAATGCGATTGTCAAATCCTGATCTGCAGACAAATCCAGCGGATTTACTTTTTTTGCATTGTCTATTTGTTCAACAGCATTTTTGAGTGATTTTTTAATTGCCATGTCCATAATTACCTTTCCGTTCCTTGGTTCAGATATTACTAAAATCGAAACATTTCGGTCAATGCGATTTTATTACGCCCCGCATATGTGCAGACCGTGCCCGTGGATTATTATCCAGTTCATCCTTTGTCGGCACAGCCGTTTTAATCAAATCAAAATTGGCGGCCGCAACCGTTGGCAGGCGTGGATCGCCTGGGGGTGTTGTCCAATTTCTGAATGTGTTTTTTACAATTCTGTCTTCCAGCGAATGGAAAGTCACACAAATACACTTGCCCCCCACCTGCAGCAATTGTGGCACCACCGCCAATGTCCGTTCCAGTTCCCCCATTTCATCATTTACTGCAATTCGCAACGCCTGAAAAACGGGTGCGATATCTTTTGGATTATGAATTAAATCCCGCAGTTCCGCAGTTGTTTTGGGCCCTGCATCTTTGATTACCCGTGCCAGAACATTTGCCTTTTTCACATCGCCATAGTCCCGCAGAATCTGTGCCAATTCTTCAACAGAACACTGACCTATTAAATCTGCAGCACTGATTCCAGACTGACTCATCCGCATATCCAGTTCTGCATCTGCACGAAACGAAAAACCACGCGATGGCACATCGATTTGCATTGAAGATATTCCCAAATCCATTACAATCGCATCTATATCCTGGGTTAATTCAGATATATGCGAAAAAGTCTTTGGCACAAACATAAAACGATTTGGATATTCCTGTTTCAGTCTGTTTGCATCAGCAATTACATTTGGGTCACGATCAAATGCGATAACGTTTGCCCCAGACTGCAAAAATCTGCGACTGTACCCACCGGCACCGAACGTACAATCTACAATCGTTTTACCACGAATATCGCCCAACGCATCAACAACCGCCCCCAGCAAAACAGGAATATGTTTTTCAGCCATGTTATTCAATCTCCACCTTTAATCCCAGTGCTGTCAAATCGTTCACAGTTGTATTCCCCAGCTCGACCCCGCCGGGCAGGGCAACAGTCGCTGTTTTTTCCGCCCCATGCAGCACCAATTCCACCCGTGTATAGCCACGTGGCAATGAAATCAGGGCCTTTTTTACATCATGCAGAACCACCTGATCCCGAATATCCAGCGTAATTTTCTTGGCGATTTTGGCAACCCACTGGGTCAGCGGGATAATAGAATCAACAAAGATAGAAACCCTGTCATCACGATTAGACGTTTTTCCCGATATTAAAATTGCCCCTTTTTCATTTGCCAAAATCTGTGACAATTCCACCGCAGATTCACCAAACGCCACTGCGTCTATATTTCCGAAACTGTCCGATGCGGCAATCGTCAGCATTTCTTTACCAGTTTTGGTTCGCCGCCGTCCGAACGAGTTTACATTTGCGGCAATTTGTACCGACTTTCTGTCACCCAGTCCATCCAGTGTGGCACTGGTTGCCAATTTTGCACGTTGAATTAAATGCTTGTACTGGTCCAACGGATGTGCAGAAATATAGAACCCCAACGCGGACAATTCGTGTTCCAGCTTTTGTCCAAACGTCCACGGCTCTGTCTTTGGCAGATTCATTTTCAACCTGTCTTCGGACACATCGTCTTCGACCGTATTTGCAAACAGCGACAGCATATTTCCGCCATCTTTGGACTTTGCACCATACGACAGAATCGCATCGGCATTCATAAATATTGCCGCCCGATTTGGTTCCAGCGAATCCAACACCCCGGTTTTTGCGAACGCTTCCAAGATGCGTTTGTTCATGATTGATGTACAGCGTTTTGCAAAATCGGTCAGATTTTTAAACTTACCATGTGCATTACGTTCAGCCACAATTGCATCTGTTGCGACTGTACCCACACCTTTTAATGCGGCCAATCCATAGATAATTTTACCATCACGAACTGTGAACAAAGATTCACTTTGATTAATATCGGGTGCAACAATCTGAATACCAAAGTTATTTTTTGCATCGTCAACAAATATCGCAAGTTGGTCTGTATCATTCAGGTTACTGGACATTGATGCCGCCAAAAACTCTGGGGTATAGTTTGCTTTCAAATATGCGCATTGGTTTGCGACAATTGAATATGCAATCGCATGAGATTTGTTAAATGCATACTTGGCAAAGTCCTTGAACTTTTCCCATAAATCTTTTGCAGTTGCTCTGTCCAGCGTACCTTCTTTTTCGCATCCCTCATAGAACAGTCCCTCTAACTCGTCCAACATAGAAATGATTTTTTTACCCATGGCCTTGCGTACGTTATCTGACTGGCCACGTGAAAATCCGGCCAATGCCCGCACCAGCTGCATAACCTGTTCCTGGTAAACTATAATTCCGTATGTTTCCTTTAATATTGGTTCGGCACGCGGGTGTACATATTCGATTTTTTCTTCGCCATGCATACGTGCGATAAACTGTGGGATAAATTGGATTGGTCCTGGTCGGTTCAAGGCATTTAACGCAGATATTTCCAGGAAACTGGTCGGGTGCATTTTACGCAACGTTTGTTGAACAAAGTCTGCATCGAACTGGAATATACCTTCGGTCAGTCCCTGTTGCCATAACGCCATTGTTTTTGGGTCATCAACTGGAATCTGGTCCAAATCGATATTTATTCCGCGTGTTTGCTGAATCAAACGTATTGCGTATTTCAGCACCACCAGCGTTTCCAACCCCAGAAAGTCAAACTTAATCAGCCCTGATTTTTCCAGATATTTTCCATCAAATTGGCACGAAGGCAACGGGTTGGCAGGATCGCGATAAACAGGTGCGATTTTTGTTGTTGGTCTATCTCCGATAACGACGCCGCACGCATGCTGTCCCAGGTTTCGCAACGAACCTTCTAGTTCTTCGGCAACCATAACCACCTTATTTAAATCTTCATCATTATTCAGAATATCTTGGATTTCTGTTGAACTGCCGACCGCGTCTTTCAGGTCTTTTGCGTCCTGGGGAATCAACTTTGACAATCTGTCAGATTTGGAATAGGGCATACCATACACGCGTCCAATATCACGAATTGCCCCACGTGCCAACAGCTTGCCAAACGTGATGATACGACACACAGAATCGTGACCATATTTTTCACAGACGTACTTTAATACTTTTTCAATACCAGTTGGTTCAAAGTCCACATCAAAATCCGGCATAGAAATACGATCTGGGTTCAAAAATCTTTCGAACAGCAGCCCATACTTCAGCGGGTCAACATTTGTAATTCCCAACGCCCATGCCACAATAGATCCGGCCCCAGAACCACGCCCAGGCCCGGTCAACACATCGTTATTTCTGCACCAATCGATATAGTCTGCTACAATCAGGAAATATCCCGGAAACCCCATACCGATAATAACCCCCAGTTCAAACTCGGCCTGTTCATAATATGGGGCGGTATCTGTAATGCCATGTTGTTCCAGTCTGCGTTTCAACCCACTCATTGTATTATCGCGCAGCATTTGACATTCTGTCTCTAAATCATCACCGAATCGTGGCAACAGTGGCTTTTCATGGACATTAACCAAAAATCCACATCTTTGTGCGATAACTACTGTATTTTCTATTGCCTCGGGCAGGTCAGAAAATATCTCGGTCATTTGTTCTGCAGATTTAAAGAATTGTTCTGATGATTTTCGTGGTCGTTCTGGATCAATAACCTTGGTCTGCCCCAGCACACACCCCAACGCATCTGCAGACTCATAGTTTTTACTGGATGCAAAGCATACATCATTTGTTGCCACGATTGGGATATTCATTTCGCGTGCGATTGCCAAAAATCCTGGTTCGGTTTTGATTTCGTCATCCAGGCCATGTCGTTGGATTTCGATATAAAATCTGTCACCAAAAACATCCAACAACCGCTTTGCATAACTGCGTGCCTGATTATCCTGTGCATTTAAAATTGCCATACCAATCGGCCCCAGGTGTGCCCCCGACAAACAAATCAGTCCACTGCTGTGTTGTTCCAGTTCATCAAACGTTACAAACGGCCCCAGATGATGATTATCCATCCGCATATACATGATACGGTTTAAATCACACAGATTCAGATAACCTTCATGATTTTGTGCCAACAACACAATTTTTGACAACGCATTTTCACGCAACATTTTTGGGTCAACGCAATGCTGGTTCAAGGTAATTTCCAGCCCAATAATTGGCTGCAGTTTATTTGAAGGCATAACATCTGAAAACTCGGCACACCCAGACATCAGGTTTGTATCAGTTAATGCACATGCAGACATATTTTCTGCGACACACAGTTTGGGGATATCTTTAATCCCCAACGTACTGGCACCGACCGAAAACCTAGAGTGTACTCTCAGATGAATAAATTGCCCCATATCCCCTTTCCTTTGATAGTATGTACCCTAGTGTAATTTACCACAGCAATGTTTATACTTTAATCCTGAACCACAGGGGCAGGGTGCATTACGACGACTGTCTGCGGCGGCCTGATTTAATGCCTGGTCATGTTTAGTTCGTTCTGCTTCTGTTGCGGCAACATCATCGCGTGTCAGTTCCATACGACAGATATATGACACAGACATAATTTTGAAATTATTGACCGTGTTTTTAAACAAATCCAACGCTTCTCGTTTATATTCATACAGTGGATTTTTCTGTGCATAGCCCCGCAATCCAATTGCACTTTGTAAATAGTCCATTTGTTGCAAATGCTTTTTCCAAACCGCATCTAACGCCCCCAGCATCATTTGCCGCGAAGCCATCTGCATCAATTCTGGGCCATATTTTTTCGCCTGATGGTCATATCTACGCATGGCCAGGTTATACAGCACTTCGTATGCTTTGCGTTCATTTATCTGTTCATCGGTTTTCCACTTTTCAATATCCGTGATATCCAGTGCGAACACCCGCATCATAGCATTACGAATACCGACCAGATTCCAATCTGCTGGCAACGCCTTTTCCGGGATATTATTTTCGCAAATAATTTCAACTACATCACCGATAATTTCACGTGCCAACATCGACAAATCATCAGACACCATTAAATCATCACGTTGTTTATAGATAACTGTACGCTGTTCATTTGCGACGTCATCATATTTCAGCAATTCTTTACGCGCCTCGAAATATCTTGCCTCGACGCGTTTTTGTGCTTTTTCCAACGCCTTGGTAATCCATGGGTGAGTGATTGCTTCGCCTGTTTTCAATCCCAGGGTACTTAACATTCCCTGCAATCTGGATGCACCAAAGATACGCATTAAATCATCATCCAATGCCAAGAAGAACTTAGAATCACCTGGGTCTCCTTGACGACCTGAACGTCCACGCAGCTGATTATCGATTCTGCGTGATTCGTGACGTTCTGTACCAATTACGTACAGGCCACCGGCATCCAGGACCTGTTTTTTATTGGCCTCGATTTGTGCATATATTTCTTTCTTTTTCTGTTCAAAGTCGGGCATATCTGGATTCAACCCAGCAATTAACTCTTCTGCATTTCCGCCCAGTTTAATATCGGTTCCGCGACCGGCCATATTTGTAGCGATTGTGACTGCCCCAGGGGCACCGGCCTGTGCGACAATTTTGGCTTCGGACTCGTGGTGTTTTGCGTTCAGCACGGCGGGTTCAATTCCCAGTTTTTTACGCACAATTGCGGCCAGTTCTTCGGACTTTTCGATTGACACTGTCCCGACCAGCACCGGCTGTTTACGTTTAACACATTCTTCAATTTGTTTCAGAATTGCATTATATTTTTCATCTTTGTTGCGATATATTTCGTCATGATGGTCATTACGTGCAACGGGTCTGTTTGTTGGAATCGACACGACACGCAGTTTATAGATTTCTTCGAACTCTGCGGCCTCGGTCATGGCGGTACCGGTCATTCCCGACAGGGTTGGATACAGACGGAACAAATTTTGATATGAAATACTGGACACAGTCTGATTTTCCGGCTGCACTTTGACATGTTCTTTGGCTTCGATTGCCTGGTGCAGTCCTTTGCCGAATCTGCGTCCTGTCATAACACGACCTGTAAACTCGTCCACGATTAAGATTTCACCACCACGCACAACATAATTGACATTTTTCTGATACAAATGATGTGCCAACAAAGACTGTTGGATATGCATAACCAACGCGGCATTTTCAGACGCATACAAATTATCACCGACCAACAATCCGGCATCTTTCAGCAGACGAGTCGCTGTATCAACACCGCTTTCTGTCAAAACCACATGACGGTCTTTTTCATCTTTTTTAAAGTCAGATTCTGTAAACTGTGCCACCACTGCATCAACTTTGGCATACAGTTCACTGGTATCTTCTGCAGGTCCAGAAATGATTAATGGTGTACGTGCTTCGTCGATTAAGATACTGTCGACTTCGTCAACAATTGCGTAAAAGAACGGCCGCAGCACCTGTTGTTTTTTTGTAAACTTCATATTATCACGCAGATAATCAAACCCCAATTCAGAATTAGTCACATACGTAATATCACATGCATATGCACTTCGTCTTTCTTCATCTGTCATATCATGCTGGATAATCCCCACACTCAGCCCCAAGAAACGATATATTTCGCCCATCCATGCGGCATCACGCGATGCCAAATAATCATTAACTGTAATCAGGTGCGCACCTTTACCATGCAACGCCTTCAGATACATAGCCAACGTCGCCACCAGTGTTTTACCTTCACCTGTTTTCATTTCTGCGATTTGTCCATTGGTCAACACCATTCCCCCGATTAACTGCACGTTAAAGTGCCGCAATCCGATTGTTCTGATTGATGCCTCGCGTACCAGTGCAAATGCATCGGGCAATATATCTTTTTCTTTATCGCCTGCGGCCAGCCGCCCACGCAAGACATCTGTTTGTCCACGCAGTTCATCGTCCGTCATTGCGTGATATTTTGGTTCCAAATCATTTATCAACGACACGGTTTTATCATAACTTTTAACCAGTCTGTCATTTGCCGACCCCAGCAAGATACTAAAAATATTTTTCATAACACTCTTTCCTTATTTTATCACGAGATATATAGCAATTTTCCGCCTTTCGGTCAAGATACTTTATGATATAATGAAAATATATAAAATTAACAAGTGGCAATTTGAAAAAAATATGCTAGAATATAATCATCAAAGACAAACGGTTTTAATTCCACAGCAGGGGGGGACATAAATCATGCGGCATCCGGTCAAGAAACTTAATCCATCAGACATAACCAGTGATGTATACGTAATTGCCCCGACCCAGATTGAATACATATCGCGTTTATTTGGCAACACAGTTGCAGACCGCATGCAGATGCGCACATTTGCCCCCAAGATTCGTCAAATTGCCGAGCAGGCACTTCGTCACGCACTAAATTCCGCCAAAACGATGGGCGAATAACCTGTAATTATATTTCCACCCTCGTCATTATCACACTCGTCATTATACACCCCCCATGTCATCCCGTGGCTTGCCTGTCGCACGAAGTTTTAACGAAGTGTGAACCACGGGACCCAGGTGTATGCCTTTTTTTCTCACTTTGACACCAAACAAAAAAAATCCCCCATTCGGGGGGGGAGTCCATCAACTGGGGGGCTGGGCCCAAGATATACGTGCGGAAAAGTGGGATGCTTACAGCGTATATCGTTTTAAACCCAGCCACCCAGTTGATTGGACAACAGGTCAATCATTCGATCCCCCCCCGGAGGATGTTCCTCCCTGTGTTGCTCGTCTGCAATCTCCAACATCAGATGTATAATATTCAACACCATTATAGTTTACGTGCAGTGTATCATAGCAGCTGTAACCATCCGTTACGACGGATAAATCCGCATAGCAAACGGTGCCATTGTGACGAACATTAATTGACGGTGTCGTACGCTTGGCCGAATACAGCGGTATTTTCAGCCCCGTACCCAGATGGATATGCGTCACACCCGCCGTACAGTACTGTGTACACTGATTATCCGGTGTCAGATTATACCCATCGTCACATTCCCATGGACACTCATTTGACGTTGCAGTGCCGGTATACGAACTGTTCGACGGGGCATTGGTACATGCCGGGCATGTCGTCCCAGACGTGTAATATCCTGTATTACATACAACCGACCCTGGATTTACGGGCTGATTACAATCTGTCGGTGTACAGGATGTATCGGTTGCAGACTTGTAATCCCGCCAGTTGCACGTTCCCGGTGTGCATGTGCCACAGGCATAAGATTCACTGTTTGCGGGTTGTGAACACGATAACTGGGAACCAGTGCTGGTCTTGGACGCATAACAATATGAATCAGATGTTGTCCCTGCGTCAGAATATGGGTATGCCGTTGGACATGCTGGACACGTTGTGCCAGACCTGTAGTAGTTTGCTTTGCATGATACGGATGCGACAGGTTTTGTGCAGTTTGTTGGTGTACATGATGTATCGGTTGCAGACTTGTAATCCCGCCAGTTACACGTTCCCGGTGTGCATGTGCCACAGGCATAAGATTCACTGTTTGCGGGTTGTGAACACGATAACTGGGAACCGGTGCTGGTCTTGGACGCATAGCAATATGAATCAGATGTTGTCCCTGCGTCAGAATATGGGTATGACGTTGGACATGCCAGACATGTCACACCAGATGCATAATAGTTTGCTTTGCATGATACGGATGCGACAGGTTGTGTACAATTTGCTGGGGTACAATCTTGGGTAATTGTGCCGGCATAATTTTTATAGTACGTGCATGTTCCCGGACTGCACGTGCCACATGCGTAGGATGTGCTATTTGCAGGTTGTGAACACGCAGTCTGCGAACCTGTTTTTGTAAATGCACCGACACATGCAGATTGCGATGCTGCCGCTGCCCCATTTCGATATCCAGATGGACATGTTGAACAACTGGATGCGCCAGCGGCACTGTATTTACCTGTACCGCATGAAGTGCATGATGTTGCCCCTGCGGCAGAATATGTTCCCGCACTGCACTTGACGCATGTGCCATTGGACAGGTAATACCCCGCATTGCATGTAATGCTGATTGTTCCGCCAGAGCAGGCACCGGTGCTGGTGCGTGTCCACGAAGAACATCCCGAACATGACTCACCCGCAGATGAACAGCCAGCATCTGTATAATTGCTGGCACATGTATCGGTATATGTTTGTGTTGAACCGCTGTACGAACAGGTTCCATTTGCAATACTGCACGAACGGGTACAGGATTCAGAACCGCTGCGTGTTTCGCGATTGGCAACCGATGTACATAATGTGTCGCATGAACAGGTATCAGTTGCATTGTAATAATTTCGTCCTGAATAGCCAGTTCCGCATCCAGTATAACAATTTGCTATATCTGTTGTTCCTTCGTCAGAATATGGGTGTGACGTTGGACATGCTGGACACGTTGGACACGTTGTGCCAGCCTTGTAGTAGTTTTCTAAGCAGTTAAAGTAGATAGGTCGTGTACAATCTGCTGGTGTACAATCTTGGGTAATTGTGCCGGCATAATTTTTATAGTACGTGCATGTTCCCGGACTGCAATCGACAACATTGACGAGTCCGACATTTTCAGGTATCGAACAGCTAATCTGCTTACCTGTTTTTGTAAATGCACCGACACATTCGTTTTTCGATGCTGCCGCTGCCCCATCTCGATAGCTAGCTGGACATGTTGAACAACTGGACGCGCCAGCGGCACTGTATTTACCTGTACCGCATGAAGTGCATGATGTTGCCCCTGCGGCAGAATATGTTCCCGCACTGCATTTGACGCATGTGCCATTGG
>JAFWZK010000020.1 GCA_017522445.1 Alphaproteobacteria bacterium
ATCTAACACATTGCAATCATTATCAACAATCGACCATTCCGTCACACCAGTACACGCACTGGTGGATGTGCTGACACTGGAACCAAATGTCCCAGTTATAGAGCTTGACGACAATGGCCCCATACTGCATAAATACGCACCACCGTATGCATTTGCACGCCATTGGGCCACCATCGTTTTATCGGTGGTATAATTATATGAATAATATCGCCCCTTGGTTAATGACGTGGAATCTATCTTCCAGCCACTAACGGAATAGCCCGGCTTACGGCATGTACCAACATCGTATGGTGGGGTGTACATATCCCCCCACCCCATTTCACGCGATTCTGGCGGTGTGCCGGTCGCACCATCACCACAACTGTATGACAATGTGTATGTCGTGGGACACAGTTGCCCCGAATTTGGGTTTGCATGGTATGTCGTATCGTTATAGTTGATATTCAGCGTACCATCCGATTCGCCCGCAATCAAATCCGCATAGCAAACTGTGTCGCCGTTTTGGATATAAATCGCAGGACTGGTGTTTTTACTGGCAAACAGGTCAAATCGATATCCGTTGGATGTATGTAAACCGGTCACGCCACCGCCGCACAACTCAACACAGTCCCCGTTGGAATTGCGAACCAAATTTGCCGCCGGCCCCAAATATGCCGTGGTACCGTCCGGACATACCGCGTGTACAGACATTGGTATAATACACAATAATAAAAATTTACATTTAATGTGCCATCTGATTGGCCACTTATCAAATCAATATAACAGACCGTGTCGCCATGCTTTACATTTATTGCAGGGGTGGTATTTCTTGTCGCAAATAAATCAAATCTATACCCATTTGATGTATTCAAACTGGTAATGCCGGCACCGCACAACTCTACACAGTCGCCATTCGCATTGCGATAACGGTTTGATTCCGGCCCCAAATATGCCGTAAAACCATCCGGACATGCCGCATGCACAGACATCGGAACCAAAATAAATAACAACAAAAATTTATAACTCATTCCCATATCCCCCAATCAAAAAACCGCCCGTTTTTAACGGCGGTCGGGGAATTCAAAAATCATAAAAAGCAATGACCCTGTTGGTCTTTCACATTTAATGCGTATTATATACACCAACAGTTCCCCGACCATACTGTCAGGGTTACAAAAAACAGTGCAGCCGACACCGCATTTTCTATTTAACGGTGCATAACTGCACCGGCTTTTTATGGGTTTTTGAAGACCCGAACCGAAGTTCACTTATAATTCTACACAATATCTAATAAAAAAACAACATTAAAAAATATACATAATGACATATTTATGCCAATACCCCATTGGCCTGAACAATCAGTTTAATTAAATTATCGACTTTTTTCTGTCCCATAACAGATGCCAGTTGTTGCTGCAACGCCTGAATATTATTATTAATTTGTTGCATGGTTTTTCTTCCCAATTTTGTTGGCATCACACAAACACTGCGTCCATCATCTGGGGACGGCATACGCACAACTAACCCATCTGCCACCATACGTGTTATAACGGCACTTATCATTGCCCGCGAAACGTTCAGTTGCTTTGCCAACTGTGCAGGCGTATGCATTCCCGGCACATTACACAGTTGTGCCAGCACCCGCACATCACTGAAACGAATCGCCAGATTATCCACTGTATTCATACACGCACGACAAAACTGCAGAATTGCAAAAAGATTCATATTTTCCATAACACATCCAATATTATTAGTTAACAACGGTTAATTATTTTAGTTAATATCACTTAATCAAGTCAACAAAAATTTGCCAAGTGCCAAACGCAGGCAAATTGTCACGAATGCCACACAGATTTATCACTTCTCAGTGATAAATCGAGTGAATCCGAGTATATAAGAACAAGCATTGCGAAGTTCGCATAAATACGAGGATACACGCAGCCGACACAATGTGTCGTGCGAGTGAAACGTTCGAACCCGGTAAATTTTAATTTACCGTTCGAATCCGCAACCCCACCAAATAAATAAAAATACCGCATCAACTGCGGTATTTTTATTTATCTCTGGTCGGGGCGAAAGGATTCGAACCTTCGACATCTTGGTCCCAAACCAAGCACTCTACCAGACTGAGCTACACCCCGAAACGACACACATTATAACAATCATTTTTTTAAATGCAAATTTTTATTTTAATTTTTTCTTGTCTGAACATATAAAGTTTTCTATTATATAAATCATGAGAAAAAGAATCCTGTGTTTTATCTTGTTGTCCGCCTTATTTCCATATGCGATGGCGACCACACGTGATGCCCGTCTGACGAACACGACCGGATACAATTACAATTATATGTATCCATACATGAATAATTCCATGCGTACAAATTTAAATCCTGGGGTCAGCAACAGCCAGTCATCAAATCTGATTAACACAGTGGTTAAAACAGAAAAACTGCCATCAACGACGCAACGACGCGTTATATCACGTCCGAACACCGCACGCTCTGCACGTTCTGTACCACAAACGACTGTCGCACCTGCCCGCCGTGTAATTGCCCGAACAAACACGGTTCGCAGTGCCACCACTGGGATGGCACGCCGGGGCAATGACAATCGCGGTTATAATGTCCAAACGGTAATAAACAGCACCAGCGGCGATCGCAGTAATCCGACCTATTCCGCACGCAACGCCGGCACACAGTTGCCCGGCAAACAAACAACTGACCGCATATCATCCGTACGCTGTCTGGCAGACTATACAGAATGCATGGACAACTACTGCAAGCGCGAGAATACCAAATACAATCGTTGCTATTGCAGTTCCAAGTTATCTCAGATTGACGCGACATATCAGCCCACAATAGAAAGTTTAATTACGCAAATATTGACATTAAAGTCTAAAAACAATTGGTCAGATTCTGAAATGAACGAATATTGGATGTCCACTGTGGGCAAATACAATGGTGAAAATGCATGGACAAATCTGGATTCTGCACTGGACATAGACTGGGCATCTATGGAAAGTCGTGTCCGCGGTCAGAACGCGTTTAACACAGGTCACGAATACTGTGTGCAACATTTACGCGGGTGTTTTTATATGGCATCAAACATGCGTGATGCATATCGTTCAGAAATCGCCCGTGACTGCAGCACATACGAATCTTCACTATCCAGGATTAAAAATGCTGCAGAAAACATAATCCAGGCCAACAAATAGTATTTTTGTTGTACCATTGTGTTTTGTTTTATATTGTCATCAAAAACTAATATTGTTTCATATTATGGATAAAGTTCACAACCCGTCCATCAAAATTGGACAACGCAACCTGTTTTGCTAATTTAATTGCGTTTTTGGCATCCTTGCGTTCCAGACTGTTTTTGAACTGCCCCAGTGATTTCTGAACGGCATTTTTATCAACATTCATAATTTGGCGATACAGTTTTCTTGCTGGATACGGCATTTCGCCGTACTTTGACCTGGATGTTTCGCCCCAGTCAATTCTGCGACCACCGCGTCTATTTCTGGACTCATCCTCATCGTCACGTGTAACAAAGATACGATTTTTATTTTGTCGTTGACTGACACCATCTTCTGTATCTCCCGCCCATTTTGATAACAAATACGGTTCATATTTCAGCGATGCCATATACATTTGAACATTATCCTTTGGTTCCGCATGATTTGCGGCCAGTGCGGTCGCAACCTCGGCCCAAGGGCCATGACAATAGCTCGTACGCACATAAACGTTATCATAGTACAACTTTAACGCATAGTGGGCATTTATTTCCGGGAAAGACAATTTACACACAAATCCCAACAGACCGGCCCACGGATTTACGCCATAAACATTAACCCCGCGTGAAAACATCACACATTTTGTCCCGAACAGTTGTTCAATCTTATTCATGGGCCAAATCTTGTCCTGGTTTGCATCACGCAGTTCCTGGATATTTTCCAGTGCAAAGTCTTCTATTATCTCGCGGAATTGTTGTGTCACACCCGCAATATCACCACCGGGTGCGATTGCCCTCAGCTCGGGCGGTAATTGTCCCAGATATGGTGATACATCACAGTTATATACAATGCGTTTTAACTCGTTTGGATTTCTTCGCCAATTGCGTTTCAAATACCCCGTCAGTCCAACATGCTTGTACCGCGGTGCATTTAAATTATTTTCGTCTAAAATCACTGTATTCGTCACCATAAAACTAATATAGTACAAAACTAGTGCATGTCAACACCTGCACTTAATTCCTTGCACAACATGTTATGTCGATAAATATTACGTGCCAATTCATCGCTAATAACATCCCAGTCTGTTTTTCGACCATAAACAGGTCGACATACAATTGGCGTACAAACATTATTCTGCGATTGAGTATTCCTGGTACAAGACGCGGCGAATATCATTGGTATTATTATTATCAGTTTTTTCATTAACTTTCTCGGCTATTTTAAAGATTTTCAATTGCTGATTTGCATTCAGTGTTGCGATATTTTTATTACATCGTTCTGTTGCATATTTCTGTCCAGACCACCATGCAAAAGCTACACAAAACAACATTGTAAAAAACAAATATATTTTACTCATGACATATCCTGTTTTTTGCAGACATAAAAAAATCCCCCGCGTGGGGGATTTTTTACATCATTCCTGGCATTCCGCCACCCATCTGAGGTGCGGGCTGCTTTTCTTCGGGGATTTCCGTCATAACTGCCCCCGTGGTCAGCATTACACCTGCGGTGGATGCAGCTGCCTGGATTGCAGTCTTTACAACTTTTGCAGGGTCAATAATACCTGCGGCCATCATATCGACGTACTCGCCGGTTTGTGCATTGTATCCAAAGTTATAATCGGCAGATTCCATAACTTTGCCTACAACGATTTCGCCAGACACACCTGCGTTATCGGCAATCTGTGCACATGGTGCAACAATCGCACGACTAACAATATCAACACCTGCATTTTGGTCTGGGTTTGCACCCCGAACATTGCCCAGTGCCGCCACCGCCCGTACCAGTGCGATACCGCCACCTGCGACAATACCTTCGGCGACGGCGGCGCGTGTTGCTGCCAACGCATCATCGACACGATCTTTCTTTTCTTTTACTTCGACTTCGGTCATGCCGCCTACTTTGATAACAGCGACCCCACCGACCAGTTTTGCCAACCGTTCAGCCAGCTTTTCACGGTCATAATCACTGGTTGCATTTGCGATTGATGCACGAATTTCATCTGCACGGGCCGCGATTGCATTTTTATCACCTGCCCCATGTGCCAGCAATGTCGAATCTTTGGAAACAATGACTTTTTTTGCACTGCCCAGAACCGCAGGCGATATATTTTCAAATGTCATACCCATATCGTCTGATACAACGGTTGCCCCTGTCAAGATTGCAATATCTTTCAGCATTTCTTTACGTCTGTCACCAAATCCAGGTGCCTTGACTGCACAGACCTTCAGCCCACCACGCAGACGGTTCAGCACCAACGTTGCCAACGCTTCGGATTCGACATCTTCTGCGATGATTAACAGTGGCTTTCCCGATTGTGCGATTGGTTCCAGAATTGGCAACAGTGCCTGCAGACCTGTGATTTTCTTTTCAGAGACCAGAATTTGTGCCCCATCCAGTTCCGCCAGCATTTTTTCACTGTTTGTGACAAAGTACGGTGACATAAATCCTTGGTCGAATTGCATACCTTCGACTACATCTATTTCTGTATCCAGTCCTTTGGCTTCTTCGACTGTGATGACCCCTTCTTGACCGACCCGTTCCATTGCGTTTGCGATTTTTTCACCAATATCTGCATCGCCATTTGCGGAAATTGTTGCAACCTGTGCGATTTCTGCACTGCCTTGTACAGGGCGTGCATGTTTTTCTATATCTGCGATAACCGCAGCGGTTGCCATATCGATACCACGTTTAACGTCCATTGGATTCATACCTGCGGCGATAACGCGACGGCCTTCACGGATTAATTTTTGTGCCAACACAGTTGCAGTTGTTGTACCATCACCTGCATCATCGCCGGCTTTTTTTGCGACTTCTTGAACCATACGTGCCCCAACATTTTCCTGTGGGTCGGCCAGTGACACTGCCTTGGCGACAGTGACGCCATCCTTTGTTGCGACTGGTGCACCGTATGATTTTTCGATAACGACTGTACGTCCCTTGGGGCCCATTGTAATTTTGACGGCATTGGCCAGTTTATCGACCCCCGCCACCATTTTATCTGTATCAAAAACAATATCTTTTGCCATGATTGTATTCCTTTTTATTCAATAATTCCCAAAATATCGGTTTCCTTGATTAAGACATAGTCTTTTCCATCCAGTTTAACTTCGCTTACAGACGGTGCCCATTTTGCGAACAGTACAACATCGTCTGTTTTGACGGTCATAGGTATTTTATCATCACCATTGAACGCACCGTCACCAGTTGCGATGACGCGTCCCCGTG
>JAFWZK010000021.1 GCA_017522445.1 Alphaproteobacteria bacterium
GGCATGTACCGCGTGTCCAACTGACTATAAAAACACTGGGGACACAGCAAAGAAACACGCCAGCAGTGCCAGCTGTATTATAACCGTGGATGCGGGTAGGTATATTGGCACCGCGGGTGATAATAAAACCAACTGGGATACCTGTGTGGCTGGTACCTATAAACCACAGCATACCGTTGCATACGGCAGTACGTCCAGCTGTCCTGTGTGTGGAACAGATAAATACAGCGATGCAGGGGCTGGGACGTGTACTGCGTGTCCGACAGACTATAAAAACACCGGGGACACAGCAGATAAACATGCCAGCAGTGCCAGCTGTATTATAACCGTGGATGCAGGTAAGTATATTGGCACCGCGGGCGATAATAAAACCAATTGGGACACCTGTGTGGCGGGTACCTATAAGCCACAGCATACCGTTGCATACGGCAGTACGTCCAGCTGTTCTGTGTGTGGCGATAATGAATACAGTGATGAAGGGTTCGGGGCATGTACCGCGTGTCCAACTGACTATAAAAACACTGGGGACACAGCAAAGAAACACGCCAGCAGTGCCAGCTGTATTATAACCGTGGAAGCGGGTAAGTATATTGGCACCGCGGGTGATAATACAACCAACTGGGATACCTGTGTGGCGGGTACCTATAAGCCACAGCATACCGTTGCATACGGCAGTACATCCAGCTGTCCTGTGTGCGGCGATAATGAATACAGTGATGAAGGGTTCGGGGCATGTACCGCGTGTGCCACAGAAACAGGATACTTTAACAGTGGCGACAATGCAGAATCGCATGCGACAATCGCGTCGTGCAAAACAGACTGTGCCGGCGGGTATTATGTTCCCGTCGCGGGTCAGGGATGTGTACAGGTTGGTAAAAATTTCTACAACCCCGGGGGTATTGTCGATCAGGATAAAACCTTGGGTAAAACCCCCTGCCCCCATGATGGCGTAACAGATATCACAACCGCGTCAACACCACAGGATACCTGCAGAAGAATCGAGGCATACCCAGGTGTTAACTATGCCGGCCAAAAAACATACGGAACGGGACGACATATGTGTTTCTATGATATAGAGTCCGATGGGAAAACATTTGATGGCGGTGTGTCTGATGGATATTTGCTGAGATGCTATGACGTGGTTATGCAGGTGTGCGACCCTGGGTATTGGTGGAAAAACAGAACCGATACATTCTGTTCGCCGGTCGGATATAATTTCTTTGGCCCTGTGACAGACACAACAAACGATAACTGGTCAACTGCACGAATGGAATGCCCAATGGACGGTATGACACTGACCGAGACCAGCTTTGACATAGAACAGTGTTATAAAGAGCGTTTGTATTGCCCTATCGAAAATGGAGCCGGTGAAAATACATGCAACTTTGATGCGGAAAAGCAGGATTATGTGCGTATCTGCACCAGATGTATGACCGTAATATGCGATACTGGATATTTCCAGGTCGATAACCTGTGCGAACATTGTGCGGTCGATCATGTCTGTACCAGCACAACCAAACATTCGTGTGCAGAACTGACGGACGGTTTGTTTACAAAATCAGATCGCGGAACCGCCGATGTTGCGTGGTGCTGGCGCGAGTGTGCGTTGGAACCAAATGCATATAAAATGCTGGGACGTGATTACAATACCGCACCAGATACATGTCAAATTGAACTTTGCAACCCGGGATACACACTGGAAAATGGTGTCTGCGTCAAATGTCCAGATGGATATTTCTGTTCGCCCGATAATACACAACCCCAGTCGTGTGCCGATAAAACAAATGGTGAACATCCATTGTCAAATGTCGGTTCAGATGATATTGGCGACTGTTATAAAACATGTGATGTGCATGATATAGTCTATGGTGTGGCATACCCCGTAGAAGAAACTGTTCAATATCCAAACCAGTGCGTGTTTACGTGTGTTTCTGATACGGGTAATCCAGGAAATAAAGTTGATGATACATGCATAGAATCATCGTGTAATTATAACTTTGAAATGATAAATGGCGTGTGCGAACCGTGCAATCGACCATTTGCAATTTCATATAATGTAAACGGAAACTGTGTCATAGATTCATGTACAACGGGGTACTTTCCAAACGGACAGGTATGCCAATACGGTGTCGCAGATTGCGTGGCACCAAATGCAGTTGCCGCAACGCATACATGGAACCCTGATAAAAACGCGTTTGGCGAATGCATAATTACACAATGTTCCGATGGATATCATTTGGCCGAAAATACATGCCAACCCGATGAACAGGTCTGTGATGTGCCAAACGGAACCGGTATCAGATACTGGAATCACAGGACAAATAACTGGGACGATTGCGTGGCAACACGATGCAACCCCGGGTATACAATGGATCCATCACAGACCACAGAACGATGGGCACAATGCGGACGATGCAGCAATGCATACGGAACAAATGGCGAAATCGCAGTCAGCACGTTTGTCCAAGAATGTGAAATCGCAGCATGTATGTACCAGGGGGAAAAATACACACTGGAATATAATGAATGCGTGTTCATATGCCCCACAATAACCGCAGACAATGACGATACAGGAACCCAATACTGGGATGAAAAAAATAAAAAATGCGTGCGTGCATGTCAAAATGGATATATGCCATGGTGAAAAAATGTAGAAATATGATTTTTATGCTGGTCGGACTGGTGTGTGTCGCCACAATTGGAACAGACGTCTGGGCAAACGACTGTGACCTGTGTCCGGAAAATCACGTATGTGCAAATGGCGAAGTGTTTTCGTGTTCCCAGCTGACGGCGGGACAGTTCGAAAATGCGGACTGTGGCACACGGGATTCTGGGCTGTGTTGGCGGGAATGCGCAATGCAACCCAATGCGTACAAGATGGTTGGACGCGACTTTAACGGGGCAACAGATACATGCATGGCGGAAATATGCAACACAGGGTTTGCCCCCCAGGACGGTAAATGTGTGCCATGCCCCATGGGAATGGTATGCAATGCAGATGACCGGGCACCATGGTCGTGTGCCGATAAAACAAATGGCGAATATCCATTGTCAAATGTCGGTTCGGATGATATTGGCGATTGTTATAAAACATGCGATGTGCATGATATAGTCTATGGTGTGGCGTATCCTGTTTATGAAACCCGAAACAGTCCAGAAATCTGCACGTTTACGTGTATATCAATTACCGGAAACCCCGGTCAGGTTGTTGGCGATAAATGCGTCGAGACATCGTGCAATTATAACTTTGAAATGATAAATGGTGTATGCGAACCATGCAATCGACCATTTGCGGTGGAATACAGCAAAAATGGCAACTGTGTTGTGACATCGTGCAACACAGGGTATCATCCAAACGGTCAGTACTGTGAAATTGACACAATTGGCTGTGTGGCACCCAATGCCGCCGTGGCCCACCGTACATGGGATATTGATGCGAATGCATACGGCGAATGCATAATTACACAGTGCGATAATGAATATCATCTGGCCCAGAATGCATGCCATTCGGATACAGAAACATGCGAAATACCAAATGGCATTGGTGTTCGACAATGGGATTATAACACAAACAGCTGGGGTAAATGTGTGGCAACCCACTGTGACCCGGGATTTACCACCAATCGTGGATTAACCAATGAATACTGGGAACAATGTGGCCGATGCAATAATATGTATGGAATAAACGGCGAAGTTGCGGTACAATCGTACAGGACCGAATGTGAAATAGAATCGTGTATATATTCGGGGGAAAAATATATACTGGCCAATAACGAGTGCGTATTTATATGTCCGACCATATCGGCGGGCAACGATGCCACAGGAACCCAGCATTGGGATAACAGTGCCAAAAAATGTGTACGCACATGCAATATGGGATATGTACAATGGGATGGAAAATAATGTTTAAAATATTTGCAATGCCATTATTGGCAATAACAATAATCACATGGAATACCACCGCATGGGGGGAAGTAAGCGGTGGTCAATTCGGTACCGAAGAAAATGACTGTGTTTCCAGTACTAATGTACCAAGTGGTTACACTGTTACCAGTAACGGTGGAAAA
>JAFWZK010000022.1 GCA_017522445.1 Alphaproteobacteria bacterium
AGTATCTGTGGGGGATGTATAGGTAAGTTCGATATATTATTCCGTTTCCACAAGTATTATCACCCCACAAACGCAATCCCGAACCATTTTCGCATGATGGTCAGGTGGGATTGATAGTCGTTCGCAGAGTTGATTTATGTTTCGTATTCTTGTTTTAGTCGTGCTGACAGCCCAAGTTCACGCGACATGCGATTGCACACACCCATAAGACAGAAGATATCGCCGGCAGGGCAGCGGAGCAGACAAACAAAAAACCCGCTGAAATCAGCAGGTTATCGTGGTGGGGACACAGGGACTCGAACCCTGGACCCAATGATTAAAAGTCATTTGCTCTACCAACTGAGCTATGTCCCCAAAACTGGACCCGGGATTAAGATTCTTGCGATATCTTTTCCAAAGGTCGGGCTGTATTTTGACACACTTTTTTCCCAATTGCAAGAAAAAATACAACTTTTTTTCATTTTTTTAATTATTTGTGCCAGTTGATAAATGATGCTGCAGGTTTAATGCCGCAACACTGTCGGAATCCAGCCAATCTAGTATGTGTCCCATTATAGATTCGACATGCTTTGATGCCAGGTGCCGATTATAGTGAAATTTAGACTCGTTCATCAAATGCGTAATGTCACGGGTAAGTGATGTTAGTATCTGGGTTTGTTCGGGCCCCAGGACTTCATTTTGACCACTGCGATACAATAATGTGTCCAGGTCGTTGTGACAAATCTGCAGTTGCTGAATAACCTGGGGCGTTATTCGAAGACGCCGCGCGATTTCAGTACTGCGCATAATCAACATGCGATTCACGTTTTCTGTGGTCAGCCGGGACCGAATGCCCATGCTGGTTCGCAACAACATTATCACTGTTAACATGACTGTATTCAGTCGGTCAGATACACTGTTCGCCAAATTGCGGCGCATCTGGCGATTAACACGGGAATTTGTATAATCGTACAGTAAAAAAACCAATGGTATCGATAATAATGATGCCGACACATTTATTACTAAATCACGGATGTTGTCATTGGGGGCGTTGTCAATTGCACCTGTGTACAATATTATGCCACCTGCAATCGACATCAGGTACGGCAAAGACTTTAACAATACAGTACGAATATTTATCTTCATGCAGATAAGTCTAGAATATTATTGCGGCAATTTGTACAGGTTTTTATACCTGAACCGCCGACCGAGACCGCGTATTACAGTACTGGGACGAACGTGTCAATGCCCATATACAGACACACACCATTAATCCGCCCAATATCAATATACTGAAACGCCAACTGCCCAATGTCGCCCCCAGACCAATTATCCCGCAGACCAACATGTACAAAACATATGTTATCGTTGTGTATAATGACAACATAACCGAACGATGACGGGCGGGAATTAAGTGCTGAAACCGAGAATACAGCAATGTGTATATCCCGTAAAACAGCATATACGCAACCCCCATTATCCACAAAGATGAAACACTGTATTCATACGAAAACACGATATAACACAAACCAACCACACCAATCAATGAATACAAAAAATAATCCGATACTTTGGCGAATTTGTATGCAAACCGCTGGCCAATGGTGGCACAGCCCAATAAAAACAGCGAAATTATGCCAACGTATTCGGTTGGAATACCAATCTGCAGACCAATAGGACTGAGAAAATCATCCAAAAACGGGATATTCAC
>JAFWZK010000023.1 GCA_017522445.1 Alphaproteobacteria bacterium
AATTGGGGTGTCGCCACTGAACACAACCGCCCATGGAACGTCTGTGGGACGCCCCATAACCTCGCGATTTATAAAGTTTGCAATGCGACCAAAAAACAGACCAATCGGGGCAACAACTGACATCAAATCCAGAACAGACCACGCATTTATATGCCTGCGGCGAGCAAAGATGAATATTGATGCAATCACGCCAATCAGACCACCATGAAAACTCATTCCGCCATGCCAAACCGCAAATATTTCCAACGGATGCGATAGAAAATACCCCAAATCGTAAAACAGTACATACCCCAAACGACCACCCAATATCACACCGATAATTACGGCGGTTAATAAATCGTCCATCTGCGCTTTGGTCAGGTGTATCATGCTGTCCCGCCGCCGCATCAGACGACAAAACAGCCAATACCCAACAATAAATGCCGCAACGTATGCCAGTGCATACCAGCGCACATCCAAACCAAATACAGAAAACGCAACCGGAGTAATTGGATTTATCGTTATTGCCATGATTGTCTTTTTCCCTTTTAATCTTGAAATTGTAATCCTATTGTATTATATATCGGATAAATAACAAGGAGAAAACCAAATGCAAATGAAAAAAACAAATAATGGCGGTATGGATTTATATCTGAAACGTATCTTTGCACTGATGTTCGGGGCGGTGGGACTGACCGCGGTCGCATCGTTTTTAACAATGGCAACACCACTGTGGACGGTATTGTTTACAGCAAACGGATTGTCAGGGCTGTACTATGTACTGTTGTTCGGTGGACTGGCGTTGTCTATATGGGCCCAGGTGCGGGTGTTTAGTATGAAACCAAGTTCGGCGGCATGGTTGCTGGCACTGTACGCGGTACTGATTGGTATTACAATGACACCGCTGTTGCTGGTGGCGATTACAAATAATCCACTTACAATTCTGGCGGCATTTATAATCGCAGCGGTTATGTTCGCATGTATGGCACTGTTCGGATATAAAACAGTTAAAAATCTGTCGTTTTTAGGGACGTTCTTGTTCATCGGAATGATTGGTTTAATATTGGTTGGGATTGCTTCGTTTATTTGGCCTGTAATTTTGGGTGGTACATTTGGAACAATTGTTTGCCTGATTGGGGTGTTAGTCTTTGCACTGTTCACCGCATACGATATGCAAAATCTGAAACATGCATACGCCGCACTGGGTGACGACAGACAAAAAAACCAATTGGCAGTATTGGGGGCGTTGCATCTGTATATTTCATTTGTCGCAATGTTCCAATATGTGTTAAGCTTGCTGAACCGTGACTAAATCAAAATTAATAAAACAGGAGAAAATTAAAATGGCATATAAAATTAATCCAACAAAATGTATCGGTTGTGGAACATGTGCAGGTATGTGCCCAGTTGGTGCAATTTCCCAGGGCCCTGACGGTAAATACTTCATAGATAAATCTAAGTGTATTTCATGCGGAACATGTGCGTCCGTTTGCCCAATGGGGGCGATTACACCAGATATGTAATCGAAAATATACAACCGCCAATATGGCGGTTTTTTTTACAATAACTATTTCCACACTTGCAAAATACTAAAATCAGTTTAATATATAACCGAATAATAATATTGGGGGTTTAATATGCCAGCAAAAACAGTTAATGATATTGTCGCACTGTGCAAGCGACGCGGATTTATTTTTACAGGTTCTGAAATATATGGCGGATTGGGGGGTGCATACGATTATGGCCCGTATGGTGTAGAACTGATGAAAAATATCCGAAACGCATGGTGGAATGCCATGATTTATTCCCGTGATGATATCGAAGGGTTGGATGCGGCACTGATTACCAACCGATTGATGTGGAAATATTCTGGACACGAGGCAGGTTTTTCAGACCCACTGGTCGAATGTAAAAAATGTGGCGCGCGTATGCGTCAGGATAAAATGCGCGACCAAACAAAATGCGATAACTGTGGCAGTACAGACATCACAGAACCACGTGCGTACCAGTTGATGATGGGACTGTCCATCGGGGCGACTGCAGATGGGGCAATTAATGCATATCTGCGACCAGAAACCGCAACAACAACATATACGAACTTTAAAAACGTGTTGGATGCAAAACCGCATAAACTGCCGTTCGGTATCGCACAAATCGGTAAGGCGTTCCGTAACGAAATTTCACCACGTGGATTTGTGTTCCGTATGCGGGAATTTGAACAGGCAGAAATGCAGTACTTTGTTAACCCAGCCGATGACGAAAAATTTCACCAGATGTGGATGGAACAGCGTATGGCATGGTGGATTGATGTTCTGGGGATACCGGCTGATAAATTACGCTTTATGCCACATGAAAAATTGGCGCACTATGCCAAGGCCGCAGTGGACATCGAATATGCATTCCCAGATGGTTTTGACGAAGTCGAAGGTATTCATAACCGCCAGGACTTTGACCTGGGGTCGCATACCAAGGGACAAAAGGATTTCAAAATCAATGCAAACGTTCTGGAAAATAAAGACAGTACAACAAAACTGTCATATTCTGACCCACAAAGTGGTGAAAACTTTATCCCATATGTAATTGAAACGGCGATGGGGGTCAATCGCGCTATGCTGGCGGTTATGATAGAGGCGTACGAGGAAGAAGACCTGGGCGACGGTAAAACGCGTACTGTGTTAAAGTTAAAACCACAGTTGTCACCGGTCAAGGCCGCAGTTATACCATTGGCCCGAAATGTGCCAGAACTGTTGGAAATTTCAAACGGTATTGTGGGCGACCTGCGTAAATTGGGTATCGGACGAATTGAACTGGAAAATTCAGGCAATATCGGTAAAAACTATCGCAGACATGATGAAATCGGTACACCGGTATGCATCACTGTCGACCATCAAACGATGGAAGATAACACCGTAACCCTGCGGCACCGTGATACGATGGAGCAAGAAAGAATCGCAATTTCAGATGTAAAAAACAGAATACTGGAAATTGTAAACGGTTAAAAAATCCCCCAATCGGGGGATTTTTTTATTCCGCAGGCATTTCAGGAATTATTATCGTGTCATTGTACTGGGACAAGAACCGGTCCCCTGTTGCACAAAAAACCTTGCCCAGACTGTCTTTGTATTCACGTACCGCCGTTACCCAACGTTCTTCAATGTCACTTTGGGCGCCCTGGTACCCAACAAACGCACCCATACCCGCACCAACACCGGCACCGGTCAAGGTAGTTTTTAGACGGGCCTTGTTCGAAATGTCAATAACACCACCGTCCGCTCCTTCAAGGTATGCAGGACTAAAATCAGATATCGTATAGTTCTGGGGCAGGTTTGTCGCAGTTCCCGTACCCGTGCGTCCAACAATCGTTTTTTGAGAATTATCTGATTTTAATTTCTCCCAATCTGAACGTTTCCAACCAGTAGCCTTGTCCTTAATATCAGGCACCATCGCTGCGGTGCGTTTGTCTACAACAGCTGCAGATTTCAGTTTGATAAATTTGTCACAATCACCATTATACTGAACCATTTTTTTCGCAGTTTCATCAAAGCAATATATGTCCTCAGGCGGAACAAGTACGAATCCCTCGGCAAACATATCAACCAAGCCCATGGGATGACCGTCAGATTTGCTTTTTTTTACAACACCCTTATCATCCGTGTACGCGGCGACAACAACATGTGTTAAATCTTTGTTAATGCAGATTTCCTGGGTCGGATTCTCCGGGTCTAATTTACATACACGAAAACGGTCTATATTCGTGGCGGAAACATATGCGACTTCGCCCGTGTTCAAAGGCGATGTCTTTTCAACAACCCCCCACAGACATGTTGTTTCTCTGCCTTCAACCGTGCATGGTTCAATCTGCATCACAGAATCAGCACTGCCAATAATGTTGCCCATAACCGCACCCGCAGCCGCATTCACCCCAGTCGATAAAATCATGTCACCAGCAACCTTGCCAGTAAAGGCATTGCCCGCCATCAGTGCCGCACCACCCAGGGCACCAATTATTGTTCCCTTGGTCTTGGACTGGCCACCGCCCAGGAGACTGTCACTGCCGGGTTCGTTCTGACCCGCCATGTTGCCCCCCAGTCCACCCAACACCGCACCAGCAGCAATTTTAATGCCTGCATTTTGCTTTTGTTCCTGGTTCATAACAGATATGACATCGTCCTTGGTGGGTTCGGAATCCGCGGGAAACTCGACCTGGGCCGCTGCAGGCAACCATGTCATTTCAGAAAAGTCCGATATGTTGCAACGAACGCTGTCGCCGGCCGCAATATTCCCACGTGCCACAACCAAATCACCACCATTCGGCCCCGCACCAATTGCACGCATTTCAACAACCGCCGTACAGGTAGATGCACCGCCAATCCCAAGACCCAATGTCGGCCGCGACCATGCAAATTCACCATTGGGATAAATCATGGAACAACGTTCCATTTGACCAGATTCTGTTTGTGAACTGGTCACCAACGCACCGTTTTCGCCCCCCTGGGGAACCGCAGCAGCAGCCGCAGTTTCTGCAGCCGCCTGGGCGGCCTGGTCCGCCTGAAAACGTGCCTGGTTCACCTGTTGATAGCCGGCGGCATTTGAACGCGATAGGTTCCCAACGCGAATACCAGCAGATGCAACCATCGGAACCAATGCCGATAATAATGAATAAAAAAGGATTGAATTTATGTATCTCATATGTGTATCCCCGAATCCCTGTCAACATAATCGGACAAATGCCCGGTATGCGATATAATCCCTAGAACTGCAATCTTAGACGTACGCCTGCATCAACCATACCCAGACGGCCACTCTCGTACCAATTTGTATAGTGGAATACACTGTCGTATGGTGCTTCGTACTCGCCCCCGGCACCATCGCCCAGCCATTCAATCTGACTTAACACAATGCTGCCCGAGTTTTTAACCTTGCCCAAATTGGCATAGCGAACAAAAAAGTCCAATTTCAAACCACCCTGCAATTCTGTGGTCAGCCCACCTTCCAACATAAAGGCCAACTGTTCAGATGTGCCACCATTGTGATACGCATATATGTCAGATACCCCAGTTAACTGACCCGCCCAGGCATACGCCGGATCCATAACAGAATAAAACGTGTTGTCATAAACAACATAGTCTGCAATCGTGTTCAGCGATATACCAACACCCGCACCAACATACGGACGCAATGAACCGCCCGCCAAATACCCCGTAAAGGAATCTATGTTATAGTATATATTCAGCATCGTGGCGTTCGCAGTAATCGCACCACCATCAACCTGGGCCGTAACAAAACCGCCCGCACCATCAGACGTTTGAACCGTATTGGGATACGACATGCCCGAATAACGAAGATATGAAAAGTCCACACGAATATCGTTGTTAATCGCCGCACCAACAGAAACCTGCAGCGGTATCATGGTATCAGAATCAAAGTCCGCATCCTGGAACGCACCGGGGACCGTATAGGCATCCTTTTCACCGGTATAATCCGCCGACATCGACCCCATCAGTGATGCAGTGTATGCAACAGACAACCCAACGTACAGACCACTGTCCGCCAATCTGTCATAGTCGGCGGGCTGATAATACTGGCGACCGGCGGCGGTTTGGGCCGATCCCACACGGGGCAATCCCCCCGTAACACGTGTCGGCTGGGCCGCAACAACGTTACCGTACGTTTGCGACACGCCGTTA
The DNA here is from genome assembly GCA_017522445.1 of Alphaproteobacteria bacterium. Lineage (GTDB taxonomy): Bacteria > Pseudomonadota > Alphaproteobacteria > Rs-D84 > Rs-D84 > Enterousia. Next base: position 5,667 of record JAFWZK010000023.1, read on the forward strand.
ACCGATACAACCTGACTGTTGGCAGACGGCAAATACATCATCTGGCCATTCGAACCGGCCGTCTGGTATGTCGGATACGCCGGATACGCAGCACCAGCCGCCATCGGCAGCCCCAACAGTACACCAGTCAACACGGCAGAAATGCTTGTCTTTTTCATGCCTTTCCCATATTTCTTTTGTATTATTATATCATTTTGGTGCCAAACGTGCAAGTGTTCATAATTCCCAAGCACAGAAAATATTTGTGCGACTTATCAATTTATTTTACCAAACAGTAAAAAATCCCCGGCACGCCGGGGAATTTGTCCAATATATGTTATTTTTATTTGTTTTTCGTTCCAAATTAGAACTGAACATTCAGGCGTACACCCAATTCAGCCTTGACATCTGTGCCATTCTGAGATTGTGCGTGTGCAGTATCAAATGTGTATTCACCATATACTGCAACCTGGGTTATATCGGTCATCTGATATGCCGCTGTCAAATTAACAACGTATTCGTCAAACCCATCGTCCATATCGGCCAACTGTTGTTCCAGGCCCGCAACTGTACCAGCAATCATCGGGTGATTTGGAACATCTGTTGCCAAACCTTCGACACCGTTGTCTGCGTGATGTTTGTATGTCAGACCACCACCGAATGACCAGCGGTCATCCAACTGATAGAACATTTTCAAACCTGCGTTAACTTCGGTTGTAGATTTCAAATCGACTGAAATTTCCATAGGCATCCCCAATGCCGACAAACTGGCCAATGGTGATTGAGAAATATCAATCTTGTTATTGTCGTTGCCGAATGTACGCAAAACTTCCAGGAATCCAGCCATACTGAATTTAGACCATGCTTTGCCCACCTGGGTTCCAACGTGGAATCCCCAGCGACCATTCGAATAATTATCATAATTGAAACCGGTTGCAGTATACGAACCAGACATTTCACTGATTCCGCCCAATTGGGCATCTGCATACAGGTCCCATACCCAACCTGTGTCTGTGTCAATGGCACGATATTTCAAACCGGCGCGCCCCAGGTGCATACCCTTGCGATCAATGTCGCCGTCGTGGGTATAACCGAACTTCGCGTACGCCTCAAGGTTGTCCAAGATACCGTATCCCAATTCTTCGTGAACACGCCAGATTGGAAATTCTGTTGCGCCATCATGATTCTTGGTAACATGTGCGTCTGAATCATCTGCGATTTTGTACATTACACCCGCAGATGTTTTGGAATATCCAGTACCCTGTTTTGGCATGTACAATGGATTTTCCAGGTTGGCTGCAATCGCAGGTGCCGCGAAAATCGACAATGCAACTGCTGCACTTAATGTTTTTTTCATCTGTTTAACTCCTTGGTTTTCGATGAAATGCCACACCCCCATTATTGGCAAGATGCGGGTTCATACCCATACCGCCCATTATTGGCAACAGTATGTTGTTGCGATATGAACATCTGTATTCTTGCACCAGAATAGGACATATGTCAAAAAATAAATTTTCTTGACAACAGCCCCTTGAAAATATATGACAGGCGACCTATATAATATTGCTGTGGGATGGACCCCAGTATTTTAACCAAGAGGTTCAATCATGACAACACAAACAAATATCGCAGATTTACAACAAAAATTTATGATAAAACTGACCCCAGAAATACAAAAACGTGTCAGCAAGGATGACAGAAAAATGCTGGCCGATGCATATATGAAACTGTTCGCAGGATTCACATGGGTTAACTGGACGAACAAACACTCGCTGGGGCGGGCATGGCAAACCGCACTGGGGCAATGCGATTCATTTATTAAAACAAAAAATGATAAAAATCTGGCGGCACAGTATCTGAAAAACGTATTTTCCGCACATAAACCATACTGGTCCCAAGTAATCATGACACACAAAAATCGTGATAAAGCAATTAATCCAAATCAAAACGAAGCAAAACAGATTCGTGAACATGGCATAAATATGATTCGCACTGCGATGGACACCATTAATATTATCCTGGCACAGTATAATGACCGGGCCGAACAAATGGTCGCCATGCAACAACAAAAAACAGACACCCGATATTCGGCCCAGCCCGCCGTGCAGCCACAGGCAAAATCTGGTGCGTTTCCAACACTGCGTGATACAAAAAAGCAGTCTGAAATTCCAGTCATGACCGCAGATAAAGAAAAATCAGTATTGCCAGTGCCAGAAAAATCGCCACAACAGACGATGCAACCTGAACAGATGGCTGCACTGCAAAAACAGCAGCAACAAATACCGCAGCCACAATTAAATCCGGCCGTACAGCCACAACTGGCCCAGGCATCACAGCAAAAACCAGATGTGCAATATGCACCCCGGCCCGCTGTGCAGCCACAGGCAAAATCTGGTGCGTTTCCAACACTGCGTGATACAAAAAAGCAGTCTGAAATTCCGGTCATGACCACAGATAAAGAAAAATCTGCACTGTCAATACCCCAGAAAAAAGCATCCCTGGCACAGGCAGAACAAAAGGTTATTGCACAACATGCACAACTGCAAATCAAAATGCAGAAACGTATGCAAATGTGGATTATCGGTCAGCAATTCCAAAACGCGGCATAATAATAAACCAAGGAAATATAAAAAATGGACATTGACTTTGAAAAAACGTTGGCAATGCTGTCGGGACAATCGGCCGCCGAATTTGATGCGTGCCAACTGACAGACGCAGACAAGCAAATCATAGACAACGCCATAGGCGTTCTGTATTCGGGGCTGTCACTGCTGAAATGGCTGGATGGCGGAACGCTGGGGGCGGCATGGTTGGCGGCGATGGACGCACTGCGGGACGCCATATTTGCAATACCTGTAAATAATATGGCAACGAACTATGTTCGGTATGCAACATTTGAACATATTCGCAAGATGAAAATCAAAATGACTTCGGTTGCACACACGAACGAATATATCAAATGCCCACCCGAAAAACGTGCCGCCTGGACCGAAGATGCCAATACCAAGATTCAAAATGGCATGGACATAATTCGCCGAAAAATTATGGACTGGGCCCCCGGCACACCACAGACACCGGTGCCACAATCACAGGCACCACAGTTTCGCGAAATATTTAACAGCCGCACACTGGAACGCGAACGCCAACACGAACGCGAACGTGAAAAGTAAAACCCCGCCCATTCGGGCGGTGGGATATTATCTAGTATGTACCTGTTATGTGTCTTATATATTTTTCCGCAAAAGCTTGCGAAGGATGACAAAGGTTTACAAAGGGGTATGATGCTTTACAAAAGTAAGTAAATAAAAATTACCAATTTTTGGATTTACTGCATCTCGGCACGACGTTCAATGATTTGCTGAACAAGGTTTTGATGAGTGGGCGCTGATTCTTTTACACTTCCAACTTGATACGAAGAGTATTCTGTAGGAACAGCCCGATACACTTCTTCTGTTTCTATAGGCAGGTATCGTTTTTCTGTTGGGGCAAATGTATTCCAATCCCAATACGTTTCCCACTGAGTCGTCATATCTGCCTTTTGTATATCTATGTTTGCTTTTTGGGCACCTAACATCCCCAAATCGGCAGCAGCATCATCAACTAAATGACTTTGCTCATGAACAATCGTGTTCAAAACTTCATTTGCATTTAGTTGTCTACCTAAAGGGCTATTGTTGTATTGTCTTGCTGCATTCGCCACTATACTTGATTTTGGGTCGTCGTAAACACTGACTCTGGGAGCCCAACCTACATTATGTGTTACATCATCTAATTTTGAATGAACATTTTGCAAGAAAGATTGTTTATCTGCAACAGAAAGGTTCTCAAAGTCTTGTACCTGTGCAAATAAAACATCATCAGATGCGATTATATCAATCAATTCTTGACGCCTTGTTTCTGCCACTGCAGTCGCAACTTCGTTTGGAATAGAGGCATTTATAAGTCTGCTTTTTTCTATCTTTGACAGCATCAGACGTTCACTGACAGTTGAGCGCTCAGCAAAGCGCATTTCGGAAGCAGCAAAACGCATAGTTTCCGGGGATCTGAATGCTCGGGTTGAAAACATAGGCAGCTTTGGAGTTGATGAAAGTCTGGTTGAGATAACACATTGCTTTAATCAGATGGCTGAGGAGCTCTCCGGTGTAGAGACACTGCGCACCGACTTTATTGCCAA
>JAFWZK010000024.1 GCA_017522445.1 Alphaproteobacteria bacterium
GCCGGTGCGCTGGGGATCGTTCAACAAGTGGTGGGTGCATTATGACAATTTACACAAGTAAAGATGGCGAAACCCTGGACTATATCGTCTGGAAACATTATGGCAAGACCACCGGCATCCTGGAACAGGTTCTGGTCCAGAACCGGCATCTGGCCGGATATGATGCGGTCCTGCCGGCAGGCGTTCAAATAACACTGCCCGACATAGTCCAAGACACAAACAAGCAGAAGATAAAGATGTGGCAATGAAACCGAAATACAAAATCATTGCGGACGATAACGACATAACCGAACTGATACATAGCCGTCTGATATCGCTAAGTATCAGCGATGAAATCGGAATTGTGTCCGATACGATGACAATGGAACTGGACGACCGAGATTCAGCATTCGCACTGCCATCGTCTGGTGCCGTGCTAAGTGTTGCGATGGGGTATGATGAACTGTACCCGATGGGACAGTTTGTTGCAGATGAAATAGAACTGAACGCATCGCCCCAGACGTTAACCATAACCGCACGTGCATCAAACTCGAACCTGCACGATATGGGGGAATTCAAAGCCCCAAAGACAGAATCCTGGGACAAGAAAACCCTGACCAACATTGTGCAGACCATCGCCGGCAGGTATGGTATAACGGCTGCCATATCTGCCACCTTTGCAGGCATTCAGATTGACCACGTGGATCAGACCGAAGAAAGCGATTGCGCATTTATCCAGAGGTTGGCCAGCGACTATGGCGCAGCAATCAAGATTGCAGGTGGCAAACTGATGTTTATAGATCCGATGACTGGCAAATTCCCAGACGGATCGCCATTGCCAACGATACCGGTAACCACGGTGTCCAGCATGCGCCTGCGAATAACGGAAAGGAATAAATACGGAAAAGTATCGGCAAAATACTATGACGTGAACAAAGCCGAAGAGCAAGAAATCACAGTTGGCACATCACCACCAACATATCAGCTAAGGGACACATACAGCAACCAACAACAGGCACAACTGCAGGCCCAGGCCAAACTGAATGAAATAGCAGATGGCACATACGCACTGACAGTTGAAATGCCAGGCAACCCAATGCTGGGGGCAGAAAGTGTGATTGATATACAGGTTGGACGGACTGAATTCAGGGGCAAGTGGGTAATCAAATCCTGCCGGCACACAATGAACAGTTCTGGCTATAAAACTAGTATAGAGGCAACCAGACCAAGGGAGGCAACCGATGGTTAAACAACAAGAACGAGAGGGATTCAAGATGAGAGTGGACGGCAGACTTTTGTATGGCTTGATGGCGGCATTGGTCGGCTTTGTGGTTCGTGCAGAATCACACCACGCATCGGTAAACACCAGGTTGGCACAACTGGAACACAGGACCGATACCCTGGAATCCGACTTAAAGATAATCAAGGAATCCCTGTACGAGATACGTGGGGACGTAAAAATCTTAATCAAAGGGGCAAACGGATGAAAAATGCAATCACATATATAGCCAAGATATTCAGTGACAAGAACGGAAATCCATCAGCCAAACGATATGCGTGTGCATTATTCGGCATAACGGCAGTCGTGCTGGCAGCATGCGGATTTGGGGTTGAAATAGTCGCACTGTTCGTAGCTGCGGCATTGGGGGAAAACATAACAAGTTTATTCGAAAGAAAGGAAAAGAAATGAAACGCAAACCACCAAGGGGAATAAGAAACAACAATCCAGGGAACATCAGATACACCGGCACACAATGGGCCGGTTTATCTTTGCCACCATCAGATGGCGAATTCTGCATATTTACAGAACCAAAATGGGGTATTCGTGCGCTGGCCAGGGTCCTGAAAGTATACCAGACCAAATACGGCATATGCACAGTATCAGGCATAATCAGACGGTGGGCTCCATCATTTGAGAATGACACCGCAGCATACGTCAAAAGCGTGTGCCATCAAACCGGCTTTGGGTCCGGATCGGAACTGAACCTGTTTGACAACGACACAATGTTGGCACTGGTAAAGGCCATTATTCAGCACGAAAACGGCCAGATGCCATACACCAAAGAACAACTGTTAGAGGGCATACGATGCGCATAAAAGAATACTGGAACAAATATAAAGCATACATAGTTGCCGGTGCGGTTGCGCTGGCTTATTTAATCGGCATAAAGAAAGGAAAGACTAATGAAAAAGCACGCCAGACTAAGACGGTTTTACAGAACGTACAAAGGGCTAATAAAGCTAGGGATTCTGTTGCTAATAATCCTGATGTTGTGCAGCGGTTGCACAAAAAATATAACAGGCGGTGATTACTGCCTGTTATACCGTCCGATATATGCGGACTACACCAACGACACAGCCGAAACCATAGAACAAATCGATGCAAACAACATCGTCTATGACCGCCTGTGCGACTAATAAAAAAACCTGTGAAGATCACAGGTTTTCTTTTTAATTACAAACTTCAACCGCATAATATTGGTCATAGTCCATAAATTCTGGTGCGCCACAGTATAAGCGATAGTGACAGTCCTTGTTCTCCCAACCCAGCTTTTCCATTGTACTGTATGGAATAATGTTTAACAAACAGTAACCGGCTTTTGCATAGGAATTAGGATTGAATACGGACAGGAATTTGGCATTTTTTGTCTTGTTTGCAATCTTTAACAAAGCTTCAGATTCTGGCAGACGGATCAAAAAATCACCCTGATCACCAGTCGTTAATACAGGATCACATTCTTCACCACACTCAAGCATCGCATCTTGGATTGTCTGCGAGTCATTTAATCCTGCCTCATCAATATACTTAAACAGCCTATCAACAACTTCGCAGGCATCCTTTTCATGTTCTTCCAGTCTACCATCGTTTGAATAAAGGCGCATGTTTGAATAATCCCAATTCGAACTAATCTTCAATGCTTCCTCAGCTGTCAAATAATGATGTCCACTATGGAATATGTATAAACGATCGCATTCTTCATTATCACAATATACTTTATCGACAATGGTAGTTATACATTTTTCAATTTTGTTTGGCATTTTGTAGTCATGGTTCCAAGGTGCATTTGCGGACCAATTGTCACCAATATACTCTTTTTTTGTTGGCGTGCATGAATGTCCCATAGTAAATCTTTTGCCATCATGTAGCGTATATTCTCCATCAAAATGCAGGTCGAATTGCAGAATTGTTTTGCTAGCAATATCACCATAGAAACTAAATGTGGCTAAGCGATCTGTGTCTGGGAAAACACCTTCATAGTCCACAGAAACACGCCCAAACTCGCCCATGGATTTTTCTTCCTTGCTTTTATAAAAGGTGGATTCCTTACCATTAACGACAAGAACAGCATGATCGTTGTATGCTTTAACATCAACCAGTACAGGGACTTGATTCTTATAATCTTCGTCAGTACGCAACATGGAAACTGGTTTTTGCCAATCCTTGTTCATACTACATTCTAATTCGCAAAATGAAACTTAATTCTAAACGCTTTTGTTTGGGGGATTTGATACCATTTGATTTTTCCTGATACCTATTATCCTTATCCTATGGGCTTGCCGAACTTTTGCTATCATTTGGCTATCAAGGAAATGGCTATCAACGGTAAAATTAGATTGGTTTCTCTGGTGGTTTACAACTACATTTTACCACGGGATGTAGGTTGCAAGAAAGACACCGAAAGCCCCGGCTGCGACAGTCTTTTTGTGCTTGACCGGAACCAATACTCCCAACAGGATACCAATGGAGCAAAGGCAGAATTTAAGACCCGTAAGCATTTTCCAATCTCTCGA
>JAFWZK010000002.1 GCA_017522445.1 Alphaproteobacteria bacterium
CAATCCTCGGTGCCGCTGGTGGTGCTGGTGCTGTTCGCCACCGATGTGCATGAGGTTGTGCAATAGCATGCATTCCCATCTTTGTAATAACCAGAATTGCAACTGTTCAATGTGCATGAACCGCTGCCACAGGAGCCGGTGCTGGTGCGTGTCCACGAAGAACAGCCCGAACATGACGCGCCCGCCGATTTACAACCACCAGTTGTATAATTGCTGCTGCATGTATTGGTGTACGAGCGTGTTCCAGAATACGTCGCGGATGCGGCGTTGGCAATAGAACTGGTGCAATCATAAGAACAACCCTCGGAACCGCTGGATGTTTCGCGATTGGCAGCCGATGTACATGGGGTTGTGCAATCGCATGTGTTGCTGCTGGATTTGCTGTAGCCAGAATTACAAGTGATGTTTATCGTGGTACACTGGCAATCAGAATAACTGGTGGGGGAACCCCAGTCGTCACAGCTGTTTGCACAATATGTGCTGCAATCTGGATAGTTATAATCAGAACATCCATAATTCCCCTGACAGGTGTAATGGGTTTTTGTATAAGAACAACTGCTGTATGAACATGTTCCATTTGCGATGCTGCAATTGGGGGCGGTACAGGATGGACCTTCGTTCATGTACATTGTGGCACCAGCATTGGATAATTTATTACAGGCCGTGCCAGAGCAGGTGCTGGTGCCGTTATAATAGTTTCGCCCAGACATATTAGTGCCACAATTTGTGTTGTAACAATAATTGATGCTGTAATTCATACTGTCGGAAGACGGGTATGATGTAGGGCATTTTGTTAGCCCTTGGGAAGAACCGCTGTAATCATAGGTGCCACCACCACAATAATATCCCGATGGACATGGATCACATGATGTGGAATAGTTGGCCAGATAATAGCCCGATTCGCAATAATACGAGCTGCTGGAACTGTCGGAACATACACCATTGCTGTTACATGTATAGTTGGAATTCCCACAGTCAGAATCTGAGTAGCATGTTAACACATTGCCGTCTTCACAGCCGGCCTCGGCATCAACAGAACCGCTGCAATTCCATCCACCATTGTACCATTCGCAATAATCATCACAAGGGGCCTGATCGGCTGCGTACGACGAAGCAACAGGTAAAATAAGAATAATTAAAACAGATAATACAAACCCAATTGCCGAAAATAAACGGTGGTGGAAAAACAGCACCGTGGGGGGATGTGAAATATGCGGATTTCTGGGAAAAAATATTTTGCAAATATGTCGATTTTTAACCACCGTTAAAAAACAACAGTGGTAATTTCCTTTCTATGTCAGACATTATAATGCATCCGGCGGAATTTATGCAAGTGTTTTTTTGTAAACTAATATATATAGAGGGCAACTTTTTATTCCCCTTGCACAAAAGTGGTAAAAATGGCAAAATATGGTAAGGTTCTGAATGTGTCTTGCAGAACTGTAACAAGCATAAGGAAAGGATTGGATTATGCGTCAAGGAAAAGTAAGATGGTATAATGGAAAAAAGTGCTTTGGATTTATCATGCCAGATACACCAAATGCAGACGGCAATACAGATGATGTGTTCGTTCATTCAAGTTCGCTGAAGGCCGCAGGTATAAGATTCTTAAATGAAAACGATGTCGTCGAATTCGACGAGGAAGTGCGAAATGGAAAACTGTCCGCAACAACCATCGCAGTCGTGCAACGCGATGAAGAATCTGCACGCAGATTCCAGGAAAGACGAACCGAACGACGTCGGGCAATCGAAGAAAGAAAACAACGTGAAGAAAAATCTGCACGTCGGGGATTCGCGTTCTGGAAAAAATAAAAAAAACGAATCGGTTTTACAGGCATCGCAAAAAAAGCGATGCCTGTTTCTGTTGAATATATTAAATGTCTTGAAAAGTGGAAAAAATGTGTTAACTTGTCCCCGCATTCTAGAAAGGAGCATAGTAAGTATGCCAATTAATAATAGTACGTTTTGGAAGCGGATTTGGAAAAATATCTTGGTGTCGCATAAAGATAGTAATATTATATTGGATAACCCATGTGACCTTAAAAAAACAGGGGCTGACTTTGTAATCGACCTGGTTAATAATACCGAGAATTTATATAAATTGGATAATGGGGCCGCACTGTTCCGCGATTTCTGGCTGAGTAAAGGTGATAATTGGTTCTTTTACCACCAAGGTAAACTGAGGATGGTCAAAAATGGTGTCGCAACAATAAAACTGGTCCAGGTGCCAGATAGTCAATATAAAATCGTGCAATATGTTATAGATATGCGCGCCAAACAACAAGATGAACTTGATGAAAATAAATTAAAAATGCTGGGGAAAATCAGTAAACAATGTTTGTTCCTGCCAATATCAAAGAAAGCTTTTAAACAAAAAATTACAGAGTATAGATGCGAAAATCCCAACAGACTGCAGGTGTTTCAGACCTGTAATGGATGTAACCTGGGGTGCAAAATAGGGTATGATAAAAGTGCAGCGTGCTATAAATGGCCAGAATATTTCCCAACAATAAACTATGCACGTATCACTGTACGCATGGATAAAGGCGGAACAGAACGATACTGTGTGGCCAGTGGGCCAAAGGCCGCAATCAACAGCGCAAAAGAAATCGCCAGACAGTGCAAGTATAACAAAAATAATGGCAGATAATTTCCGGAATCTTTATTTGTTGCAGAATATGGGGACTGCGTGATATATTGTGTCTGTCAAATAAAATAACAAATAAAGGATGTTTTCATGCTGTTACAGGGTAAAAAAATTTTAATCACAGGTGTGGCCAATGATTGGTCTATGGCATGGGCAATCGCCAAACGTGCACATGAAATGGGGGCGGAAATCGCAATGCCTTATGCTGGGCCCGCACTGGAAAAACGGGTGCGACCGTTGGCTGAATCAATTGGTGCCAGGTTCGTCCAGGAATGTAATGTGCAAAATGATGAACAAATGGACAGTCTGTTCAGTAAAATAGAATCTGAATGGGGAACGCTGGATGGGGTGCTGCATGCAATCGCTTTTTCCGATAAAAACGAACTGACAGGGCGATATGCCGATACCAGTCGTGAAAATTTTAAGAATACAATGGATATTTCCGTTTATTCACTGGTTGATATTGTACGCCGGGCATCGCGTTTGATGACCAATGGTGGCAGTATCGTTACACTGACATACTTTGGCGGGGAAAAGTCTGTGCCAAACTATAATGTTATGGGGGTTGCAAAATCTGCGCTGGACAGCAGTGTGCGTTATTTGGCATCTGACCTGGGGCGTGATGGTATTCGAATTAATGCAATCAGCGCAGGTCCAATTATGACGCTGGCATCCAGTGGCGTCGGTGGGTTCAAGGCAATGTTGCGTCTTAATGCAGAAACTACGCCACTGCGTCGTAATATGACGCTGGACGATGTGTCAGGGGCGGCAATATATTTGTTCAGCAATCTGTCGTCGGGCGTTACCGGCGAGGTGCATCATGTAGATTGTGGATATTCAACAACCGGTATGATGCCAAATGAATTAAAAGACATTTTGCTGAAGAATCTGGACTGATTAAAAAATCCCCAAAATGGGGATTTTTAATTGTGAAAATATGGATTATGTTTGTGCAGCCAATCAATACTGGTCGCCATGCCATGACCGTGTACAACTTCGGTGTGTCCTGGCAAATTCATACCACGAATATTTGAAATAGATTGAAACAGCATCTTAGAATCGCCACCAGGCAAATCATAGCGCCCAATGCTGTCCTGGAACAGGGTGTCGCCAATCAACAACATGGATTCGTCAGGAAAATAGTACGCAACACCCCCAGGTGTGTGGCCCGGGGTTTCAATAACATCCATAATCAAGCCAGGTAATATTTCATGGCGCATGATTTCCAGTTCACGTGGTCGAACATCATCAATACTGATTTTCGGCAGACCAAAGTAGTCCAGCAAATCATTCCCCCAGCCAACCAATCTGAAATCACCAGTGTGCAAATACCAGGGAATGTCGTATTTCTGGGCCAGGGCAGGGGCGGCCGCAATATGGTCAGGATGACCGTGTGTCGCGTAAATTGCACGTGGCGTTAACCCGCGTTCAGATAGTATTTTTTCCCAATCTGTTGCACGACCCCATGGATCAAAAATTACACATTCATTACCAACAGTCAAAAGCACGGACTGGGTATTTTGAGGTGGCATTTGAATCAGTTCAAATTTACTGTTTTTTAGTTTTTGTTGCATTTTTGCGACCCGGTTTTTTCTGTTTGGCATCAGCGTCTGTGCCAAAAACAATTTCACGAATTTCTGTACCCGTCAATGTTTCACGGTTCAATAATTCATTTGCCAGTTTTTCAACGGTCTTTTTGTTCCTGGTTAAATGTTTTGTCGCGTCGGCATGTGCCGTATCCAACCAGGCACGAATTTCAGAATCAACCAGTTCAGCAGTCTTTTCAGACGCATTTTCCAGCGCACCACGTGTGCCAAATGTGCCAACCTGATTAATCGCAGGCAGACCAACCTTTTTAGACAGACCGGCCGTTGTAATGGAATAACGTGCCAGACGGGTCGCCATGGCAATATCACTTTCCGCACCAGTCGTGATTTTGTCGGCACCAAAGAATATTTCTTCGGCACAACGACCCGCCATCGCAATGGACAGATTGGCACGAACCTCGGCCAGGGTCATGGAAACCTTGTCATCAATTGGCAGATGCTGGACCATGCCCAGGGCACGACCACGGGGGATAATGGTTGCCTTGTGTACAGGGTCGGCAATGTCTTCGTACATCATGCTGACAAAGGCATGACCGGCTTCGTGATAGGCGGTTAACTTTATGTCTTCGGGACGCATCTTGCGTACTTTGCGTGGGCCCATAATTATCTTGTCGCGCGCCTCTTCAATGTCATCGGGGGTGATTTCACTGCGGCCATTACGTACAGCATGCAGGGCCGCTTCGTTTAACAGATTTTCCAGGTCGGCACCAGAAAAACCAGTTGTGCCACGGGCAATATCCTGCAGGTTAACCGATTCGCCAACCTTGACCTTTTTTGCGTACAGGTCCAATATTTCACGGCGTCCGGCCATGTCGGGTAATTCAATGTAAACCTGGCGATCAAAACGACCAGGACGCAACAGTGCCGCATCCAGCATGTCAACACGGTTGGTCGCACCAATCACAATTATGCCTGTGTCATTCGCAAAACCATCCATTTCAATTAACAACTGGTTCAATGTCTGCTCGCGGTCTTGGTCATTGTACGAGTGGGTGGAACGTTTCTGACCAATCGCATCAATTTCATCAATGAACAATATACATGGGGCATTGCGTTTCGCCATTTCAAAGATTTCTTTTATCTTGGCAACACCCAAGCCAACAATTATCCCAGAAAAATCCGAACCAGATGCCGCAAAAAATGGAACATTTGCTTCGCCTGCAATCGCACGGGCCAATAATGTTTTTCCGGTTCCAGGTTGTCCAGACAATAACACACCGCGTGGCACACGGGCACCCAGTGATTTATATTTGTCTTTGTTTTTCAAGAAATCTACAATTTCTGATAATTCCTGCTTTTCTGATTCAATGCCGGCAACGTCTGCAAATGTGGTCTTGGGTTTGCCAGTGGCAATCTTGGTCGGGTTTTGTGCCATTAAACTGCGACCGATGCCGCCCGCACCACCACGGCGAAATCCACGTAAAATCCAGAATATAAACAACAGCGTTAATGCCAGTGGTGCAAATGTTGCAACGCTTTCCAGCCAGCCACGTGATGTGTCAATGGTTATCGATGCACCAGATTGTGCCAATTTTTCCAACATTTCTGGGTCATATGTTATCGTGGCATTATACCTGGTGCCATCCGACAATGTACCAGATGCATCGTTGCCGTTAATCTTCATTGTCTGAATGTCGCCAGAACGACGCAATACATCTGAAAAAGATAACTCTATCGGTTTGGTGTTGTTCATATTAGTCGAACCAGGCATCATAATCCGCCCCGTGTCAGATATAACATTCACAATAAGTGCAAAAAACAATGCACCAAATATTATTAAAAACCAATTCGAACTATCACGTTTTGCCAAATTAGAGTTGTTGTTTTTTTTGCTGGCTTTGAAGTCTTTTAATCTTTTCATTTTTCTTCCTGATACTTGCTTTTGAACCTTCGGGAACAATTAAAATCTGGTTTTTGAACCGCCGAATTGTACAATGCCCCAAAGTAAACTGACATTCGTTTTGCAGTTTATTTAGTGCAAATTCCAGCGAATTCAATCGTGGCTGATAATTATCCCCTCCAATTATTTGAATTAATGTACCCAGGCACTTTAGACCAATCGTCCCCGGTACGTCAAACAGAAAAGAATCTGAAAATAATGCATAGCCATCATACAGCACATCAGATACACGGGCAGATACGTTCGATTCCAGTGCATCACGGGTATGACCCAAATTTTTAATTGCCAATAAAATGCGTGAATCGCTGATACCCAGTTTTTCGTTCAGTAAATGACGATTCTGGCGAATTTTAACACGGGTATATTTGTCATCGTAATTCATTTCGTCATTGAAATACCGAATGTTATGTTGGTCGCAGTACGAAATCAATTCATGTCGAAACACGTCCAACAGTGGACGAATAATCTGGATACCATCACGGTACGACACAGAACGCATCGCAGATAATCCAACAACACCACTGCCACGGGCCAGGTTCATCAAAAACGTTTCAATCTGGTCATCGGCCTGGTGTGCAATCATAAGTATGTCGATACAATTTTTTTTGCAAAAATCTGTCATGAACTTATACCGGGCGGTGCGGGCGGCGGCCTCTAGCCCTGTGGTCGGCTTGTCTTCGGTCCATTCAAATATATGACATGGAATATTTAACTGTGTACATAATTGCGAAACATATGCGGCTTCGGTATCGGCGACAGGACGCAATTTGTGATTCACGTGCAACGCCACAATGTCCATTCCCAATTCTGCCAACCAATGCAACAGGCACACAGAATCAACACCGCCACTGACCGCAACAGCCAAGCGATGCCCAGAATATTTTTGAATAAATTTGACAAAATTTGGATTCATTGCTAGGGTATTGTATGCTATAATTAAAAAAAATAAAGGAAAAAGAAATACAATGTCAGGAAAATTAAAATCAGTGGCGGTATATTGCGGCCACCAGTTCGGTAATAATCCACAGTTTGAAAAAGATGCACGTGCCGTTGGTGAAATGCTGGCAAAAAACGGTATTCGGATGGTGTTTGGGGGCGGCGATGTCGGCCTGATGGGGGCCGTGGCAAATGCGGCCCTGGAAAACGGTGGTACAGTTATTGGTGTTTCAACAGATGATGTTATCGCACGTCAGGAACCCGCACACCAGGGAATACAGGTACATGTCGTAGACGGTGTTAATGAACGCAAACAATGCATGTTCGAAATGTCAGATGCATTTGTTATTATGCCGGGTGGAATCGGTACACTGAATGAACTGACCGATATTATGACAATGCAACAAATCGGTGAAACAAAAAAACCGTTGTTCTTTTTCGATACAACTGATTTCTGGGATCCGTTGGCAAAATTAATCCATTTTATGTGGGAATGTGGTTTTATTGAAAACTTTGAAGACTATGTAACGAACGTTGCACAATCAATCGATGAATTAAAAGAACAATTATTAAAATTCTAGAATTCAAATACCTTGTCACGTGATGTGGCACCACGTATTAATTTAATGCTGGTCTTGGGAACATTATAATGTTCGGCCAGCATTTTTATTACATCATTCGTTGCACGGCCATCAGTGGGGGCGGTCGTTGTGTGAACACGCACCGTACCATCGGGTTGAACATCAACCCGATTGAACTTGGCACGGGGAATAACACGGACAGTAATTCTCATGCGTGAAATTCCGCAACCAAATCACGAAAGGCACCAGTCTTGTCGCCAGATACCAGATGCAGATGAAAATGAAACACAGACTGTTTAACAAATGGTGCATCAGCACCCGCATTGGCCAAACAATTGAAATTGCAATCTATGCCCAGCTTTTCAGCAGTGCGGGCAAAACATTCCCAAAAACCAGTCTGTTCCGCAGCCGTGGCATTTTGGGCAAAGTCCAAAATATTCTGGTATGGGCCCTTGGGGATAACCAGAACGTGGGTCGAAAACATCGGATTTATGTCATGAAATGCCATGGCGTATTCGTTTTCATAAACCTTGTTCGTTGGGATTTCACCACGTATCATTTTCGCAAATACATTGTTTTTATCGTATTTCATTTCATTCCCCTTGTTTTTCATGGATACCATATTAAAATATGGACTTGAAATCAACAGATTTTAGACTATATCAGTCGTACATGGTTTACAAAGGAGTCTATTAATGTTCAAACCACTGCATAATTATGTTCTGCTGGAAAGAATCGAAGAAGAAAATAAAACAGCCGGCGGAATCCTTATTCCAGATAATGCCAAAGAAAAACCATCACGGGGACGCGTCATCGCAACTGGTGACGGTGCGTTCAATGGTGATGATAAAATACCAATGACCGTCAAAACAGACGATGTTGTACTGTTCGCAAAATGGGCACCGTCTGTAAACGAAGTTAAACTGGATGGAAAAGACTATGTCTTAATCAAGGAAACCGATATTTTGGGAATTATTGAATAAAAAGGAATACAATCATGGCAAAAGATATTGTTTTTGATACAGATAAAATGGTGGCTGGGGTCGATAAGCTGGCCAATGCCGTCAAAATTACAATGGGCCCCAAGGGACGTACAGTCGTTATCGAAAAATCATACGGGGCACCAGTTGCAACAAAGGATGGCGTCACTGTCGCCAAGGCAGTGTCACTGGCCGACCCACAGGAAAATGTTGGGGCACGCATGGTTCAAGAAGTCGCAAAAAAAGCCGGCGATGATGCAGGTG
>JAFWZK010000025.1 GCA_017522445.1 Alphaproteobacteria bacterium
GAAAATAACCAACAAGAAAATTGCAGGGAAAAAGTCTTCGGTCGCATGGTTGCAACGTCAGGCGGCAGATCCATATGTCGCACGGGCGCACAAGGATGGGTATCGGGCACGGGCGGCATATAAACTGATTGAAATGAACGAAAAATTCAAGTTCCTGCGTAATGGCCAGGTGGTGGTTGACCTGGGGGCGGCACCGGGGTCGTGGTCGCAGTATATCGCACGTACGTACCCAAAGTCGAAAATATTTGCAATGGATTTGTTGGAAATTTCACCAATTGTTGGGGTGGAAACATATCAGGGGGACTTTACGTCTGATGATGCGTTGCGGTGGTTGGAAGATAAACTGGGGATGGAACCAGATTCTGTCGGGGCAGGCAGTGCAGACGTTATTGTGTCCGATATGGCACCAAATACAGTGGGCCATAAAAAAACAGATCATATTCGGCAGATGGTGTTGCTGGAATATGCGTTTGATTTTGCACTGCGTGCGTTAAAGCCAGGTGGCACATTTGTATGTAAATCGTTTACAGGTGGTACAACCCAAGATTTGTTAAAGCAAATCAAAGAAAAATTTGATGTGGTTCATCATATAAAACCGCCGTCTTCACGCAAAGACAGCGTGGAAATGTTTATTGTCGCACTGGGATTTCGTGGATAAGAAATATCTGCGGGTGATTTGACCGGCCCGGTACTGGGTGTCGCCCCGCCGCAGGGGGGAATATTTTTTGCTTGGAATAAAAATAAATATATTGTATAATTGTTGGGTCAGCAGGTGTTCTGCTGATGGGGTTTGGAAACCCGTGCCGATGCGTCTGGGAAAGAAAATATGGACGCGCCGTTTGGTGCGTTTTTGTATTTGATAGTTGACCAGATGACAAGAAAACTCCTGGCTGATTGTGGTCAGGAGGGCTTGTGAATATATTGAATAAACAGCACAATTCATCGGATTGTTTCCAACCTCCTGACCGTCTGAATGTGGGCGGTTTTTTGATTGGGGGATATGGGAATGAGTTGCAGAAATGTTTATATTGTTATACCTGTATTAATGCCGTTGTCGGCATATTCGGCATGCCCAGATGGTACCACGGCATATTTGGGGCCGGAATCAAACCGCTATCGCAATGCGAATGGCGACTGTGTAGAGTTGTGCGGTGCCGGCATTACCAGTTTGAATACATCAAATGGGTATAGATTTGATTTATTTGCGACAAAAAACACCACCCCTGCAATAAATGTAAAGCATGGCGATACGGTATGCTATGCAGATTTGATTCTGGGCGTATCGGACGGTACATTAAATGTAAATTATAATGACACCACATATCATGCGAACCCAAATTCGGGACAGTTATGTCCCGCCGCATCATACACATTATCGTACAGTTGTGGCGATGGTGCAACCGGCACACCGCCCGAATCCCGTGAAATGATGTGGGGGGATTTATACAATCGCCCTGATGGTGCGGCGGGATGTATAAATCCTGGGTACACATTCAGTGGTTGGAAAATTGATTCGACATCATTGACCACCGGTACGGCATACAGTTATAAGTATACATCGGACAAGACGATGACCGCGACATGGTCACCCAACGCATACGGTGGTGCGTATTTGTGTAATTATTGTCCGGGCAGTACGTACGTCAGTTCGGACTATGCCACTGGCACCTATAATTCGAATTTTACCCCCAAGTCGTCATCCAGTTTGTCATGCGTTAATCCATATGGTCAGACATTGGAATATTATGTTGTTTCCGATATGTTTGGCGATGACACGGGGGAACAATTAGCCCCGGGCAAATCAACCAAATGGGCATGGCCGGGGAATATTCGGCTGCGTGCGGTGTGGTCTGGTGGTGCCCAGGTATCCCCCGAACCGCCCGCCCAGTACACATTGTCATATTCGTGTGGTGATGGTGCGACCGGCACACCACCCGAATCGCATACTGTTCGGTATAAGTTGTACTATACAGGTCCATATCGTGCGGGTACCTGTTATAAACCTGGGTATTATTTCAGCGGATGGAAGATAGATTCGACCAGTATCAGCAAAGGCGGTTCGTACAGTTATACATACACCACCGATAAGACGATGGTTGCGACATGGACGGCAAATGCATACGGTGGTGCATATATTTGTGATAATGGCACCACAGTCAGCAGTTATGTTAATGCCACGTTTGGTGGCACCATTACCCCGTCCCCCACGGTGTGCACAGCGGCGGCGGGTACAACGTTTGTTGGGTATAAAATCACAGATGCATTTGGCAATGACACGGGCACCACGGTTGCATCTGGTGGCACATATACATGGACGGAACCCGGGAATATACGCCTGGTTGCCCAGTGGGAATAGGGACACATAAACAAAAAAACATGAAAGAAAGGAAGCAAAGATGAAAGGGATAAAAATAACGACACTGTGCATTGCGGTTGTGTCTATTATTGGCATGGCGAATGCGGAAACATGTGTCAAAACGACATATAATGTTGTGTATTCGTGCGGTGCGGGTACAGAAAGCGGTACATTGCCGGCGGATGCTGTTGCGAATTATAACGTGTCATTTACCCCTGCGACATTAACATCGGCGTGTACGGCCCCGTCTGGGTATAAAATCAGTGGTTGGTCAGTGTACATCGATGGTGTTGAACATGCGTATACCACATCATCATTTACATACAGTTTTACATCTGACGTTGTTATTCAGCCCCACTATGTATCGAATCCGTCGGGTGTAATTGCGACATCTGCGGATTTGGCGGCGAATCTGGGGGTTGCTGGTACCAGTTATACGAAGGTAAATGGTGCGTCCGGCACGTGGCAGGTGGTGTTTCCATACGGGATTGTTAATGGCGTATCAAAATGCACAAATATAAAGCCAGCAAACACTGCAGATGGATATTATACGGGTTTGATTGCGGATTATGATGCGATAGAGGGTGCGTCTGCGGGTGGTCAATATTGTTATTGCAAGATGACCGAACCATATATTGCCGCGTCCCCGTGGGTGGTCCACTACGGCTACGGGGCTGCGTCCAATTGTGCGTCTTATTGCGCGAACTACTGTGGCGCCTACGTCCGCAACGACTCTGACTATGGTCGCCGGTTTCGGGCGTCCGTGTTTGCGGCTGCGGGCGATTGATAACCGGAAATCGGAATTGCCCATGTGGATATAAACCACATGGGCCGGAAATCAGGGTGGGGGATTTGGGGGCGGCGCCCCGCCCCCAATGGAAACAACAAATGGAGATTATAATGATTTATAACAATACAGAATAAATCACAGGCAGATTCCCACGTAAAAATGGGAATGGGCTGTATCGTCGTAAGCAGTGGTGTCGTGGTTCTTATTGCCGCGTCCCCGTGGGTGTTCAACAACGACAACGGGAATGCGTCCAATTGTGCGTCTAATTGCGCGAACAACTGTGGCAACAACGTCCACAACGACAATGACAATGGTCGCCGGTTTCGGGCGTCCGTGTTTGCGGCTGCGGGCTCCTTGGGAAGGGTACTTGGTGTGAAAAGGAACAAGTTTCGCCAACCTGCGGGACAAAGTGCGTATGGCACTTTTCAGATATAAAAAATATCTGTTTTATTAGGCCTTCTTTATCAAAGGCGGGATGGTACGGCCTGACTGAGTGTGCGAAGAATCTGCATGCAAAAGTCGAAAACAAAGCGCAGGGGATATCTGGGCTAGTAATCAGGAAACGTGATGATGTAATCATGAATCTTGGTGAACGTCCGGGATATCCGATTGAATGTAAACAAAAAATACAAGGGTAAAAGTATGACACTGGATGAAATCAAGGCAATAAATGTCAGCCAATGCGATAAATTCGCAAACTTTGCCAAAGATAAACTGCCAATGCCCGGCAAGAAAAAACGATTGGATGAAATTCTGAACCGGGAAATCGTTGTCACAGATTTCAGAATAACCAAGTCAAAACGTAAAGAAGGTACAGATTGTCTGCAAATCCAATTTGTAATGGATGATGATGTCTTTGTCGCATTTACAGGCAGTTCTGTCCTGAGCGACCAAATACAGGCCGCACGGGAAAATATACCGTTCAAAGGAACAGTCGTCAGAATTGATAAGTATTATTCCTTTTCATAATCCGTATGTCATAGATTAACTGAACTGCCACGTGTGGGGTCATATTCCCACTTTCCGCAGCCCCCGCGTGGCAATCCAGTTAATTGTAAAAAAAATACCGCAACCAAAGGAATAAGTCGTGAAAACGTATAAAAATCTGTGGGATAAATTTATTTCTATGGAAAATTTAGAACTGGCCGCAAAAAAAGCAGTCAAAAGTAAAAAGTCCAAGGCAATGGTGCAACAGTTCTTGGCAAATAAAACAGAATTGTTGCAGAAATTACAGCAGGATTTGATAAATGGAAATTTTCGTACGTCAAAATATGTCGTCTTTACAATATTCGAACCAAAAGAAAGACAGATTTATATGCTGCCACTGTATCCTGACCATGTCGTGCAACATGCCTTGATAAATGTGCTGGGGCCAATTTGGCATAAAATGTTTATTCGGGATTCTTATGCATGTATCCCAGGGCGGGGGCTGCACGCAGGGTCAAAAAGAGTAATGCACTTTATACGAAGAAATAAGTATGTGCTGCAGTGTGATATCAGAAAATTCTTTCCCAGTATTAATCATGATATTATGATGAAAATTATTAAACGAAAAATTAATGATAATCGTATCATATGCTTGATGGAAAATATCGTCCGGTCAGGGGGAAATGGAATAAATCTGCCAATCGGAAATTTAACCAGTCAATGGCTGGGGAATGTGTATCTGAATGAACTGGATGCGTTCGTGAAATATCGACTGAGATGGCGGGACTATATCAGGTATTGCGATGATTTCTGTCTGTTCGGAAATGATAAAAAACAATTGCATGTCTTGGCAAAACAACTGGAGAATTTTGTGCAAGAAAACCTGGATTTGGTGTTTTCAAAATGTAATGTGGCCCCGGTATCGTATGGGGTCAATTTTATTGGATACAGGCACTTTCCAAAATTTATACTGATGAGAAAACGGGGAAAGTACAGAATTAAACAAAGACTGGGCAATATTTGGAAATATAACGACCATTCGCACCGGGCATGCAGTCAAATCGCCGCCGCCGCAGGGTGGCTGAAATGGGCGTGCAGTTTCAATTTTCGCAAATGGGTGATGGATCAGTGGGGATTTTTGATAAGTGTTAATCTGAACCCAAAATTCGCATTCTGTGGGGGACGGGGTGTGGTGTCGCTGTGTTAAAATTTGGTGGCAGGCAAGAGTGTTTAAGTGTGGAATTGTGTGGGTGTGGTGGATTTTTAGACCGGCCCGAGCAGAGGGGAACTTTGCTGTGGTGCTGGGTTATGCGGGGGTGGACTTGAATCTTTCGGCGGCGGTGCGTGCCAATTCATCAACACGTTCGTTCATCGCGTTGCCATTGTGACCACGTACCCAGACCCAATGCAACTGCTTGGTCGATGCAATTTCGTCCAATTGTTGCCACAGGTCTTGGTTCTTGACCGGTTTTTTGCCGGCAGTGCGCCAATTGTTATCTTCCATTTCTTTACCCAGGTTTGCATGCCGTTTTTTACATACTGGCTGTCGGTGTGAATTTCAATTTCGCTGTGGCGGCGGGCCGCAGTTAATGCACGTATCACCGCCATTAATTCCATGCGATTGTTCGTTGTATTGTCTTCGCCACCGCTGCGTTCGGCGATGTTTTTCCCATCGGTCGCAATAAATCCCCAACCGCCCGGGCCTGGATTGCCCAGACATGACCCGTCTGTCCATATTTTTAACATTTTATATATCCCTTTTTTTATGATATAATATCACACATGATGTATAATTCCAAAGATTTAAAAGAAATGGCACGTGCTGTGCGGGCATGGGCAATTCATGCAGTGCGTATGGCCGGCAGTGGACATGTTGGTATCGTGCTGGGGGCGGCAGATGTTGTCACGGTACTGTTTGCGAACTTTGTTCGACGTGGCCGGGACAGATTTGTTTTGTCCGCCGGACATGGCAGTGCATTGCTGTATTCGGTGCTGCGATTCGTTGGATATAATGTGGGCGATTTGAATCAGTTTCGTAAACTGGGGGGACCGGCCGGACATCCTGAATATGGTACGCCGGGGGTCGATGCAACAACAGGGCCACTGGGGCAGGGGGTCGGTAATGCCGTGGGTATGGCGTTGGCAGAAAAAATAAATAAAACCGATTCGCGTGTGTACTGTTTATGCTCGGACGGGGATTTGATGGAGGGGGTCGCCCAAGAAGCAATCGCCTTGGCGGGTCGATACAAATTAAATAACCTGATTCTGCTGTGGGATGATAATGGGGTCAGTATTGATGGGATTGCACAGACAGATATAAATATGCCCGAACGTATGGCCGCCGCAGGATGGCAGGTGTTGTCTGTGCCGGGTAATGATGTCGCACGTATAAACCGTGTAATCGAAATTGCACAGAAATCTGATGCGCCTGTGTTCATTCAATGCAAAACACAAATTGGGGCGGGGTCTAGTTTGGCGGGCTCGCATCGTGCACATGGATTTTCACTGGGGATCCGGAAATGATGTTGATGATTCAAAATAATATCTCGACCATCGGTGAAGAATTGTGGCGTAATGTCGCAATGGAACAGGTAACAACAACGAACAGCCAAATTAATGAACAGTTGCCAAATGTCGTGCTGCCCCCGGTCGGACAATGGATTTCAACACGTGAACTGTCGGGGATGTATTTAAATGGTCTGATAGATGCGGGGGCTGATATCATCGGGGGCAGTGCTGACCTGGGGGGCAGTACAAATGTTCGTGGTA
>JAFWZK010000026.1 GCA_017522445.1 Alphaproteobacteria bacterium
AGTTTTACGTAAGTTTTCAACAATTTTTTGTGCATTGCTTCTTTCACTACCTTTTCTTTATCTTTTATTTTTCTTTACTACTACTACTTTCCTTACCTATGAAATCAATATTGAAATCAACATGAAATCAATTCTGATTTATGAAATTAGATAGTGCGGCTTTTGCTGCGGCACAGACCGCACCCACGCCTGCAGTTAATCTTTTGATTTTAGCACACAATATTTACAAATTGCGGCATGCGGTCTTGTTTTTTTATCAGTGTGTAGCAAGGTGGCGGGGTCGCCGTTACCCGTATATGAAACGCCCGTCACAGGACCCATTAAATAACTGGAATTTTTGTATTTCTTGGATATAATCAATAGGGTAAGGCATGAAAGATATGGCAAAGTTTTCAGATTTTATCAGCGAATACAAAACAGCCCAAGAGCCATCTAAACAAGAAAAGGCACGTAATTGGGATATCGCCATTGGCCTGCAACAGGTTGATGGGTTGACACCATCGCGTTATCTGTACCAGGTGGCGCGTGATAATATCGAAGGCAAGCTGAGTCATGACGAAGTTCATCAGTCGCTGCGCCAGTATTACCGCACCCCAGAGGGTGACGAACTGGGTATTGAATACTGGGAGGCCGACACCGTTTCCAACCGTATTGCAGAACTGTTAAGCAATTCGTCTTTTACCTTTGCGCCGACTACTTTGCTGTCTATTCACAAGTATTTGTTTAATGCGGCATTGCCTGAACACTGGGTTGGGAATGTCCGTACCAAGGATATTATCAAGGCAGAAAACGTGCTGATGGGGGACACTGTGCACTATGCCAGCCATATGGACATTATGCCAACACTGGAATACGACTTTGACCGCGAAGAACGTTTTAATTACAGTACGCTTAACACACGTGCGCAAGTTGAACATATCGCGCAATTCGTGTCTGGCCTGTGGCAAATTCATCCATTTCGCGAAGGCAATACGCGCACAATCGCCGTATTTGCAATCAAGTATCTGCGCAATAAAGGTTTTGCTGCTGATAACGAATTATTCAAGGATTATGCAGAATATTTTCGCAATGCCTTGGTTCGTGCCAACTATGAAAATATACCGCGCGGTATCAAACGGACCTATAAATACCTGAACTTGTTCTTTGGAAATCTGTTGCTGGGTGAAAACAATTCGCTGAAAGGTGACGACATGGTTATAAATATCGCTAATCCCGAAATAAAAACTAGCGATATAACTAGCGATAAATGTAGCGATTTGAATATAGACGACCTGAACAAAACAGAACGGACGTTCTTTATCGCTATGGCTGAAAAGTTATGTACGATGGGTTATGTTACTGCTGCGGACGCAATTTCTATAACGGGCAAGTCGCCACAGCGCGTACGCCAACTGTTTGTCGCATTGGTTAACAAAGGTTTCTTGGTTGCCACCGGTCAAAACAAAGGCCGCAAATATAGTTTGCCAGAAAAACGATAATCGATTTATAAGGAAATGTGTTCTTAGGTGCGAACCAGGTTCGCACCCCAGGTTCGCACTTATCATATTGTAATTACTGCCAAAACGCCCAAAGTGCGAACCTGCGAACCAATTTTTCAAACCTGTGTGTAACAAGGTGTCGAGGTCGCCGTTACCCCCAATCAAAAGAGGTTTTACAGAACCTATTTTTATTTTACTGAAATGCAACATGCACCATTTAGGCACATATTGCATTTGCAACGTTATTGATGGCACGATAGGTGCTGCTGTCCATGATGTGGGTATATCCTTCGGTGGTGGTTATACGGGAATGTCCGGCCGCTTCTTTCATGGCAGCTATATTTTCACCGATATTTGCACCCATACTGATAAACGAATGTCGCAGGTCGTGTATTCGCATATGTGGCAGCTTGGCATATGACAGTGCCCATTCAAATGGCTTGCGGATGTTGTTTATTGGTCTGTGCTCATTCCCAACACCTGGGAATACATATTTGCTGCCCAGTGCGGTTGCTTCATCCAGCGCAGCCTGCAAGTATGGTATAACCGCATCAGACAGTTTTACATCCCGGGCGCCGGTCTTGCTGTCTTTCAGGTGTATTACCTTGTGCATAAGCGCAAGTTCTTCTACCTCTAGCCCGGTTATTTCAGACGCACGACACCCAGTCAGCATCAGCACCCGCAACGCATTGAATAACCGTGGGTGCATTTTAGATACCTGGGGCCCAACATCCAGCGCATGCGATAATGCACGATAACCGTCTTGGTCCAGTATTTGTGGCTTATAAACTTTGTTTGAACCTTTGCGGACATACTTGCATGGGTTTGTATTGCGATCTACGTATTTATACATTTCGCACCAATCCCAGAAATTAGAGAACAGAGACAGCGCTTTGTTCGCGGTTGAGAACGACGTTTTCTTTACCCACTTGGCATAGGCGTCCATTACATGCTTTTCTTCTATTTGGCGTATGTACAGCTTATCAAACATAGGCGCTAAATATAATCTATATTGCCCCCAATTAGAATCCTGGGTTCGTGGCTTCTTGTATATTTTGGAATATTTGTCCATATATTGCGGGAACAGTACTTTTACCTGTTCACCCAGCGTTTCTTTTTCTTTCAGTTGTTCTTCTATTCTTTTTCTGCGTGGGTCTTCGCCTTGGGCAATTTGATGCCGCATATTCCACGCCATGTCACGAATATCTTTGATAGAATAATCTCTGTAGCGACCTATAAAAATATTGCATTTCTTGTTATCTATTTTACACCCCAGGAAAAACCGAATATTGCGTGTTGCCGCAGAATATCGCAGGAATAATCCTGGGATGGTGCCGTCGCTGACCTGCAGGTTAACATCTGAATGCAACAGATGTATCCAAGTGTCCCGAAACGGCTTTGTATAGCATTTCCATTGTTCTGCCATGTGTGCACTCCTTTATTACAAACACACAATGCACGATAAAAACATAATATCCAGCAGAAACAGCTATTTTTTATCGCTTCTTTTTTGTTCCAGCCACTTATTTACCTCAGACAGGGGGTAACGTACCATTTTGCCGATCTTGAAGTACGCAGGTCCAATCCCCAGTGCACGATATTGGCTTAATGCCGAAACAGACGAACAAAGATAGTCGGCCAATTGTTTTGGTGTAAACAGTCTGTCTTTAAACGCTTCCTTGTTCAGGGCGTATTGTCTTGTATCTCTCTCTTGTCCCCCATGGTTCATGAATTGGTAATCCATGTTATTCTCCTTTGGGTTTCAATATGGTTTGTAGGATATAAAAAGGTCGCTTTATACAATCTGATATCACAACAACTTTTTATATCTGTACATATAATTTATAGCACATAAAAAAGTAAAAGTCTTGAAAAACCAGCAAAAAACGCCCTGTTTTTACTAAAAAAATTTGTATCATAATGTATCAAAACTACATTAAAACACATCTAAATAGTATTAAATCATATTTTGTCAGTTTTTGAAACAACGGCTCATCGACGGCACCCGGGCAAAAAATCACACATTTGCCACGAATCGAATTTTGGGATTTTTTGTGTTTTTTAGGGTGGCTAATACCAATAATAAACCTCTTATTTTTATATCCGATGTGATACCTCTTTCTTTTTAGTGCGATTTGTGGTATAATAAATTTGACAAAACAGAAATTATCTTTTACATTATTCTAGCGTAATGTAAAATATAATTTACATTATAGAGAGAAAAAACATGAGAAAAACAACAATTTATCCAACCCCGGTTAAGCGTGCATTGGCAAAACTGGGAGCTGACATCAAAGATGCCAGAATTCGCAGACGCATAACCGCAGAAATGATGATACAACGCGCAGGTATAACCAGACCAACACTGGCCAAGGTTGAAAAAGGAGATCCTGCAACATCTATGGGCATTTATGCCAAGGTATTGTTTGTATTGGGACTGCACGACAAACTGGCAGAAGTTGCAGACATAAGATTTGACCAAGTCGGATTGATGCTGGACGCTGATAAATTACCAAAACGGGCCAGCGCACCAAAAACGATATAAAAAGAGACAAAATATGGCAAACCAGACATTTTTAGTTTATGTATCCATGGATAATACAGACCACCTGGTGGGGGCTTTGACAGCACAGATAAAGGGCACCCGTGAAACGGCGGCTTTTCAATATTTCCAGGAATGGTTAATCAATCCAAAACGTTTTGAATTGGCGCCTGATATGCCATTAGGGGCCGGCATGATGTTCACCCAACATAAAATGTTTGGTGTTTTTGAAGACACTGCCCCAGACAGATGGGGACGCACACTGATGCGTCGTCATGAACAAGAATTGGCACAATCAGAATTACGCGCAGCCAAGACACTAAACGAAATAGACTATATAGTTCGCGTAAATGATTTTGCCCGTCAAGGCGCACTGCGTTTTAAAGCAAATGCAGATGGCGCGTTTTTAACCATGGATAACGAACCAATTCCGCCGTTGGTTAGACTGCCTGAATTATTACATGCAGCAGATGCAATCGCAGACAACACAGACACAAATAAAGACCTGCTATTGCTATTGGCGCCTGGTTCTTCATTGGGCGGTGCCAGACCCAAGGCATCTGTTATTGATGATGCCGGTGATTTGTGCATTGCAAAATTTCCAAAAAAAGACGACACGACACATGTTGTTGCATGGGAGGCCGTAGCACTGGAACTGGCCAAACAATGCGGATTGAATGTTCCTAAATTTGAATTCAAACAAATATCCGACAAAGACGTATTGATAATAAAACGCTTTGACAGGGAAAAACTAAACAGAAAGCCATTTATGTCGGCCATGACCGTATTAGGCGCAACAGATAATGATATGAAGACCTATAATTACACTGACATAGCAGACTTTTTGATTCAAAAGGGATCCAATGTTGATAGCGACTTGGCTGAATTGTGGAAGCGTGTATTATTCTCGGTTTTGATTTCAAATACAGACGACCATCTGCGTAATCATGGATTCCTGTATGAAGGCAATGGGTGGCGCCTGTCGCCACTGTACGATGTAAATCCATCTGTTGATAAAGTTGATATGTTGCATACCGCTATTGCCGACGATAATAGCGACGCAACGATTGAAAACGCATTACAATACGCTGAATATTTTAGAATTACTCGTGCCGAGGCAGAAGAAATTGCAAACAGCATGATAAATGTGGTAAAAAATTGGCAAACCGTTGCAAAACGCTATGGATTACCACAAGCAGAAATCAACCGTATGGCACCCGCATTCAAGGTATGATTATTGCCCGACAAACGCATTCCGTAATTTCATTTTTGGCGGACGTCATTTTTGTATGATTTAGACACTTGTGGGTATACGGGGGTGCAATTTTTTTGCTACATAATTGCTACATACTAAAAAACAGCTATACGGCGCATACACAGATATGTGCAAAAAGTGGCGGAAATCTGGGCCAACACGATATGTCGTAAAAAAAGCCCTGAAATCAAGAACTTGCTGTTAATCCGTATGTCGTTGGTTCGAGTCCAACTGCCCGAGCCAGAATTAGCCCAGTTTTCGCGAGGCCACGTTCCTGTTCCGTGGACCGACGCGTCTTATGCCATAAAAACAACCGCCCATTCTGGCGGTTGTTTTTTGCACGATGGGCGGGGTGTTGGGCAGGGATTTTTTTCTGGTTAAAATCGACATGATGTCGGTCTTAAAATCACACAAGATTGCGTGTTGGGCTAATTCAAAGACAGAGGGATAAAAATCGGCTGAAAACGGCACCGCCCGGCAAAAATTGCATCGTATATGGCCGTTATTTGAAAGAGAATACAATCTGTTGCCTCAAAGAAAAAGAGAATTCGAAATAAGAAAACTGACCTAGGAA
>JAFWZK010000027.1 GCA_017522445.1 Alphaproteobacteria bacterium
ATCTATGTCATAGTCATTAAAACATTTATCAATCAGTTGAAATGACACGTCTGCGGAATGTTTGGTGCCACAGTAAATCAATTTTTTATTGTCAAATTCAAACACTGCCAGTGTCGGTGCCGGCAGGCGATCTGTGACATCCGAATATGCCCGTAATAAATTCATATCTGGTACGTATTTCATATTTATGCCTTTACCTTTTTGATTTTGGTGCGTTTTGGGATTTTCTTTAATATTACTGGTAATGTATCACGGTCATAGTTCCATGTCCATTTTATTCCGCCCCACAGGTCACGCAGTGTTTCGCGGTATGTTGTCTGTTCAATACCAATTTTTCGGCGGATATATCGTTTAATCTGTCGCCAAATGCGTATCGTGCGTGATGGGGATACAATGTGTATTTCGGTTGCACGTTTTAAGATTGGATTTACCCAGTCGGAAAATGATGCGCCCTCGGATATCCAGTCTTTGCCCTGGGCAAATTCAGCCGCCATTTCTGTGCGTTCGGATTCGGTGCGTTTGCGTGGGGCGGTGCCAGAATTGTCATGAAAAATCTCGTCCAAATGGCACAGGGGTAATTTGCGTGCCGCCGCCAACCGCCGTGCGTATGTTGTTTTGCCCGACCCCGCCGCACCAATGACATGAATTCGTGGCATTATCTGTCCTTTATCTTTCGGGTGTTTGCGATTGTAATGTTTTGGATTTTTCAATTTCGGTCATTGCAACGGCAAA
Organism: Alphaproteobacteria bacterium; assembly: GCA_017522445.1. GTDB lineage: Bacteria > Pseudomonadota > Alphaproteobacteria > Rs-D84 > Rs-D84 > Enterousia. The sequence goes on from JAFWZK010000027.1 coordinate 733, forward strand.
TGCATCGGTGCCATCAAGGCATTTGATGTCGGGGGTATAACCGTTCAGTTCGAAATTTTCTGTAAATAATTCACGATATACACAGCCGACATTAAACTGCATATGTGAATGTGGTAATAATATGTACGCATAGTTATAGCCATACACTTCGCCACCACATGTGTTCGTTCCAACAAATTTTGCCTTTGGGTGGTTGCGCAACAGGGTGCATATCAGTTCCCCTGATGACATTACACCACCGTCTATCAGAATATAAATTGGCCCATTAAAACCTGCACGTGTCGCATCAAATTTTGGTAATGTATCACTGTTGCTGTTGTCTTCGTAAATAATGGGATCTGTCGTTGATTTAATATTGAACTTGGGGCCATTTACATGTTCGTATATTTTTTTGACAGCATTGGCATCTGGGTTGTTGCGAATATATTGTCTGCGTGCAAATGGGAAGTTTTTATCGCCTAAAATATAATCTGCCATGTCGGACAAGGGTTTGCTGTTGCCGCCACCATTGTCGCGCAGGTCAATGATAAGTATTTCTGACTGTGGCAGAATTGTGCGCCACTGTTTCTCAAACATTTTCCGTTCATCGTCTGTCCACCCTGATAGCGTTGGAACCGCAATAATTCCAATGTTTCCACGTTGTTCGGTATGAAACTTTTTATTACCTGCAATATTTGTTCCGACATTTGGTCTGGGGTTACGCAGGGCCGTACGTCCCCCCATGCCATACCCCATCATTCGCAGTTTAATGTGATTGTCTGGTATTATCTCAATCGCAGGGCGCAGCTGTTTTAGCAGTTCTGCCGCCGTCATATCGTGTGCGTTTTTGTGAATGTCGACCAACGTCTTCAAGATTTTGCGTTTCAGCACCTCATTATGAAAAGGCCAACCACAATATACATTTATCAAAATGCGTGCAAAGACGGATACTTCATGTCGAACTTGGTCTGCGGTCAGTTTGGTGTCTGGCGATTTTGATTTGGCATTACGACCATCAACCAAATCTGCCGTTTTGGAATCACGCAGTAATAATTCTTCCATCTCACTGATCGTTGGTATCTTGGTCATTGGCTTGTCCTTTGTGTCAATTTCGGTCATTGCAACGGCAAATGCATCGGTGCCATCAAGGCATTTTATGTCGGGGGTAAATCCGTTTAATTCAAAGTGCTTTATGTCAAATAATTCGGTATACACACTGGCTAATTGAATCAGAATACCAGAATGACCTAATTTCAGTGTTTGATAGTTGGTATATTGCATACACCCCGATGAGTTTGAGCCAACAATTTGCATTTGCGGGTGATATCGTAAGGTCGCCTGCAAGTGTTCCGCCGATGATGCGGTTTTGTTATTTTGTAGAATATAAATTGGGCGGTCATATACCGGGCTGTAATCAGTTGGCAATTTGAATTTTGTGTTGTCTGCCACAATTGTTGGGTCAACTGTTTTGTCTATATGGTCGCGCGACAGTGTGGAATATTGATATAATTCTTGTGCCTGGGGTGTGGTACGCGACCACATACGCTTTGTGCGCGGGATTCCAACCGGGCCCATAATTTCATCGCAAATCATTGACATAATCAGCGGACTGCCACCACCATTATCACGCATGTCTATGATTATTGCATGTGTGCCAGCCATAACATCACGAATGCGATTACGGAACTGTTCCATGTTTTCTTTGTCGTCTGGTGCAAAGCATTTTGAAAAAGCAATCACGCCAACGTTGCCGATTTTATCAATCCAATATTTTTTGCCATTGCCATGCGTTATGGCTAAATTTGTGCCGACATCAATTCGTGGACTGCGTGGATATCTTGCCAAATTATCGCCCAGTTTAATCCACAGATGATTATCCGGCATAATTTCAATTATTGGCTTTAATTGTGTAAACAGTTCAGCTGCGGTTATTGGACACGTGATTTTGTCATAGATTCTGTTCAATTTATTCAATATGCGCAACCGCAATAGTTTCGGATAAAAAGGCCATCCGCCATAGGCATTTATAAACATCTGTGCCAATACTGCAATGTCTTGCTTTGCCTGTTCGACTGTCAGTTGTTTATCTGAGTCTGTGATTGCACGCACATCGCCCAATTCAAATGGTTTTATTGGTATAATCGATAAAAATTTCCGTTCCAGGTTTTCCAGTGTTTGCATACTTAACCCTTATTATTCCTGTAAGAATCCGCCAGACTGCATTTTCCACAGGCGTGCATATTCGCCACGCTTGCGCAGTAATGATTGGTGGCTGCCTTGTTCAATTACGTGGCAGTCCTTGATTACAATAATGCGGTCCATATTACGCAGGGTGGACAGGCGGTGTGCAATCGCAACCGTTGTGCGACCGGCCGCCAGTTCGTCAAATGATTCCTGAATTGCGACTTCGGTTTCACTGTCCAGGGCAGATGTTGCCTCGTCCAGGACCAGGATTGGTGCATCTTTCAAGAAAGCACGTGCAATGGCGATGCGCTGTCTTTGTCCACCAGATAATTTGATACCGCGTTCACCAACCAGGGAATCATATTTCTTGTCGGTTTCCATAATAAAGTCATGTGCGGTGGCACGCTTGGCTGCACGGCGAATTTCTGCATCCGTTGCATTTACCTTGCCATATCCGATGTTTTCACGCAGGGTGCGGTTAAACATTGTTGGGTCTTGTGGAATAAATGCAATATTTTCGCGCAGTGAATCCTGGGTGTATTCTTTGATATCCTGGCCGTCAATCAGGATTTGGCCGTGCGTTGGATCCCAAAACCGCATCAACAGGTGTACCAAAGTTGTCTTGCCCGCACCCGATGGGCCAACGATACCGACACGTTCGCCACATTTGATTTTCAGGTTCAGGTCCCTCAGAACCCATTTGCGTTTGTATTTGAACGACACATTGCGGAATTCAATTGTGCCACATGTAACCTGCAGCTCTGGGGCATTTGGCGCATCCATAACAGATACGGGTACAACCAGTTCGGTATATGCTTTTGATGCACTGCCCAGTGTTTCAACAATCGGTGGAATACTGTTAATAATTTGTGCAATCATGCCCATTACATTAAAAAATACAGATGTCGAAAAAACAATTTCAGAAACTGCAATCTCGCCACGCATATATAATACAACACACAGATACAGCGTAAAACCAAATGCAACGTCCCAAACCATATTTGGAACAGCCGAAAACATTCGATTTAATAAGAATGAACGTTTGCGATTTTTAATATTTTCTTGACGTGGTTGTTCCAGATGTTTGCGTTCTTTGTTTGCGCCAGCGAATAATTTAACAACTGCAAAATTAGAAATACTATCCACAATCTTGCCCGACAAAGCACTTGATGAAGCACTGGCCGCTTTGGATGCGGCTTTCATCGGTTTCATCATGTACAATCCGTACACCAGACGGAAAACAAATACACATGCAAATATCAATGCAACCCAAGTATTTACCTGTAAAATCAGGCCAACGTTTACAGCCATTACAACAATCGCAAAAATTATACGTAAAAAATGTTCAACAACATTTAATCCTTGGGCCACATAGTTTATTTGGGAATTTACAGAACCCGACATACGACCTGTCCAAAATGACATGGATTGATGATGTGTATAGTCTGTCAATATTTCAGATATCTGATTTGATGTCTGCGGTTGCCAATTTGCACGTGCCGTACCAAGTAAAAAAAATGCGATATCTAAAACAACAAATAATCCCACGAACCATAATACTGTTGGCATCGCATACTGAACAAATGTTATGCCAGACGGCACGTCTTGTTCGAACAAGGCGATAAAATTTCGTTGCATTATTGGATACCATACAGATTGCGACATGGTACAAGCAAAAAACAAAACATATCCTATCAATGGCAACCAATATCCCCGAAAGGCGTATCTAAAATAAAATCCCCACAATGTCTTGGGCAGGGTTGTTGTTTTGTTGGCTGTTTGTTTCTGTTTGGTCATGCTGCTCTCCGTCTAATTCCATACAGGCATATTTTGGGTGGTTGTAACGCCCAGTACAGTCGCCTGTGTCGGGTGATATTTTATCATAAAAACGGGGTAAAAACAAATGATATGTGAATAAAACCCGCTGTTTTATTGGTGTTTTTGGCGTGTGGGGTGGATTTAGGTTGGAATTGCAGCCATTGGTTAAAATAAAAACAGTCCGTCCCGCAATAAAATTGCTGTCGGGGCAAAAATCAAAAGAGCAAAGAAACACAACGAAAAAACGCACCGCTTGGTGCGTTTCTAAACGGGTAGCCTTTGTCGGGATGCCAGGTTCGGTCCAAAGCCCCAGATTTCCAATATTTTCATGCGGCTGATTTGGTCCGCCTGCATCACACTTATCCTCACATAGCATTTAAACAAGTATTATTCAGCTTGCACATGTTTATATTGAATTATTTGTGACAAATATGATAAAATTCCGAACATGAAAAAAAGCAATAAATCTCTATCGGTAAAACGTGGTCTGCACCTGTTGCGCATTGGGTGGTTCTTTCGCAACTTTATGCCGATACTGCCTGTCATTGTTTTGGTTTATACGGGGCGTGGCATAACCGTTGGCGATTTCTTTTTAATCCAGGGTATTTTCAGACTGGCGGCATTTTTGTTTGAAATCCCATCTGGATATATGTCGGATCGTTTCAGTCGCCGTCGCGTAATGATTTTTGGTGCGTTGTGCGCCATCGCTGGTTTCGCAACCATTGCGGCCGCCTATGGTTTTTGGGCGATTGTGGCAGGTGAAGCATTGCTGGGGGTGTCATCTGCGCTGTATTCCGGCACGATGGAGGCATATACATACGACCTGATGAAGCGCAACAGAAGCCAAAAGCAGTTCTTGAAAGAATTCGGCGAAATTATGACTTGGGCTAGTATTGCAGAGTTTATTGCATCTATTCTGGGAGGTTTCTTGTTTGTTGTGCTTGGTGCGTCTGGCCTGTTATGGTTGCAGGTATTGTTTGCTATAATGAGTGTTTTTGCGTTCGTGTTCCTGCCAGAACTATTAGAGGTTAAGCGTACGGTCAAAAACAAAACCGCCGTTGCAGATGCCGTTGGGATAACATACCGGACACTGCAAAATTATAAGTTGCGGAATTTAATTTTGTTTCCATCTGTGTTTGGTGCATTTACGATTGTGCTGTTATGGATTATGCAGCCAATTATGGAAACAGCACATGTTCCTGTGGCTTTGTTCGGACTGTATTTTGCCATCAACCAATTTTCGGGGATATTCTTTTCCAAGTACGCATACAAGATATGTGAAAAACTGGGCGAAATACGCACATCTGTAATAACAATCTTTGCAGTTATTATTGCAGCAACAATGGGTTTGATTGCGATACTTGTATCAAATATGATTGTGGTTTATGTTGTATGTGCGATTATGGCAACAGTTCCATCGATTGTGCGACTGAATAATTTGCAGTATAATACGCTGATACATCATAGTATTCGCTCAATAGAACGTGGGACAGTATTATCCACGCGTGCCATGGTTAGTACATTGTGTGGTGCGCTGATGCTGATAATTGCAAAGTTCTTGTTGGACGGTTATGGAATTGCCACAACATTAGTATTCTTGTTGGTTATGTCTGGATTGCTGTTTTGGATTTTGAACAAGGTACGAAAAGTTATCAAATAACCACCGCCCGTATGGGCGGTTGTTTTTATGGCATAAGACGCGTCGGTCCACGGAACAGGAATGTGGCCTCGCGCAAACTTGGCAGATCCAGTAATTGTTTTATGAATCTGGCACCGCCCATACCCCAGCCACCATGCGGTGGCATACCATATCGGAAGCATTCCAGGTACCACTGCAGCCCCGGTTGATGTAATCCTTTCTCGTGCAGTTGTTCGCACAGTTTTTCGTACGACTCTTCGCGTTGGGCGCAGGTCACGATTTCAACCCCGCGATACAGCAAGTCAGCCGACACAGATATCGCTTGCCCATGTTCGCCAATGCCTTTCTTGTGATAGAACGGGCGGCATTCCCATGGCCATTCGGTGATATAGACGAAATCTGAACCATAATGCTCGCGCACATATTCGCCCAGTGCTTTTTCTTCGGCGGTGGTTATGTCTGGCTCGGCGGATGCGCACCCCATTTCACGCAGGATTTCCTTGGCACGTGCCATGGTGATGCGTGGAATTGGTTTCTTTAACTGAAACTCTGATATGCCAAAGTATTTTTCAATCTCACGCCCACATGTCTTTTTGATGGATGTCAGCATATAGCGCACCGCCTGTTCCAGTTCAGACATCACTTCTTCAAAGCTTTCGATATACGCCATTTCACCGTCAAACGATGTAAATTCGGTTGAATGCCGTGTGGTAAAGGAATGATCTGCACGGAATGCAGGTGCAACCTCAAACACGCGTTCCAGGCCCGCCGCGATTGCCATCTGTTTGAACAATTGTGGCGATTGTGCCAGGTATGCCGTCTGGCCAAAGTATTCCAGTTTGAATAATTCTGCCCTGGATTCAGACGGTGTTGCCATGATTTTTGGGGTCTGGATTTCGATAAATCCACGTTTTTCCAAATATTCATGGTATCCGGCCGTCATCGCCGACAGCGCACGCATTATCGTTGCGCCACGCGGGGCTCTCAGGGACAGAAAACGCCAATCCTGGGCTTTTTCAGGTGTGACTTCAACACTGCCCTTTGGGGTGACGGGGATTGGTGTTGCCTCGGCCAATGATATGATTTCCAGTTCAGAAACATGGATTTCAAGTCCTGATTCCGTGCTGGGTGTTTTTACAACCGTACCTGTCACAGATATAACAGATTCTGTTGTTATTTGTTTTGCCAATTCAAAGGCCGCAGTTCCACGTTCAACAACACATTGAACCGTGCCGGTGATTTCACGCAGGACAATAAACGCAACGCTTGATTGCGTACGGATAGTTTGCGCGTGACCTTTGACAGTTATTGTTTCGCCAATTTTTTGTGGAATTTCGGCGATATGCGTTCTTATTTTAGACATCTTTAACCTCCTTTTGTGTTCGTTGTTTCATGTTTTAATAAGAACACAAGGACGTTAAACGCATATGCCAGTAATCTGAAAATATGCGTGACAACGTGGTGCCACCTTGTTTCGCAACACTGTCGCCAGGGTTGCCTTTTTAACTCTCGCTGGGTTCGCCATACCATTAAAGAGTCCACTGCTGTAACGGGCAGTCCCGGGAAGTTCTAGTAAGCGCAAGGAAACTTGCCGCCGTTCTTCTTCCGCCTCGCCATTGTTAGAGGGTCATCGGCCTTTCACATCCCATTATAGGGCAAAAATTTTCTTTTTTCAAGTTTTTTGTCAATTTTTTGTGTTTGCCGCTTGGGCATTATTTGCTAACTGCCAGTTTTTATGATAAAATATTACTTAATAATGTATGGGGGATTAAATGAAACGCGCAATTAAATTCAAATTGAAAAATGGCAAGGTTGTGACTATCCGCCGTGTTCGTGGTACAGACTATGATGATATGATGAAATTCTTTGACAAGATTGTTCGTGACCCCAGTGTAAAATATACCAGCCAATATCCTGGCCAACCCAAAAAAGACAAGGAATCATCGGTTGCAATGTATGACAACCCAAATAATTTGTTCTTGGGCGCATGGGATGGCGATAAATTGATTGGCGAATCCACTATTACCAGAATTGCACCAGACAATCCAAAAATGCGTGGTCTAACTGGCGAAACAGGCAGTTTAATACTTGATAAATATACATCCAATGGTCTTGGTGGAAAACTGAAAACTTTGGTTGAAAAATGGGCGCGTGAAAATGGGGTTCATAAACTGTATGCCGAGGTCTTTCATAAGAATATTCGTTCGTTGAATAATTTGATGAAACACGGATATCAAATCGTTGGTATAAAGCACGATGCCGCCATAGTTGATAATGAATGGATGCATATATACATTCTGGAAAAGATTTTGGAAAAGTAAGGGTATGGAAATGAAACGCGCGATAAAGTTCAAATTGAAAAATGGCAAGGTTGTGACTATCCGTCCATTGCGTGCCGATGATTATGACGCCGTTATGCGGTATATGAAAGAGTTCAGGAAAGGCCCCAGCGCAAAATGGACATGGCAGTATCCTGAACGCCCCTTGCCACCCAAGGAACGGGCTGTAAAAGATTGGACAAATGAAAACGGTTTGTTTGTTGGTGCTTTTGATGGTGATCGGGTTATAGGTACGGCAAACATTGCCAAGAAAATGCCAGACCATCCGTGGTCGGGACGTGTTGCGGTCACAGGAACGACAATATTGGAAAAATATACCTCAATGGGACTGGGGACTAAGTTTAAGCAGATTGTTGGCAAATGGGCGATTGAGCATAATGTTCACAAACTGCAGACCGAGGTGCGACACAGAAATACGCGTTCGCTTGGTAATCTGTTAAAACAGGGTTATGAAATTGTAGGTATTTTACACGACACTGCATTCATAGACGGTGAATGGCATCACGAATACATTCTGGAAAAGATTTTGGAAAAGTAAGGGTATTATGTAATGATTTATTATCACAAAAATAAAATTGTTATCAGGGATTTGATAGAACCAGATGCTGAAATCATATTTTTCAGGTGTTTTTAGGTGGATTGTGGTGTGCCTAAATCCAAAAGTGTTAACAAAGAAAAACGCCGCAAAATCAATGATTCTGCGACGGAATTCGTGGCTCGGGCAGTTGGACTCGAACTAACGACATACGGATTAACAGCAACAATTCCAGTGCCAAAAAAATCGGCTGTAATACGCAGAAATCAGGGGTTTTTATTGTGTGCTGTTGTGTAAAAATGGAAAGTAGTATGCAAATATGTAACATTTTTTGTAAATTTCTATATGATTTATCGTTATAACAAATAAATTTGTAATCTAAAACCGTTGATGCATTGTGAATTCAGTTGTATATTTTTCATATTCACGATTTGGTATATTGGAATCTCGTTTTGTATAACTGAATGTGAGTGTGGGAACAAATCCCCAAATGTCTATTTTATTGTTTGATAAAGACACAGAATAACGTTGCGTAAAATCACGTTCTGCCAGTTGCGTAAATGTTTCGTTTTTTACAATCCATCTTTCGCCGTCATAGTTAGACCATATAAAAGACGGTTCCAAGTAAACATGAAAGCCCCAAGGCAATTCAGCTCCAAAACCTATACCTGTGGAATAACGCCAATTTGCATAAATGTCGTCATTTGCGGTATCTCGATCAACCCCACCACGCAATACAATATATTTTGTCGTATCCAGATAATACAATGTTCTTAAATTAGCAGAATACGTTTGCCCATTCATCCAATCGCCATACTCATCATAAGTATTGTCCATTATTCTAAAGGATACGCCTGTTGATAATTTACGTGTAAAGTCATAATTCAAATCTAACTTTCCACCGTATGCCCAGTTATAACGATCCCAGCCATACCAACGTCGTGAAGCAACACCTGCCAACCATATGTCCCCATTTTTCCAAACATATCGTGGTCCGGTACTGGTTGATAAGTATAAATCGTCATAATCGTGTTTATTATAAATATTCGTGTATATGTTGGCATCACTTTTCCAACGCCAATTATCTGTAAGCTTGAATTCGTAATTGCCACCCAGCATTAAATTATACCCAACCGCTGATACAGGGTCAGGTAATTGTCTACAAAAAGTCCCCCATTCATTTGTGACACATTCTTCGCCACCAGCAACTTGATTTATATTATTATCTGGTGCAGCACCAAAGTTAAACCAAACATTCCAGTTTTTGTTCTGACGTGCCACATAACGGTAATATAACATTCGTTGTTTGATTTCGTCCGGAATATCTTTACCTGCCATTGCTAAGCGCAAATGATGGTCGGCACGATACCATTGCTTTTTGTGCATATAACATAAAGCCAGTTCATATCTAATCTTTACTAAATCCGGTTGTTCGTCCAGTATTTTACGATATATTCTAATTGCCTCGTCAATGTTACCCTTGCGTTGCTCTATCTGTGCAATCAAATACCAACGTTCTATTTCTATTGGTGTCTGTCCTGTTTGGGGCATTTGAGTAAGAATTTGTAATGCACTGTCATACTTACCAGCCGTAACTAAATCGCCAGCTACTTGTACAGCTTCTAATTCTGACAAAGTCACTTGCGTTGTATTTGATTTGGCCCATATTGCTATGGGCCAAACCAATATCAATAAAATGAAAATATTTCGTTTCACAGTTATTGCTTTTGCATACCATAAGCCGCTTGAACTTCCCACTCACGTGTAACGTTAGTATCAAGTTCTTGTTCTGTGTAATAACGAGCCGTACCAGCAGCCTCGACAGGTGTATTCACACCATAATATCCTGGTGTAAATTCTCCCTCTATGCTACTTGGAGTCGGGTTGTCATTCATACGATATTGTGCTTCACTTGGTGTCCCATCAAAATTAACATTTATTTCATTGCTACTATTTTTTGTGATTGTCACGTCATAGAATGTATCCGATGTATCACTTTGCGTATTAAACGGCATGACCAACGTCTGTGTACCATCTGCACCAATCGTCATTGTTGCTTCTGATGTTGTGTATGCTTTGGCCATATCATGTCCTGCATTTTCAGACCATGCATCTGGTATGTTATCATCGTCTGTATCCAGGTCTTTTGGTACATTCCATGCAGTTAAATATGCTGTCCTATCTACATCATTACTTTGTATTGATGTATAAACACGACCAACTGCTTTTCCTTTATACTCTGTGTTGTTTTCTGGTGTTAATGTATCCAACATATTTGTTCCTGAAATAGCATATCCGCCAGCAAACAATTGATAATCTTCTTTTGCTAACAACGCATTGAATTCTTCATCAGAATGATATTTATCTAAATCCGCACTACGATTCAAAGTTCCTGCACGTGCGGCAAGGATATCTGCATCAGATGATAATTCTTTATTTTTTGATCTGTATATTG
>JAFWZK010000028.1 GCA_017522445.1 Alphaproteobacteria bacterium
GGGTGGGGGGATATGTACACCCCACCATACGATGTTGGTACATGCCGTAAGCCGGGCTATTCCATCAGTGGCTGGATGATAGATTCGACATCGTTATCCAAGGGTGTGTATTACGCATATAATTACACCGCCGATAAAACGATGGTTGCCCAATGGGCGGCAAACGAATACGGTGGTGCATATATTTGTGATAATGGCACCACAGTCAGCAGTTATGTTAATGCCACCTTTGGCAACAGTATCACCCCGTCCACCACGGAATGCACCGCGGCGGATGGTGCGACATTTGCGGGGTATCGCGTGTTTGATGCATTGGGTAATGACACGGGTATGGTTATTTCGCCGGGTTCGTCATGGACATGGACGGTACCCGGGAACATACGTTTGGTTGCCCTGTGGGAATAGGGGGGGTAATCAACTGGGCTGCCACGTGTGGGGTCGTTTCCCACTTTCCGCAGCCCCCGCGTGGCACCCCAGTTGATAAGAAATGGTTCAAAGAATAAAAACAGAACAAAAAAGGAACAGGAAATGAAAGGAATAAAAATAACAACATTGTGCATTGCGATTGCGTCTGTTGTTGGTGTTGCGAATGCGGAAACATGCATAAAAACAACATTTAATGTGACGTACACGTGTAATGGTGGAACGTTGTCCGGTACATTACCATCGTCCACCACTGCGAATTACGGCAAAGAATTCAGTCCCACGGCAATTACAGAAAGCATGTGTACGCCACCATCTGGCCATGTCTATGGCGGCCAGGCGATAATTGTTGATGGTGAAACAGTTGCATATTATTCCGGCACCGGTGCCAAATCGTTTGGCTATTATTATACAACAGATATTGAAATTGGCCCGCATTGGGTACCGATTGCGGAACCTGGGACCATGATTGCGAATTTGGATGACGGTGGTCGCAAATATACATACACAAACGGTGCGTCTGGCACCTGGACGGCATATTTTTGGTATGGTGCGGTATCTGGCGTATCAAAATGCACAACGATAGTGCCATTAAACACAGAATATGGATTTAATGCGGGTTTGATTGCGACTGACCAATCTGCGATTGAAAATGCCACGGCGGGTGGTCAATATTGTTATTGCAAGATGACAGAACCCAATATTGCCGCGTCCCCGTGGGTGTTCCACAGCCATACGTCCAGTTGTGCGTATGATTGCGCGTACGACTGTGGCTTCTACCTCCTCCTCGGCATTGACAAGGGTAGCCGGCTTCGGGCGTCCGTGTTTTCCGGGGCATTATAGCGGTTGATTTTGTAGAATTAAGAATTCATACCAGGCGAAATTTATGTGTGTTTTTGACATAATTATTTTATGATTCAAAAACGAAAAAAAATAATTTTCTGGGGATTCTTGGTCATGATTGCCATGATTGGTGGGTATTTCTTGGCCAATTATTTTATCGAAAAAAGACCGTTTTTTTATGCCGGTACATTGGAAACAACCAAGGTTATTATTACATCGCGGGTCGCATCTGATATAGCAGATGTTTTTGTCGCCGAAGGTGATATTGTCCAAACAGGACAGCCCGTGATGAACATGTCCTGTGATGCATATAAAATAAATGCACGACAATTGGATAATGAATTTCAAAGAATAAAACAACTGATGGAACGCGGACATGTATCTGTGGCTGAATACGACGCGATTACACGCAATAAACAGGATAATGATTTGCGGTTGGACTGGTGCATGGTTAAAAGCCCCATAGATGGCATGGTTATCACAAAGTTTCGTGAAATTGGTGAAGTGGTCGCACCAGGGACTGTGTTAATGTCGGTTGCAAATCCATATGATATTTGGGCTTATTTCTATGTGCCATATAATATTTTACATGAATTGTCCGTGGGACAAAAGGTGATTGGTATACTGCCCCAGGCCGCAGATATGCAATTCGTTGGACATATTATCAAAATAAATGAAATGGCAGAGTTTACCCCAAAAAATGTCCAAACGCGTGATGAAAGAAACAGGTTGGTCTTTGGTGTCAAAGTGCAGTTCGAAAACCCACAGTTGATTCTGAAGGCCGGTATGACAATCGAAAGTACGTTAATGCAAAATGAATGATATTGAAATTCATGTCGACAGGGTTTTTAAGCGATTCCGAAATGTTATCGCATTAAATGGTGTGTCTTTGCGACTTGAAAATGGAAATCTGTATGGCGTGATTGGTCCCGCAGGTGCAGGTAAAACGACACTGTTTCGAATAATGTTGGATTTAATGAAGGCAAATTCTGGGACCGTAAAGTATCGCGAAAATGGACAGGGGGTTGCGTTTGATAAAATCCAGGAACATATTGCATATATGCCACAAAGTCAAAGTTTGTATGCGGATTTGTCGGTTGATGAACATCTGGATTTTTTCAGAAAACTGTACGGTATCAACGATTCGGATTTTAAACAAAAAAAAGAAGAACTGGTGCATTTGGCACGACTGGATAAATTTCTGGACCGACCGGCAGGTAAACTTTCGGGGGGGATGTATAAAAAATTGGGACTGATTTGTGCCCTGTTGCGGTCACCCAAAATTATGCTGTTGGACGAGCCAACAAATGGAGTTGACCCAATCAGTCGTCGCGAGTTCTGGGAATTGTTAAATGCTGCAAAAAACCAGGGGATTTTAGTGCTGATGTCAACCGCATATATGGATGAAGCAGAACGCTGCAGTTCTGTGGTGTTGATGGAATATGGACGTGTCCTGGCAACAGGAACACCAGATTTACTGTTACGTAAGTATAACAGTAAAAATTTTGATGAACTGTTTCTGCAACGCAAAAGGAAACACAAATGAAAAATATAATTGTTGATGTAAAAAATATGTCGGTGTGGTTTGGGGACTTTGTGGCGGTGCGAAATGTGTCATTTAATGTTGCGTCTGGCGAGATTTTTGGATTCTTGGGGGCAAACGGGGCGGGCAAAACAACGACTATTCGTGTGCTGTGCGGGTTGCTGAATGCAAGCAGTGGTGTCGTAATCATAGATAATATCAGAGCTGTGCCAGGACAGGAATATAAAATCAAGAAAAAAGTTGGATATATGTCTCAACGATTTACGTTGTATGATGATTTGTCTGTACAGGAAAATTTTGACTTTATGGCAGCGTTGCATCAGTTAGATAATGATGTATATGTTTTGCGACGGCAAAAATTGATGGACTTTATCGGATTTGACAGCGATTTGCGTACGCTGGTTAAAAATCTGCCCGGTGGTATCAAACAACAGGTGGCATTATGTGCCGCACTATTACATAACCCAAAAATTATATTCCTGGATGAACCAACCGCCGGTGTGTCACCACAGGCACGATACAAATTCTGGCAACTGATACAAGAATTGGCCAAAGATGGAAAAACTGTGTTCGTGACAACGCATTATATGGACGAAGCAGAAAATTGCCACAGAATTGCTTTGATGCGGGCCGGAGAAATTGTCGCTGTTGACAGTCCAGCTGAATTGAAACGCAAAACCTTTGGTGATACGTTATTTCGACTGCTGCCCAAGGTGCCAAAACCAATGTGGCCAATCCCAGATGTAATCGATATCTGGCAGCCATATGGGGCGGCATACCACTTGAAGTTTCGTGATGGTGTCAATGTGGCACGACAACTGAGAGGATTAAAACGAGATTGGGAAATTGCACAAATACCACCGTCCTTGGAAGATGTGTTTGTAAGACTGGTCGAAGGAAAAAACAGATGAAAATGTTTTCATGGCACAGATGCCGCGCAATTTTGTCAAAAGAGTTTAAACATATTTGGCGGGACCCGTTTACGCTGATGATGGCATTGCTGTTGCCATTGCTGATTGTGTTAATCCTGGGCAGCTCGATAGAGTTTAATATAAAATCAATTCATTTGGCGGTCGCAGATGCAGATAAAACTGTGGCATCACGAAAATTGGTCGAAACGTTCGATAGTTCGAATTATTTCATGGCGTATGAAATTGAAAACCCTGATAATTTGTTCGATGAAATTGTGGCAGGACGGGCACGGGTGGGATTGGTTGTGCCGCCTGGATTTGAAAAATATACAGTCGGTAACAGGGCAGGAAATGTGCAAATACTGGTTGATGGAACGGAAAGCTCGACTATGTCGTCTGTGGCAAATTATTTAAATACTGTTAATGAAAACGCATGGTTCAAAATACAAGATGAACCAATGTTACAGAATCAAACAGGAATAAATTACAAATTCAGATATTTGTTTAATCCAGAATTAAACTCGCGTTGGTTCGCGGTGCCTGGATTGTCCGCGGTTATTATCGCACTGGTTGCAATTATGTTAACAACACTGACAATTTGTCGCGAATGGGAACGGGGATCAATGGAAATGCTGTTATCTACGCCGGCAACACGACTGGATATTATTGTGGGCAAAGTCGCACCATATGCAATACTTAGTTTTATTGGTTTTTTATTGGTCTTTGTAATAGGACGATTTGTATTTGGGGTGCCATTTGTCGGCAGTTATTGGCAACTGATATTTGGAACGTGGTTATTTATTTTGGGATATTTGGCAATAGGATTGCTGATTTCTGTTTCTACAAAAAAGCAAGAGGTCGCAATTCAATATGCTGCGATAATTGGTCTGTTGCCAACTGTTATTTTGTCTGGATTTGTTTTCCCAATTGAGTATATGACACGTGGATACAGAATTGTGTCGGCAATCTTTCCAGCACGATTCTATATGGATATCACACGAGACCAATTTCTGCGGGGCAGTGTATTTATAGATATTTGGTGGCTGTATGGCGTGTTGGCTTTGCAGGCCGTGATTATTTTGATATTGGGGGTCGTTCGATTTAAAAGGTCGATGGAATGAATATAAAAGTATTAAAAGGTTTTTTCAAAAAAGAAATTATTGCATTGCTGCGAAGCCCAATTCTGGTGGTGGCGATTTTGGTAATGCCTGTTGTGCAGATGGTGGTTCTGTCCGGTGCAATTACGTTTCAGGCAGATAATTTGAAATTGGCTGTGCAATATAATCCAAATGAT
The DNA here is from genome assembly GCA_017522445.1 of Alphaproteobacteria bacterium. Lineage (GTDB taxonomy): Bacteria > Pseudomonadota > Alphaproteobacteria > Rs-D84 > Rs-D84 > Enterousia. Next base: position 5,015 of record JAFWZK010000028.1, read on the forward strand.
GTGCTGATGACGCAGATTTACGAGCATGCAATTGGTACAGGTTTGTTTGTTGCAATAGATGCAAAAAATAAAGACCTGGTGGAAATGCTGCAAAATGACGATGCAGATGTTGTTATTGTTGCACCCGACGGGGGGTTAACACGGGCAGTAATGCGAAATAATTCAGAATTGCAAATACTGATTGATTCTGTGAATATATTAAAAGCACACAGTATAGAATCATATTTGCGAGGGATTATTACACAGACTTTGTTGAACGCCCAAGGATTAGAATATGGACGACCAATAAACTTTGATGTGCGGGTATTGTTTAATCCACAGATGAATACTAAATTCTTTATGGTGCCGTCTATGGTGGCGATTTTAGTTTTTCTGGCATTGCTGATTTTGATTTCTGTTTCTATTACCAAAGAAAAAGAAACCGGCACAATTGAAAATCTGATTGGTGCACCCATTTCTAAGTACGATATTATTCTTGGCAAGGTTTTACCATATGTTGTGGTGTCTTTTGTTGTTATGGTTGCAATTGTTGTGGTTGGTATGTTGGTCTTTGGGGTGCCATTTGTGGGATCGCAGATTATGTTCTTGATGTCATTTTTGGCATTCTGTGTGCCAGCGTGCGGTATTGGCGTGTGGTTGGCAACCTTTACAGATACACAACAGCAAGCTATGTTGGGATTGATTATCGTGGCGTTTTTATCACTGATGCTGTCAGGGGCAATTATTTCTGTGGAAAATATGCCTGTTGTTTTGCGCTGGATAAGTTATATAAATCCATTAAGTCATTATTCGTTCTTGGTGCGGAATATCATGTTAAAGGGGCCTGATTGGGTATACTTTTTCCGACATGCCGCAATGATGATAGGTGTAGGGGGGCTGATTTGGATATGGGCAATTCGCAGATTTAAGACCGTATTGTAAAAATAGGGGGGATAATGTATAAGCTGTGTTGGTTTTTTGTCATTGCTGTAATGTATGTCGGTGGGGCGTATGCAGATGTGTATTCTGCATTGCAGTATGTGTATGATAATAACCCGGTTATAAAACAGGGACGGGCAGAGGTTGATGCAGCACAGGCAAATCTGAGTTTGGCAAAAACAGATTTGCAACCATATCTGGGCATCAGTGGTAATGTTGGTGTGGCACATACGCAAATAGATGAATATCAGTTTGATTATTCGTCCAGACAGTATGGTATAGAAATGCAACAAAATCTGTTCCAAGGTGGGACCATGTTCGCCAAAATCAAGGGGGCAGATGCATCTTTGGATGCGGCGGTGGCAAATCAAAAGGCAACAGAACAAGAAGTCTTGCTGGATGCCATTAACGCGTATATAGAAGTGCTGAACGCCAAAGAAGTATTGAAACTGAATCAAAATAATGAAAAGGTGCTGGTGCAGTATTATCAATTCGTCAAAGATGGTTATGATTTGGGACGTATGACAAATACAGATGTGTCACAGGCGGCGGCACGACTGGAAATGGCCAAATATCAGGTAAGTGATGCGAATGCTGGATATCAAAATGCAATCGAAACTGTGCGGCGAATATTTGGGGACTTGGATTGTAAATATCACGAGATAGATACAGATAAGCTGATGGATTTGTTCCCAGATTCAGTGCAAAATGCGACAGAAACAGCCCTGCGTCAACATCCTGTTTTGATTGCACTGAATGCCCGCGAAATCGCCGCAAAGCAAAATATTCATGTTGCATATAAATCTATGTTGCCCCAGATAGATATTCGCGGCACAATCCAGCGGATGGATAATGTGCCACTGTTGGACGATATCCAGGACAGTCGTGTTGGTGTGTATTTGCGAATGCCACTGTATGACAAAGGAAATGCCATGGCGAATGCAGATCGTGTGCGGGCAAATGTGGCGGCAATTCATGAACAGATTATAAATGCACGCCGGATAGTGGTCGAGAATCTGACATCGGCATGGAATATATTTCATGCCCAAGGGGCAGCACTGACTGCGGCAGATGCGGGTGTGCATGCAAATACAGTTGCGCTGGCCGGAATTCGTGACGAGCAATTACATGGCCGGCGGACAGTACTGGATGTGCTGAATGCAGAACAGGAATTATTAAATTCTCGTGTTGCATACATGCGTGCAAATCATGCCAAAGTATCCGCGTTTTTTGCTGTACTGGCTGCAATGGGGAAACTGACCCCAGAAAACCTGGGGTTGATGACAGAATAGTTTGAGTAAATCTTGTGTTAGTGCAAATTGTTTTTACTGTTCGGACTTGATATTTTTTATTTTTAGTATAAAATATGTCGCGTTGTGCCCATGGCTCAATCGGATAGAGCAATTGCCTTCTAAGCAATAGGTTGCAGGTTCGAGTCCTGCTGGGCACGCCAAAGATTAAATCGGGTTTATCCCGATTTTATTTTTACCCCACAACCGGCACAATTTTGTGCCGAGCGAGGGAATCCCCCAGGGCATGCCAGAAATTTAACCACCCGAATGGGTGGTTTTTTCATGGGGAATCGTTCCTGTGTATTTAATGGATACTGAGTGATATACTTGATATCAAAGGAGAAAAAAAATGAAAAAATTTTGGACTTTTATTTTGGCAATTGTTATTTCTTTTATCCCAGGAATTATCGGTGGATTCTTTTCACCAATGTCGCCAGGGGCAAATGAGTGGTATAATGGTTTAATTCAATCTAATTTAACACCAAATGGATGGGTGTTCACCATTGCATGGATTATTCTTTATACTTTGCTGGGTATCGCATTGTTTATCATTATGAATAATTCCAGAACACGGCAAAATAAAATGCCAGCGTATGTCTTGTTTGCGGCACAAATGGGATTGAATGCATTGTGGAGTTATTTGTTCTTTGGTTTGCATTTTGTCGGTGGGGCGTTGCTGTGTCTGGCGGCCTTAATCGCAATTGCTGTTTGGATGGCTGTTGAGTTTAAAAAGTTCAGCGGTTGGGCATCGGGACTGGTGTGGCCATATATCGCATGGTTAATATTTGCTTTCTATTTAAATGCAACTATATCCCTGTTAAATTAAATAAATCCCGCAAACGCGGGACTTATATTTTTAATATCTTGGTGTCGGGGGTGCCAATGTTTAGATATTTTAACCCCAGCTCCTCAATATAATCAGGGCTGGCGTTATGCAGCAATTTGATGTGGTGATTTAATTCGTCCAGTGTCTTTTGCTCTGCCGCCAGTTGCTCGTTCACGCGATTCAAGGTAAAGATGTTCATGGCAAAACGCTGAACACTGACATCGCCCCAAAATAGACCAACAAATGTAAAACATGCAAACAGAGTAAATATTACACCCAGTTTGCCATATCCACCACCAGACCAGGCACGGCCCAAAAAGTGAAATAAATTTTTGATTTTTTCCTTCATAGGTGGCATTATATCACAGATGTTTGGTGATAATCAAATTTTTGCTGCACCTTTGGCTGGAATTACTGACCGGCCGTTTCGACGCGTCATCAGACAGTTTTCACCAAATGCACCACTGGTTACGGAAATGATTTCTTGTCACTCGTTGGTGGGACAACATAAAAACTGTGCCAGAAATTTTGATAAATATGCAGACGAAGGTAATGTGGGGGCACAAATTTTTGGTGCCGATGTTCGCCTGATGGCTGATGCCGCGTCTATCTTGCAGGATTCGGGTGCAAAATGGATTGATATTAACATGGGCTGTCCTGTACCCAAGGTGGCCACACGGGCCGGTGCCGGTGCACACCTGATGCGTGACCATAAATTGGCCGAACAGATTATAAGTGCGGTTGTCCGTGCTGTGCAGATTCCGGTTTCTGTAAAAACCAGACTGGGGTGGGATGATAATCATCGGGACTGGGCAGAACTGATAAAAATTGCCGCAGACTGTGGGGCACGCTTTGCCACACTGCATGGACGAACACGGGCCCAGCTGTATTTGGGAAATGCAATGCATCCAGATGTTCATAATATGCCAATCCCGATTATTGCAAATGGCGATATTCGTACAAGAACAGATATAGATCAAATGGAAAAATTGGGGTATTGTGGGGTGATGATTGGACGTGGAATCCTGGGGCGACCATGGGCGTTGGCTGAATTGCAGGGCCAAGATATACAAAAAAACGTTGGTGAAACCGTATTGCAACATCTGGATTTCGTAATCGAATATTATGGCAGCCGGGCAGGGGTGCCTTTGTTCAGAAAACATGCCGCATGGTACAGTGCAGGTATGCCAAATTCGTCCGAATTTCGCATAAAAGTAAACAGAATAGATGATGTGTCGATGTTAAAGGTTGCAATTCGTGATTTTTGGGGTATCATCTAGTGCAAATCTAATAACCTAAAGGGATTGTGTAATATGACAGATATTGTGGAAAATAATCAAGAAGTTGTTGCCGATGTACCAGTCAATATGACTGCAGGCGAGATGCTGAAAACTGCACGTACCACCGGTCGTAGAAAACGTGAAATATCAACAATCGCAAAACAGCTGTGTATTCGCGAGGAATTTTTAGAGGCATTGGAAAACGGAAACTATAAAGAAATACCCGAAGTTGTCTATATTCTGGGGTTTGCACGGAATTATGCAATGGAACTGGGGTTGAATCCAGATGAGGTTGTCACAAAAATTAAACAGGAAATGGGACTGGATGTAAATTGTGCAAAAACAGATGACGATGAAGATGTCAGTGCATGTGCTATGCCCAGTATCAAAGAAGAAAGCTGGGGCAAGCTGATGTTTGTCAAAGCGTATCAGTTCGTATATCAGAACTGGATTTGGTTTGCAGGCGGGGCGTTGGCAATCGTACTGATTGTCCTGGGTATTGTGATGCTGTCTGGGAATGATGTGCCAGTCGAAACAACAGAACAAACGCCAGTTGTGTTGAATGTAGATAAAACAGATAATGAACCTGAATATAAACAGCCCGTTCGTGAACGGTTTGGAACAGATAATCGTGCAACCGCCCAGGTCATATTACAGGCCAATCAAAAAACAGGCGAAGCAGGTACCTGGGTCGAAGTCAAAGATGCACGTGGTCGTACAGAATTAAGTCGTGTTCTGATGCCAGGGGATGTGTACTATGTGCCTGTCAAGGGAAAGTACAAGGCAACATTTGGTAATGCAGGTGGAATTGATGTGTGGGTAAATGGAAAATTGGTGCCGGAAATTGGTGCCGCCTATACAAAAAAATCTGGTGTGGATTTGACACCTGAAAAGTTGCTGCCGGGCAAGACTGCAAAATAAAAAATTGGGGCGAAAAGGATTTTTCGCCCCATATATTGAATTTCACATTATTTTTGTTATATTATTCTTACTATGGCTGGAATAATAAAAATTCGCGGTGCACGCGAAAATAATCTTAAAAATATTGACCTGGACATACCAAAGAATAAATTGGTGGTCTTTACCGGTGTTTCAGGGTCGGGTAAGTCTTCGTTGGCATTTAATACGATTTATGCCGAAGGTCAGCGCAGATATGTCGAATCGTTGTCCAGTTATGCACGACAGTTCTTGGATATGCAGAAAAAACCAGATGTTGATTTTATCGAAGGGTTGGCCCCCGCAATTTCTATAGAACAAAAAACTACGTCAAAAAACCCACGTTCAACAGTGGGGACAGTGACAGAAATTTATGATTATCTGCGTTTATTATGGGCCAGAATAGGTGTGCCACATTCGCCTGTTACGGGACTGCCAATTAAATCACAGACAATTGCGGAAATGGTCGAGTGGACTTTGAAAATACCAGAACAAACAAAAATTTTTATCATGGCACCACTGGTGCGTGAAAGAAAAGGCGAATATCGTAAAGAATTGGCCTTTCTGGTTAAACAAGGATATCAACGGGCAATTATAGATGATGAACTGGTTGACCTGTCAGATGTGCCACCATTGGATAAAAATAAAAAGCATAATATATTTGTTATCGTTGATCGTTTGCAGTTGCCGGCTGTTGCTGCTAATGATGAAGATTTTCGTTCGCGTTTATATTCTTCGTTCGAGGCATCTTTGCGATTGGTCAAGGGGTCTGTGCTGGTGCGGCGATTGGATACAAATGAAGATATGCTGTATTCGCAAAGTTATGCATGCCCAATCAGTGGCTTTACTGTGCCAAAAATTGAACCAAGATTGTTCTCGTTTAATGCACCAATGGGGGCGTGTCAAAACTGTGATGGACTGGGGGTACAGTTAAATATGTCGCCAGATTTGGTGGTGCCAGATCCGTCTAAGTCAATATTGGCAGGTGCAATTGCACCGTGGTCGCGGGGTGGAATGTTAAGCCAATTTGAACATCTGTTAGATGCATTGCATAAGAAATTTAAGATTCCACTGGCAAAGCCGTGGCATACACTGACCCAGGAACAAAAAGATTTGGTTCTGTATGGCAGTGGTGATGTGCCAATCAAAATTAACTGGAACGGTTTTGTTTATGAAAAACCATACGAAGGGGTTATCCCAAATATTGAACGCAGATGGCGAGAGTCTGAATCCGAAGCAATGCGTACAGAATTGGCAAAATATCAGTCCGAAAAACCATGCCCAATATGTCATGGAAAAAGATTAAATATTCACGCTTTGTGCGTCAGAATAAATGGTGCAGATATCATGGATGTGTGTGATATGTCTGTGGACGAATCGCTGGAATGGTTCCGGGATTTGCCAAATCATCTGACGCAAAAGGAAAATGATATTGCAAAAATTGTCTTGCGAGAAATTACAGACAGATTGTATTTCTTGCAAAATGTTGGGTTGGGGTACTTGACCTTGTCGCGTATGGCGGGCACATTGTCTGGTGGCGAGGCACAACGTATTCGGTTGGCATCCCAGATTGGCAGCGGGTTGTCGGGGGTGCTGTATGTATTGGATGAACCGTCAATTGGATTGCATCAAAGCGATAATGATAAATTGCTGGAAACATTGAAAATGCTGCGAGATAAGGATAATACTGTTATCGTTGTCGAACATGATGAAGATGCAATGCGTGTGGCAGACTATCTGGTCGATATTGGTCGTGGTGCAGGTATAAATGGGGGCAGGGTTATTGCTGCGGGTACACCTGCACAGGTCATAAAAAACAAGGATTCAATCACAGGACAATACCTGGCAGGTGTCAGAAAAATTCCTGTGCCACAAAAGCGCCGTAAGGGAAATGGAAAATCTATTGTCGTTTCAGGGGCGCGTGAAAACAACCTGAAAAATGTTGATGTAGAATTTCCACTGGGCAAGTTTATCGCGCTGACTGGGGTTTCAGGTTCAGGAAAGTCAACGTTGTTGTTGAATACGTTATATCCGGCATTAATGCGGTCGCTGTATAATTCAAAAATGGAAACGGGGGCGCATGATATTATCCAGGGAATGGAAAATGTGGACAAGGTTGTTGATATTGACCAATCGCCAATTGGACGCAGCCCACGCAGTAATCCGGCCACTTATACAGGTGTGTTTGGTGATATTCGTGATTTCTTTGCGGCACTGCCCGAGGCGAAAACACGCGGATATGGCCCAGGCAGATTTTCGTTTAATGTCAAAGGTGGACGATGTGAAGCATGTCAGGGGGATGGTCAGATAAAGATTGAAATGAATTTCTTGGCCGATGTTTATGTAGAGTGCGATTGTTGTCACGGGTCCAGGTATAATGAAGAAACACTGGCGGTTAAATACAAAGGCAAATCGATTGCAGATGTGTTAAATATGACGGTCGAAGAAGCATATCGTTTCTTTGTTAATGTGCCAAAAATTGCCCGTAAACTGGAATTGCTGAAACGGGTTGGGCTGGACTATATCAAACTGGGGCAAAGTTCGCTGGATTTGTCTGGGGGCGAAGCACAGCGTATCAAATTGTCCAAAGAATTGGCAACACGCAGCACGGGCGAGACAATTTATATCCTGGACGAACCAACCACAGGACTGCATTTCGAAGATATAAAAATGTTGCTGTCTGTGTTGCATGAATTGGTTGAACAGGGAAATACGGTTATCGTTATCGAACACAATCTGGAAGTGATTAAAACAGCAGACTGGATTATCGATTTGGGGCCAAATGGCGGGGCAGGTGGCGGCCAGGTTGTTGCAGTCGGTACCCCAGAACAAATCGTTCAAATACCTGAATCAAAAACAGGTAAATATTTGCAAAAGTACCTGGACAAATCACGAAAAGAAACTAAAATAAAAAAGCAAAAGGAGTAATTATGTTTGGTTTCGGAAAAAAGAAAGATAAAAAAATAGAAAATAATTTCAATGAAGCAGATATCAAGGCCGCAGAAAAAGATTTGGGAATGGATAAAATGCCCAGCGGTATGAAAGAAACTGCCCAGCGGATGATGTCTGGTCAGTTCGATATGAACGATATGTTGGCACAACTGAAGCAAATTAAAAAAATGAGCAGTTTTAGCGGATTGCTAAAAATGGTGCCGGGGATGAGTGGTGCAGTCGCAGCCATGAAGGAAAAAATCAAAGATGGCAGTGTTGATGCACAGATTAAAATACTCGAGGCGATGACACCCGCCGAACGTGCAGAACCAGAAAAGGTCTTTGCCAATGCCAAAACGCGTATCGCAGAAACTGCGGGTTGTACTGTGCGGGATGTTGAACATATGATTAAACAATATACAAAAATGAAACAACAAATGGCGATGATTCAGCGTATGGGCGGGATGGAGGCCGTTATGGCAAAAATGCAGCAACAGCCAGGCCCAAAACCAGCAGGTATATAAAAAAAGGTAAATGATGAATATTAAATGGAATAAAATCTTGGATTGGACGATTACCAGTGTGTCAGATGTTTTGCCGGTAAAAGATACACTGGGCAGTATCACTGGATACAAGGTTATTATACAATATGCCCATCATGGCAGACGGGAATTGTATTTTAATGCCTGTCAAGAGACTTTGTATTCGCTGTACAATGGGCCAAAGGATGCCGCAGAAAAAATGCGTGCAGAATATATCAAGTCGATGAAACGCAGACAAGGTCGGTCAAAATAATAAAATGAAAATAACCAACAAGAAAATTGCAGGGAAAAAGTCTTCGGTCGCATGGTTGCAACGTCAGGCGGCAGATCCATATGTCGCACGGGCGCACAAGGATGGGTATCGGGCACGGGCGGCATATAAACTGATTGAAATGAAC
>JAFWZK010000029.1 GCA_017522445.1 Alphaproteobacteria bacterium
ATGATGTTGGGTGGATTTACTGTTGAAATCACATTGTTGCCACCACCGCCCCTGGCGGGTATGGACAGAAAGCAGATTGCCGACGTTCTGCACAAAATCGTGTCGGAAAAATATATGCAATTAAAAGATAAGAAATAAAAAGATAAAATAAAAAAGAGAATACATAAAATGAAGACTGCAATTACACCAACACGCGCTGAAAATTTCAGCGAATGGTACCAGAACTTAATCGTTGCCGCAGATTTGGCGGAAAATGCCCCTGTGCGTGGCTGCATGACTATTAAGCCGTATGGTTGGGCAATATGGGAACTGATGCGTGATGAAATGGACAGACGTATCAAATCACACGGTGTGCAAAATGCTAACTTTCCATTGTTGATTCCAATTGACTTTTTTAATAAAGAGGCCGAACACGTCGCCGGCTTTGCCAAGGAATGTGCCGTTGTAACCCACCATCGCCTGAAAATGATTGACGGTACGTTGCAGCCCGACCCAGATTCAAAACTGACCGAACCATACATCATTCGTCCAACATCTGAAACCATTATTGGCGAAGCGATGTCCCGCTGGGTACAATCCTATCGTGATTTGCCATTAAAATTGAACCAGTGGGTAAATGTAATGCGCTGGGAAATGCGGCCACGTATGTTCCTGCGTACATCCGAGTTTAACTGGCAAGAAGGCCATAACGTATTCGCCACCCATGCCGAGGCCAACGCCGACGCACGCAAAATGCACAAAATGTATGGCGACTATATGCGTGAAATCTTGGCGATACCGTCAATCATGGGTGAAAAAACCCCCGAAGAAAGATTTGCCGGTGCCGACCACACATATACCCTGGAACACATTATGCAAGATGGCAAGGCATTACAGGCCGGAACATCCCATGACCTGGGCCAGCATTTTTCAAAATCATTCGGTATTCAGTTCCTGGGCAATGATGGCAAATTACAGCACGGTTGGACGACCAGCTGGGGTACAACAACCCGTATGATGGGGTCTATGTTCATGGTTCATTCTGATGACGACGGCCTGATTTTGCCACCGGCCGTTGCCCCATACCAGGTTGTAATTATTCCAATCACCCGTGAAGATACCGCAGATGCATTAAATGCACACGCAGAAAAATTGGGCGAACGGTTGCGTGCGGCGGGTGTCCGTGTCTTGGTTGATACGTCTGACATGCGTGCACCAGATAAAATGTGGAAATGGATTAAACGTGGTGTGCCACTGCGTGTGGAAATCGGTGCACGAGAGATGGAATCTGGCGATGTGACGATTACACGTCGTGACCTGGGCCGTGAATCCAAACGCACCATCAAGGCCGATGAACTGGTCGCCACGGTTAACGATATTATGCGTGAAATTCATAATGAAATGGTCGCACGTGTCGAAAAACGCAACCATGAAATGATTCACGATGTTGCAGACCTGGACGCATTGGATTCTGCACTGTCGAACGGTGAAATTGGATTTTTCCGTATTAAATACGAATTAACCACAAATGAAAAATTTGATGCGTTGATGGAAAAGTATAAAATCACGCGCCGCTGTCTGGATGACAACGACCCAACATATGTGTTCGTTGCCAAATCGTATTAAAAACGGGGGACACCCCGTTTTTATTTTATTCCTCGTATCGTTGTGGCAAAATTTATGATATAATGGTTTTCAGAATAACCCAAGAGAGAGAATATGAAAATTTCAATTATTGGCATTGGTTCGGTTGGTTCTGCGGTTGCAACGGCTGTTGCGAACACTGGACTGGCCCATGAAATAGTGTTGTTTGACCGTGATGGTATTCGTGCCCGTGCGGCGGCCGAAGATTTGGGACATGCGGCGGCATTTTCATATGATATAAAAATTACAGCAGTCAACACATATCGTGCAATACGTGGTTCTGATATTGTGATAATTGCCGCCGGTGCGAATCAGAAACCCGGTCAAACCCGCACAGATTTATTGCATGCGAACGCAGCGGTTATATCGGATATTGTTCCGCGTGTTATGGCAAATGTTGATTCAAAAACGGTACGTTTAATTATTGTCACCAATCCATTAGATGTTATGGTGATGTTGGCCCAGCGGATTTCTAAATTGCCGCCGTCACGTGTGATTGGTACGGGGACTATGTTGGATTCTGCACGTCTGCGTACGATATTGTCGCGTCAGTTATCTGTGTCGACCCAGTCGATAAATGCGTATGTTTTGGGCGAACACGGTGACAGCAGTATGATTGTCTGGTCGTCTGCCTGTGTTGGTGGCATTGATTTGGGGGCGTTCTGTCGTCAGACTAAAATCAGTTTACCCCAGACCACTCGTCGCACGATTGAACACCGTGTACATAACGCCGCCTATGAAATAATCCAGGGTCGTGGTGCCACCTGGGATGGCATTGCCGGTGCGGTTGCAGACCTGGTTCGTTGCATTGTAAATGATGAACGCAGAATATTAACGGTATCGACTGTTGATGGTGTTGGCACTAAATCCTTGGCGATGTCATTGCCGCGGATTGTTGGGGCATCTGGGGTTGTTGCGACATTGATGCCACGCATGGATGCACCCGAGTCCGCATCGCTTCGTCGCAGTGCCCGCATCATTCGCAGGAATTTTGATTTGTTATAGGATTATTTATTCTGCCCCTGCGGGGGCATTTTCTTTGGAATACAGTCGTATAACAATTTTATCATTTACATGATATATTTTGTTTATGGCAGATGACATTCAGTATTTTATATCAGAAACGGGTGACGCATTTTATGCGTTCTTGCATGGTCATAAAATTGGCGAGATTACATTTGTTCGTATTGGTTCTGATAAACTTATCATAGACTATACAGGTGTAGACCCGATATACCGCAATCGGCATATTGGGCTGTCTTTGGTTCGCAGTGTTGCGGCCATGGCACGAACCCAGCATTTACATGTTCTGGCCCTGTGTCCTTTTGCCCGTGCCATGTTCAGTCGTTTTTCAGAATTTGATGATATTCGTTTACTAAATGCACACTAAGATTTGGATTGAACTAGTTGTATTTTTTTATTAATCTGTCACCAAAGTTAAAAAATAAAAACGGGGGGGTTAAAACATCGTGAGTACTTTATCGCCCAGAATGTTAACATTCTTGATTTTCTTAAATGGCTATGTCAGTTTATCTCTGGAATTGGTTGTACTGCGTCAGTTGTCTTTTTTTGTTGGGTCCAGTGCCGTTATAACCAGTATTATTATGGCGATATTTCTGGGGTTTATGTCACTGGGTTATTTTATCGGTGAATCGCCCAGAATTTCTAACGCCCGAATACGTAATATTTTGTATCGTGGTTTTTTATTTATATCATTATTATCCGTTTTTGCGGCCAGTTTTCCGTTAATAGAATCTTATTTTTCATTGTTTTATATTGGCGGAATTGAATCAGGTGTGGTTCAGACATTTCTGTATTCGCTGATATTTTTATCTGTGGGGCCATTTTTATTTGGGTTACATACGACACTGTTATCGCGTTTATTGCATTGTAACAACACCCATTGCACCGGCAGTATTATGGCGTGGGACACGATTGGTTCAGTATTTGGTTCTTTGATAACTACATTATTATTGATGCCATTTTTGGGTGTTAATTATACGGTTATTTTGATAACGGTATTGTCTGTTTTTGCGACACTGGTTATACACCGTCGCACATGGATATGGATTGTATGTATTTTGACGGTTATTTTATCTGTTTATATTAACAGTAATTGGTACCAGTTGCATCATTATGGTATATTGGTAAACAATGCGAACTCTACGATTTCTGTGGTCCAGGGTACAAACAGTCGTATTTTATACATGAACGGTTTACCTATGTCGATGTACGCTGTGTCCAGTGGTACTGGTGCAAACTATATAAATTATCTGAACAGGTTATACATTGATACATTACCCACGGATCGCATTTATCGTATTTTGGTTTTGGGGGCAGGTGGCTTTACATTGGGTTTGGACGACACCAGAAACGATTACACATTTGTAGACATCGAACGTACATTAAAAGATGTTTCAGAAAAATACTTTCTTGGTCGTCCGCTATCACCGAACAAGCGTTTTGTCATAGATGATGCCAGCCAGTTTTTAAAGAACACCCCTGACCAGTATGACTTTATTTTACTGGATGTTTATTCTAATTCGTATCAGGTTCCAGAATCTTTAATAACGGCCCAGTTTATGAATCGTTTAAAATCGCGTGTTGCCCCCAATGGCATAATTGCCATGAATATGATAGTTCGTCCAGAATTTGGTGACACATATTCACGTGTATTTGATAATACATTTAATGCAGTATTTCCATACAACACATCGCGTCAGGTTTTGGATGGTTTTAATCCCTGGGACAACAGGTATGGTGGCATGAATGTTTTATATTTCTTTTATAACATTGAAAACGACGGTCGTATTTACACTATAAACAGGACACCTGTAATATATGACCGGTAAAAAAAATCAGGGATAATCCCTGATTTTTTATTGTCTCAGATTTTCTGCTACAAAGTTCCAATCCACCAGATTATCAAGAAAAGAATCTATGAAATCGGCACGTTTATTTTTATAGTCCAGATAGTATGCATGTTCCCATACGTCCAATGCCAAAATTGGTTTCATATTATATACAATTGGTGTATCAGCATTGGCGGTGTTAACAATTCTCAGAACGTTATCTTCATCACGTACCAGCCATGTATATCCACTGCCGAACAGTGATGTTGCAGCGGACTTAAATTGATCTTTGAACTGTTGTTCTGAACCAAAACTGTTAATGATTTCGTCTGGAATTTTTGCTTCACACTGTGGGCACATTCCGTGAAAGAAAAAGTCGTGGTTATAAATCTGTGCAGCATTATTAAATATTTTTTGTTCCGCCGGCTTGCCTGCAGACTGTTCTATAATTTCGACCAAGGATACATTTTCATATGGTGTATTTTCTATCAATTTATTCAAATTGTCGATATAGGTTGCAACGTGTTTACCGTGATGAGTTTCCAGCGTCTGGCTGGAAATAAAAGGCACCAATGCATCTGTTGGGTATGGCAGTGGAAATTCAGACAGTGCGAACATATTTTTTCTCCTTGTTATGGCATTTATCATGCGTGCAAATTGTGTAAATATCAACAGGAAAGATTTATTAAAAAGCACTTGCAACATTTATAAAATATTTTCTATAATCGGAACATCGAAAGGAGTCAACATGAAAAAAACATCATTATTATCGGCCATTTTGGGTCTGTCGTTTATTGGTTCTGCATCGGCAGCGGACATAACAGTTTACTATTCACCAACATGTCCACATTGCCATCATGCACGTGAATTTATTTCTGGTACACTGATTTACGAATATCCAGAATTAAAGGTAACCGAAGTAAACGTTATGGAACCATCAACCCAGGAATTGTTCCAGGAAACATTGACCAAGTGCAAGTTTGAATCTGGTGGTGTACCTGTAATTGTTGTCGGGGACAAATGTGAACAGGGGTATGCAGATTTCATGCAGGATACTTTGCGTGAATATGTTGAAATTGACATGACTGACGAACAAAAGGCAGTCGCGGCTGAAAATAAAAAAGCCATGGCCGAAGACGCACAGAAGTTCAAGGCAGAACATGCTGATCGTGCGTCTGCGATTTCCGAATACACAGTTGCCGCTGAATCCGACGAAGAAGTAAAAAAAAATGAACAGGGCAGTGTAGTTTGGTTCTGGGGATTATTGATTGTATTGGTTGCGGGTCTGGGGTATGTATTGGTTCGCAAAGACAAAAAGAAATAATAAACCCTGAATCAACGATTAAATCGGAAAAACAATGTTTGATTTAACAACACTTGATTATATTTACGTGGGCGTCATATTGGCGTCCACGATATGGGCTACGATACGTGGCGGTGTCTATGAAACGATTGCGACGTTGTCATGGGTTGTTGCGGCGATTTCTGCCCGTTTTGCATCGCCTTGGTTGGACAAAATGCTTCAGTCGTGGTTTGATTTATCTGATTCGACTGTTGGCACATTGGTTGCATCTTACTTTATCGTATTTTTTGCGGTATTATTGTTGGTTGGATTTTTGAATCAGAAACTGCGTGATAAAATCCAGGACAGCATAATGAATGTCACGGACAAGACATTGGGGGTAATATTTGGTATTATTCGTGGTATTGTGGTGATGGGCATATTTTATTGGGGTGCATTGTGGTACTATTCAGATATGCCGTTTTTACCGAAATGGTTATCTGAATCGCGTACGCGTCCTATTATGCAGATTACCGCTGTAAAATTGGACGAGTGGTTTTTCCCAGGGCCTGAAAATAAACTGCTGGCTCGTGATATTGCTGGCACTCACGAAGCCCTTGAAATATACCAGAATTTGATAAATCCTGCAATTTCCGGGGGCAAAACATCGGGCGAAGCTGGCGAAACTGGCACAGTTGAACCCGGTGCAGAAACTGGCTATAAATCGTCCGAGCGTGCAGCCCTTGAAAATCAACTGTTGCAAATAGAAACGGTTGCCCGTGCAATTGAACAGTATGCCGACACAGAAACGCCTGACTCGGCATCGAACCAAGATGATACGGCGACTGAATAAAACCAATCCCCACACCGGGGATTTTTTTATGTAAAAAATTGTGGAAATATATTTTTGTCAATATATAATAGGTACATAACAAAGGTGTAAATATTGGCAAAGTTTTGTATTTTTTGTGGTAAAAAACCAGAAAACAAGAATATGGAGCATGTAATCCCCCAGTGGCTGATTAAGATGACGGGTGGATTGTCGCGTCCATGTAATATCAAGGGAATAATGCCCAACACAGACAGTGTTGCATTTGGTGCATTAAAATTTCCTGCATGTGAAAAATGTAATTCTGAATTCTCGGCGATGGAGGCCGCAGTTAAACCAGTTGTTATCAAGGTTTTAGAATCCAAACCATTAAATTCACAGGAAATCAGTTTATTAATGGACTGGTTCGACAAGGTTCGCATTGGTCTGTGGCTGGGGGATTTATATATGTCCCACACAGTTGATGATATCCAGCCGCACATGCATATCGCCAATCGTGTTGGTTTAAAAGACAGAATGTTAATCGTTGAACGTGTTCCTGCCACGGGTGGTCGTGAACAGTGTATTAACTTTATTGGCCCCGGCACGTTTCAGTTTCGTCATTTGCCCAGTGCATTTCAGTTGCATATAAATGACTATACTTTTACCAATGTGTCAGATTATTGTTTGGTTGCCCGGCGTGCTGGATTTCCATACTGTGACAAGATGTTGCGCTATGACTATGATGATGTGCGTTTAAACACGATTCAGCGTGGCAAAGGTCGCATTCAAAATCCGATTGTTCGTTCATTTTCTCCGACCAAGTATCAGACAGTGATATATCAGCCAATTTATAAATATTGGAACATTGAATCGCCAGATTTGTACAAATCTGAATATGTTTTGAATCACAGTCTAGACACTGTGAACGGCATTGGTGGTATATTCTATCAAAAGAACGGTAACCCGACCCAGTATTTGGACGCCAAGTCAACATTGAACTTAACACCACCTGTGTCCCCCGAAGATATGGTTGCCATGTCGCTTAAGGCGTATGATTTACACAGTTATATAACGAAAAACACATATATTAACATGTGCCAAGATACGCAAACCCGCACAAGGGTTGAAGATATGAACAAATATATTGTTGCAAAGAATGAAAAAATGAAAGAATATCTGTTAACCAGTGCGATGGATTTTGTATATACCAAGCGAAAATAAAATCGGAAATCATACCTGCTGACATTTGCGGGACATTTCTGTACTCTGTTTATTATCCAGAGAAGAGAGAGGACCCAAAATGTTATTAAAATCAAAAGTATGTTTAACCGTATTGGCCATTTACGAAATGGTTGCAGTATCGGTGTTGCATTTCCAGCGTGTCTGCGATGCAATGTTTGCGACACCATTTTGCGACAGTTGGTATCGCTATTTTTTGTTCTGCCTGGTCGTACCATTGGTTATATTACTGATACTGATGTGGATACGCGAATTGTTTCGTGGTATTCGCCGTCGCAGGTTTATTCGTCGTGCCAAAAGTACCGTTAACGGCATCATGTCTGGCATTCGCGGTAAAATCTCAGAAAACATAAATGCCCGTGACCTAGAGCGTATTATTATTGCGGCTGTTTTGGTTGGCATAAAAAAGTATGCAGACCGTCATCCGAATTTGCGGCACAATGTGAATCACATTATGGACGTTGCAGATGGTAATACAGATGTCGACCTGATGTCCACCATGGACAAGGTAAAAAAATCCTCGCGGCGCAGTTCTGTTTCCACTGGGCAGACAACGCGTCCACGGAAAAAATAATTCCACACCCCACAGCCCCATAATTAATGGGGTTTTTATTTTTTTTGTTTATTGGACCAATTTTGTCCACGATGTATGATTATAATGTAAATGTTCCATATAACCAAGGGAGTTTAAAATGGCAATCGGAACTGTAAAACAAAATGGCAACATGATATATGTCTATGATGAACGTGGTCATTTAAAGTTCACACAAAGTGGTGAACTGGTTGGCTATACCGGCGGCACAGTCAGCATTCGCCGTGGTGGCAGCACCATCTATGTCTATGACGACAGTGGTCATCTCAGCTTTACACGCTAATGTGATGTTATTTCATAGTTCCTTTTTGTTTGGTTAGCATGGTTTTGGACAGATTTTTCACCTCCTTTAGTTTGTTCTGAAACCAAAAAATCCCCGCATGTCGGGGATTTTTTTACCAAGAATACGAACCTAGTTATTTTTAATTTAATTCATTGTATAGATATTCATGTGTAAACAAACCAAAGGGGGAAAACACATGAAATTTTCATTTCACAATACATTAATTGGTGTTTCTGTATTACCGGCATTGTTTATTATGCCTGCGATGGCGGACACCATTAACCAACGCCAGGTTATAACCACGAACACGACCTATACAGACCTGGTTGCGCAAAACATTGCATCAACCACGGCCAATAATGGCGGTGTATTTTATATGCAGGACGTTCCAAATGTTGTTTTGACATTGGAAGGGGCCAGTACTTTTTCTGGCAACTCGTTAAACAATGGTGGAATGGGTGGTGTGATTGGTAATGGGTGGCTGTCATCGACAACGGGGACTGGCTATACCCAGGGGGGCAAGATAGTATTTGCTGGCGCCACCACCTTTACAGACAACAGCACAAACAATGTCAACGGCGGCGGTGCAATATTTAACTATGGCATGGGCAACGCAACATCGCCGGATATAATATTCTATGATTCTGCGAACTTTACTGGTAACAGTGTTTCAGCATCATCAAACAGTGTTCATGCAGGTGGTGGTGCGATAAACCATCGCAATGGCATGATTGTATTTAATGATTCGGCCAGTTTCTCTGGCAATGAATCTGCATCCCAGGGCGGGGCAATCATAACGGCAGGTGACATAATATTTAATGGCACAGCGGACTTTTCAGACAATACCGCCGGCACAAGTGGTGGTGCACTGGCGATAAAGGGCGGCAACACACAGTTCGAAGGTGCTGCATCATTTACTGGCAATTCTGCAGCAGGTGCATCTGCGATATACATTGGTGAATCTGCGGCCACATTGACGTTCCAGGACAGTGCGACATTTACAGATAACACCGGTGTTGGTACATTGCTGAATAACAATTCAGGTGCCAGCGTTGCATTTGACAGTGGTGCAACATTTGATAAAAATACCAACACCTATAATGGTGCCTTGGTAAATGCGGGCAGTGTATCTGTATCAGGTGGTGATTTAATATTTACCGACAACACAGGCAGCAATGGTGGCGGTCTGAAAAATGCCGGCACAGTATTGGTCGATACCACTGGCGACATTTTATTTCAAGGCAACACCACAACCAGTTCGGCGGGTGCATTTGATAACGGTGGCACGTCTACAATGACTGCATCGAAAATTTCTTTTTTGCGTAACACGGCGGATTCTGGTTATGGTGGTGCGATATTTAACGCAGGCGATATGACCATACACGGTACGAATAACGTATTTTCTGCAAACACTGCATCGGATGGTGGTACAACCAAAAGTGGCGGTGGTGCAATTCACAACCGTGGCAACACGGATACAGCAACATTAATTATTGGTACAGCCAACAGTACGAACATCTTTAACGCGAATACATCTGGTGCATATGGTGGTGCGATTGTATCGCGGGCATTTGATGGTACGGGTAATGACTCAGAAATCATAATTAATGGCACAACAACATTTTCGAATAATAAATCAGCATTGGACGGCGGTGCGATATGGAATTTTGTATCCCCAGACAATGGCACTACGGGTACGGCCACTATAACCTTTGATGGCCCAACAGCATTTAACAATAACTCTGCGGTTGGTATGGGTGGTGCGTTGTATAATAACGACACAATCACGTTTAATGATGCGACCACATTCAGTGGTAATACAGCTGGTGGCATTGCCAACGATATTCACAATGATGGCACGTTAAACTTTAACGGTGATGCAACATTGGACGGTGGCATAACAGGGACCGGCACATTGAACATTGCATCTGGCACAACCATGAATATTGGCACATCCGGTATAACCCAGGGTGCAATCGCCCTGGATGGTATTCTGATGGCGACATTACGCGGTGGCGATACGGCCCAGATTACTGTCAACAATGACGGTGGTTTTTCTGGTGATGGCACATTAAAGTTGTCTTTGGAAGGGGCAGGTACATACCACGTCTTTGGCAATCAGTTATTTAATAATATTGACATCAGCAGTCCTGTATATAATCTGACATGGAATGGTGGTGATGTGATTGCCACGACCAAGTCCGCAACGGAAATTGCAGCCGAAAATGGATTATCGGATAATGCGGCCCGTGCTGTATCAGGGGTATCATCATCTTCGTCTGCACAGCTAAGCGACCTGTCGTTGCGTTTTCAGCAGGCACTGTCGTCCCAGGACCCCACTGCACGTGCTGCGGTTGAATCTGCAGCCGCAGCAATTAATCCAGAACATTCCACTGTACATCAGTCTTCGGGTGACTCTATATTACATACTGTGGCGTCATTGGCATCTAATCGTATGGCGATGTCTGGTTTGGGGCGCAGTGGTGGTGACAGCGGTGTTGAATTTGGAGGTGTATGGGCCACGGGTCTGTATAACAAGAGCAAATTAAACGGTTCGTTTAATGGATATACACGCGGCATATCGGCCGGTATAGATGCCAGTATGAATAACATCTGGACATTTGGGGCGGGTTATGCATATAACCGTTCAGACATCAGCAGTCGCAGTCGCGATACAGACATAGATTCGTCCAGCATCTTTGTTTATGGCCAGTATCAGCCATCTGCCTGGTATGCAAATGCGGTTATAAATTATACAATGTCTGATTATACCGAAGATGGTTCTGCCCTGGGGGTTGCGGTATCATCTGATTACGACGTTGATATGTATGGTGGCCGTGTGGCAACTGGTTACGAGTTCATTGGTGGTCTGACACCTGAATTATCTATGCAGTATTTGCATATAAACTCGGTTGATTATACGAACTCACTTGGGATTAGCAATCACATTGATTCGTCGGATTATCTGACTGCGTCATTGGGTACTAAATACGCCATTGATTTATTTTTGGAAAATGGTTGGATAATACGTCCCCAGATTCACTATGCGGTAAAATATGACCTGATATCGGATGACAATAACATCACGGTTGCGATGCCTGGTGTAAACGCCTATGTATTAAACGGCCAACGTTTATCACGCATAGCGAACGAATTGGGCATAGGTATTGGTATGAATCTGATGGGGTTAGAAGTATCATTGAACTATGACATTTCTGCCCGCGCGGACTATACCTCGCAAACGGGCCGGTTAAATTTCAGATATGAATTTTAACACCTGTTCGTATAATTCCCACCGCCCATCTGGGCGGTGTTTTTTTATCATATGTTGTTTTGATAAAAGATGTGATATAATCCCCATGATATTAAAAGGATATTAAATGGAAAAATTTTATGAAATATTTAGACGGGATCTGAAAACCAAACGTCTGGAATTGCGTATTTTGCAACCGACCCCAGAAAATGCCCGGTTGGTTTGGGATGCCATCCAGAATGAAAACCCTGGTGATTTTAAGTATGTGAATTGGACACCCGACTATAAAAAACCGTTGCCGGAATCTTTGGATGAAACATTAAAGCAAATGCAGCAAGAGCAGGAACGTGATGTCAATCCAAATGGTGCGGTGTGGTACGTGTTTCATAACGGCAAATTGATTGGCCATCATGGAATATTTTATTTTAGTAATAATAAATCTGTACAGTCTGGCAATGTATGGTTTGTAAAGTCTGCCCAGGGCCAGGGTTTTAATCAAGAAATTTGGGCCTTGATAATGAGAAAGGCCTTTGATGAATTGGGGGCAAACAGAATTATGCGCCAATGTATGGGGGATAATGTACAATCGCAAAAGTCTATCAGTGGCAGTGGTTTCCATTTGGATGGTCGTATTCGTGCATCAACTATGCTAAGTGATGGCACATTTATGGACCAGTTGGTCTTTACAAAACTAAAATCTGAATATAAGGGCAAGTAATGGTTTCGTTTCCACGCAGTATTGATATGGGTGATTTCCGGCTGGTAAAACTTCAGCCAACGGCACAAAACGCTGAACGCCTGTTGGCGGTTATAAATGCCAATCGTGAATTCCTG
Source organism: Alphaproteobacteria bacterium (assembly GCA_017522445.1). Taxonomy (GTDB): domain Bacteria; phylum Pseudomonadota; class Alphaproteobacteria; order Rs-D84; family Rs-D84; genus Enterousia. The sequence goes on from JAFWZK010000029.1 coordinate 12,770, forward strand.
GGCGAATTCTTGGAATGGGTGGATGGCTATACCACAACCGATAAAACACTGGCAAATATTGAAAAATCATACGGCGATGATAAGTGTTCGTACTTTATTATGGCAGATGGTGAAATTGCCGGCAAGATTGGCTTTGTGGATACAGACGACAACATGGGCGAAATCAGTTATTGGCTGGCGCATGGCTTTAATGGTCGTGGCATTATGACACGTGCATTAAATAAACTGACCGAAATGGGTTTTAGCGACATGGGCCTGCAACGCATACAATTGACCCTGGATAAACAGAATATTCGTTCGGCTGCGGTTGTACTGCGTTGTGGTTATGAGTGTGAGGGTATCTTGCGTAAATACTTTGTCCTGCGTGGGCAACCACGTGATATGAAAATGTTTTCAAAGGTGGCGGAATAATGCGATTAAATAGTTCTGAAATCTTGTCTGCAATTTCACAAAAACCGATTGGTTCGGGGACCCAGGCCACAACCTACGATGCAGGTTCTTATGTTGTGCGTGTACCGCATACGGTCAAGATTGACACCGCGTTTCGGGGCAAACTGTTATCCGGCGCATATCGTTACATGCGTGCTGATAATGTACATGGTCGCCGCAATTTTGGTCAGGCTTTGTATAATTTAACAGACCCAATGTCCGGGGCTGTGGTGTTGTCTGTCTGTAAAAAGGTTGATGGCATTCCAACAAATGATTTGGTCGAAGAACCATTAACTGCCCAACAACGGGCCGATGCGGTATCTGTGGCGATTGAAAAAATGCGCATAATGGCATCTGCACCACAAAGTGCGTACAATAAACTGGTTGATGATTTGAATCATTTGGCCACGACCAATTTCACAATTGATCCATCCGAAGGCAATATGCTGTTTGATGCGGGGACTGGGCGGTTCCACATTATCGACCTGCGTCCGGTTAAAAACATTCGCAACATTGGCGATTTGATTCTGTTATTGCTGACTGATATTCCGGATATGCCTGATAATGCAGAATACTATAAATTGGAATTGAAAATTGTGGGCAAATTGATGCGTGCCGCCCGGTCGCGTGGTGTGAAATGCGTGGAACAGTTAAAACTGAAACCGCGTGCCTTAGAGGTCTTAAAATCCGATGCCGCGCGTAAATTATACGAAGGCAATTATCAAAACATTGCACTGCAATCGCATTCAAAATAATAACCGCCCATCTGGGCGGGAATTTTTGGCTTTTTTTTACAATGCTAATTATATCACAATGTCGGCAAATCGTGTCTGCTAGCGACAGTCTGTTGCCTTGTCCATGCGAACATGGTCACATATCGCACCAAACTCTGCCATTGTGATTTTGCCGGTATTTAATACCTTGATAATCGTGCGACATGATGGATAGCGTGTCTTGCCACAGGCATCACAACGTTTACTTTTGTTAAACGTTGTCGCATCCAGCCCACTGTTAATCGCCATGCGTGACGGAGTTATTTTCTGATTGTTTGCAATCGCATCCAGTGCATCCCAAATATCATC
>JAFWZK010000030.1 GCA_017522445.1 Alphaproteobacteria bacterium
CGCGCTATCCATCATGTCGCACGATTATCAAGGTATTAAATACTGGCAAAATCACAATGGCAGAGTTTGGTGCGATATGCGACCATGTTCGTGTAAACAAGGCAACAGACTGTCGCTAGCAAACACGATTTGCCGACATTGTGATATAATTAGCATTGTAAAAAAAGCCAAAAATTCCCGCCCAGATGGGCGGTTTTGCTATGAAATATATTGCAAATCCGGATATTTGTGCTAAGTTCATAGCAGAATTAGAGTATAAAGGGTAATAAAAATGGCATTTACACAGGAAAAACTCATAAACATAAACCCAAAACAGGTTCAGGCATGTGTTTCCCCTGGGGACAGATGCGATGGATGCGAAGACCAGTGCAAATTAAATTATCTGTATTGCCCATGGAGATGTCATATTTATCCAACAATTGGTGGGCAAAAAATATCGCACTATATTGACGAGAATCATAAAATTCAGTCCACCTGTGTAGAGGTTATTATAACCAAACTTTTTCAACATGAAAAAGACGCTAAATTATTGGCTGGCGAAATTGCCAAATTGTGCGACCATTACAAGACACGATAAAAAGGAAAAATAATATGTCATTTACACAGGAAAAAGAAACAAATTTGCATACTGGGCCAGATGGAAAAATTTGCGATGGCTGTGACAAGCGTTGTGAATTTGGTATCCATTATTTCTATCGTCTTACAAACAGTGTGGAAGACTGGTTTTGCCCAACCATAAACGGCAATCCGATTAAGCAATACAAAGGCCCAAACGGTCAGATAATTGATGCATCCAGAAAGACGCCATGGCATTTAGATATTGTCCGTAAATCTGCAAAAGAACAGGCAATTGAACTGGCGCATGAAATTGTTAAATACTGTGACCATTATAAACAACGATAAAGGAAACCAAATGTCATTTACACAGGAAAACAGAACGAATATCAGCATTTGCGATGGGTGCGAAAAGCGGTGCAAGTTAGGATATTACGAAGAAACAGAACAAGAGGCAAAAGCCAAAACAATAAGTGCAAGAAAATTAGCACCAACTCTGCCGGTTAAAAGATTTGTCTGGCCTACTATTGACGGCAAGAAAATAATCAGTTTTTTTGATAAATACGGCGAACCACAACAATGCGTTTTTGAATCAGAGTTTTTACACCTGCCTGACCCACTTAAAGTAAGAGAGTACAAACGAAAGATTTTAGACAAAGCATATGAAATTGCCAAACTGTGCGACCATTACAAGACACGATAAAAGGGGAACAAAAATGCCAAAGAAAACTATTCCAGAAAATCGTACATTCAAGATAAATCCTGATACAAAACAGCAGATTCGTGATGCACATATTCTAAGCGACCTTGTTCAGGTTCGCTTGTTTGAAGAAACAGGAGGGTTTGGGCATGTCTTGGGTAAACCGATTACAATGGGGCAAGCATTAAAAATTATGAAGCGTATTTATAATGTTCCACGTCCCGAAAAGATATGTTTGGATACCTATGATTTTTCTTTTGTTGCAAAAATGATTTACGCGTATCCGACCCGTTTTAGTGATGACGCTGTGGCAGAATTGCGTCTGGGGACACATTTTGATAAAATTTGCCCCAAATGCAATATTAACAGCGATTATCCAATGCATGCATGTTTAAATAAAATTAGTCTGGGTGAATGTCAGGATGAATTTATCAGAAAAACGGTTGGCGAAATAGTGTTCCCAGAATTGTACGCAACCAAGAACCAAAAACAACGATAAAAGAAAAAACAAAATATCATTTACACAGGAAAACGAAACAAATCTGCATACGGGGCCGGTGATATAATCGGATGTTGCCGTGGCATTTTTGTTTTTTTCTGTGACTGTCTGCTGTACAATTAACCAGAAAACTGCTAGGATTTTAATCGTTGTGCACTGATTCTGTCGCAGATTGTTCCGAACTCTACCATTGTCATATTGCGTGTGTTCAGAACCTTCAACACTGTGCGAAATGACGGATAGCGATTTTTTCCGTATACATCACAACGTTTACTTTTGTTAAATGTTGTCGCGTCCAGTCCACAGTTTATTGCCATCCGCGAAGGACTTACATGTCCATGCGCTGCAATTGTGTCCAAGGTATTCCAAATATCGCTGTGGTCTATCATATTTTATCCCCCCCTATGGGCTTTGTTGTTTTTAACTGTACGAATTGAAAATATTATCGCATAAATTCATATTTTATATCAAGTGTCAAAAATAGGTCGATTATCCCACGGGTATGTGATTAATTGTGTTAAAATCCCGTTATTCCTGTTGGTTTATGTTTTGTTCGCGTTATGTTGTGTTGAAATCGTGGTATGATACATCGGAACATATTTTATTCGGCTATGGTCGGAACACAGCCCTTGAAAGTATCACATAATGTTTCTGGCGATGGGATGAAATCAAGGGCGACCGCACATCTGGTTGGCGAATATTGTTGATTATACAGGTATCTCGGTACAGGATTGCCCAGGCACTTGGTTAACGTATGCAATAAATAATCCCCCAAAGAAAAAAGGGGGCAGGGGATTTATAGTTTTACACCATATTTGCCGCGATTTATTGGGCGATATGACAGGGCCTCGGCCAGGTCGGACATTTCTATATTTTCCGCCCCACGCAGGTCTGCGATTGTTCGTGCCAATCGTTTAATTCGATTATATCCACGTGCAGACATTCCCATTTTTTCTGCAGCACTGTTCAAAAAAGTGGTTAAATCATCAGATAATGCGGCATATCGTTCCAGGTCTGCCCCGTCCAGTGTGGCATTGACCCGTCCCTGGCGTTTTAATTGTCGTTCGCGTGCAGCAATCACGCGTGCACGAATTTGTGCACTGGTTTCGCGTGGTTCTGAATCATTTGTCATTTCCCATGGTTTGACCGCATCTACATCCACATGCAAATCAATTCTGTCCAGCAAAGGTCCCGAGATTTTGTTTTGGTATGCCTCGGCACAGCGTGGTGCACGCGAGCAGGACATGGCGGCATTTCCCAGGTGTCCACATGGACACGGGTTCATTGCTGCGATTAATTGGAATCTGGCGGGGTATGTCGCGTTTCGTTTGGCACGTGAAATCAGGATACGTCCAGATTCCATTGGCTGACGCAGTATTTCCAATGTTGCCCGATTAAATTCTGGCAGTTCGTCCAGAAACAGCACCCCATTATGTGCCAGTGATATTTCCCCCGGTCTGGCATCAGAACCACCCCCGGCCAGTGCGACCGGGCTGGACGTATGGTGAACGCTGCGGAATGGTCGTTTTGAAATCAGGCCACCACCACCCAGTTCGCCTGCAATTGAGTATATTGTGGATGTTTCCAGTATTTCTTCGGCCCCCATTTGTGGCATAATTGTTGGCAACCGCGATGCCAGCATTGTTTTACCCGACCCGGGCGGTCCCACCATCAACATTGCATGTCCACCTGCGGCGGCGATTTCCAGTGCACGCTTTGCAGCGGCCTGTCCGTGTACCTCGGCCATATCCAGGGATGAAGTTTCCTGGGGGTCTGGCGTATTCAGTTCTGGTACGGGCAGAATCTGTGTCCCTTTAAAGTGGTTAATCAGTTGCACCACATGAAAAGGTGCCAGTATGTTTGTATGTCCGGCCCATCTTGCCTGTGCCCCCTGGTCGCCGGGGCAGATTATTCCCATGCCGTGTTCATTTGCCCACACAGACGCAGGCAGTACTGCATCGGTCTTGACGATGGCACCGTTCAGTCCGACTTCGCCCAGTATCACGTACTTTTCCAGTTCGTCTTCGGCCAGAACACCAATTGCACACAGTATCCCGCACAGTATTGGCAGGTCAAAGTGGGAACCACTTTTTTCCACGTCTGCTGGCGACAGGTTAACCGTCAACCGTTTTGGTGGCAGCGACAGATTCAATGCCGACAAAACGTTTCTGATACGTTCTGCGGATTCTTTGACTGCGCGATCTGCCAGTCCGATAATATTAAACTCTGGCTTTGCCAGTCCTGCGGACAGTTGTACTTGGACGTCAATCTTGGTTGCGTCCATTCCGTTAAATATGATTGAATTCAAAGATATCATGTTTGCTATATTATAACTTGAATTAAACTTGTGCAAGTTATAATATGTACCTGTCAATAAAAGGATATATAATGCCAGCCAAGAATAAAAATGTTGCCCGCGAATGGTTTAATACCATATTTTATGGTGCCCTGATTGCGATTGTTTTTCGCAGTTTTTTATTAGAACCTTTTAATATTCCATCTGGTTCTATGATACCCACGCTGCACATTGGCGACCATATTTTTGTGGAAAAGTGGGCATATGGTTATTCGCGGTATTCGTTTCCTTTTGGTTCGTGGAAGATGTGGGATGGGCGTTTTTGGGCGACCGAGCCCGATGTTGGTGATGTGATTGTATTTCGCAATCCCCAGAACGAGTCCCAGGATTATGTAAAGCGTTTAATTGGCAAACCTGGTGACCGGATACAAATGATTAATGGTCGTCTGCACATAAATGACGTCCAGGTTCCACGTGAAAATCCACGTCCATATATTGTTGCGGTATTGCCAAAATCCATACGCAGTGTTGGTTATTACAAAGACAACATGTCGATTAAGGGAAATCGGATATGGGTTGATAACGAACCGGCTGGCTTTAACTATACAGTAGAATACAAACCGGATGACTATTGTCACATGTACAGTGGTGCCTGCGGTGTGTTTAATGCAACTGAATACACAGAAACATTACCGAACGGCACTTCGCACAGTATTATCGAGTTTACAGATGATGCCCCATATGACAATACCACGGTTTTCTCGGTTCCCGATAATTATTATTTCTTTATGGGCGACAACCGTGATAACAGCAGCGACAGTCGTGGCAGCATTTCATACGTTCCACGTGATAACATTCTGGGGCGTGTATGGTTTGTATGGTATTCTCATAATTATTACGCACCAATGTTGGCTGTATGGTCATGGGGGAACAAGATGCGTTGGAACAGATTTGGAATGGGCATAGAATAGCGATGAAAAACACAAAGAATATAAAATACGATTTTAACGATGACAGTTTACTGGAATTGGCACTGACGCAAAGTGGTGCGGATTCTAAACTGAATAATGAACGATTGGAATTTATTGGCGACCGCGTTTTGGGGTTAAGTGTTGCGGCCATGTTGTACGACATGTATCCCAACGAAAGCGAAGGCGAACTGGCCCGTCGTCATGCCATGTTGGTATCGACAGAAACGTTGGCAAACGTTGCCACACAATTGGGTGTTGGCACACGTATTCGTCACGGACACATGACGGCGGGGCGTATTCGTCATATTCTGGCCAACGCGATGGAGGCCATATTTGGTGCCATATACCTGGATGGCGGCTATGATGCGGCCAATGGGGTGATTGTTGATATATGGCGTGAATTGGCGGCGGTGGATTTGGTTGCCCCCAAGGATCCCAAAACGGCACTGCAGGAATTTGTTCAGCAATATGATGCGGGCAATTTACCGGTTTACGAGTATATGGGGCCAACCGGTGCATCGCACAATCCCACGTTCGAAGTTCGGGTATCTGCAATGGGGCATTCTGCGATGGGGACGGGGCCATCGAAAAAGTCGGCCAGTATTGTTGCCGCCCGGGAACTGTTAAAAATTCTTGCAATTCAGGGATTTCGGCACTAGAATCATAACACAAAGTAATACACAAACAAAAAAGGAATAAACGTATGTTTTCGATTTTATTGGTTTTATTAATTATTGTTGCAGTTTTAATGATTGGCTTAATTTTGCTGCAAAAGTCCGAGGGGTCTGGAATGTCCGGTTCGTCTGCGGCATCTATGTTTGGCGGTGCGTTAAGTGGTGCTGCGGCTGGGAATTTTCTGACGCGCGCGACGGCATGGTTGGCAACGATATTTTTTATTTTGTGTGCGGCCTTGGCGTTGGTGGCATCCAAGATGAATGTCGCGTCCCAGCAAAGTGATTTGCGTACAGAAATTATTTTACAGGAAAATTCGGCACCTGCGGACACGCCAGTGGCAGAATAAAAATAACACCCCGCCAGATGCGGGGCATTTTTTTACAAATATACAGCTAGAACGGTATTTTTAAATTTGGAAACTTTGAATGTGTTGCGTTTGTTTGGATTATAATCGGTGCATTTTCGGTCCATTTGTATGACAGTTTATTTGGAACAACGCGGTCATTTTGTGCGATAATATGCACCTGGGGCACCTGGGGCAGGGCATCCATATCCAGTGACCTGTTCAGGGGTTTGTCGCCAAAGTATTGTGTCCAATCGCTGTGATTCAGCACACCGGCCACTGTAATCCACTTTTGTATATTCATATCTGGGTTATGTTTGATAATCAATCCAGATACCATGCCGCCACCTGAATATCCAATCAGCACTGCTGGCCGTCCGTTTGCAATAGTTTTCACGGCGGTTGCCATCGAGTTTATAACAGATTCCGAAAAACGTCCATCTGTCCAATCATGTTTATTACAGGTTGGCCCCATTATATACTGACATGGTCGTGCGACATACGCCACATTCGGTGCCGGGTCCCCGGCGGCCCAGTTTCGAACCAGTGTATTTTGCGGGGTTGGATTATTGGTTGGTCGTCCCCATGAATCGAACGCGTTTCCATCGCCTTCGATATATATATGCACTGCAGATTCAGAATCTGTCAGCCGCTGATATGTTGCGATTTCAAAGTCCTGTGTCTTTATTGGCACAAAGGTCATATCACTGGGGACGGCCCATTTTGTTGCGCATCCCGTCAGCATCGTCAAAGAAATACAAAACAGTTTAATATTCATAACACACGAATGATACAAGAAACAGTAAAAAAAATAAACACAAATAATTTTTGCAATAAAAGACTTGACAAATACTTTGACAAACATTATTTTTAGTACAAAGGATAACGTAAGATGCTTAAAAAGGTTAAAGTAAAAGGGTCGGCTTGTCATGTCAAAGACAAACGTACCACTCGGCACATTTTTTGGAAACGTATATGGCGTATTTTGTCATGGCCATTTCGCATGATTGTTCGTTTATGTCGCAAAGTTTGGTCATTTGTATGTGGTATGGATTTGGTTGGTCTGGTTAACTTTGCATTATTGGTTGCGATAATAGTTTTGTTTTCTGTATTAATCATGAACATATTGGAACACCGCAATCGTCAGATTGTTGTTATTCCAGAACCTGTTCCCGTTACTGCCCAGGTTTCTGTTGTCCCAGAATCTGCCCCTGAATATATTATGGCCCAGCGTATTACATTACCGATTGCGACAGATTCCAAGACGCATAAACGTCAGGCACCATCAGTTAATGTTGTTCCTGTAAAAAAGTCCGAGGTTGCCATTGCGAAACAGCAAAATGCAATTCATGACAATATGATTTTGGGTGATATTATAATTGACAGTCGTGGTGCCGGTGCGGTATTGCAACCTGGTACCCAGGTTAACGGCAACTTGTACCTGCAGTATATGCGTAAATACACGTTGCCATGTGATATTCGTATCAACGGGAATTTATTTCTGCGTGATGTGAATATGTTGCATTTTTGTGGTGATTTTGTCATCACGGGCAACATTTACGTCAGTCCACGTTCGTCCTTTGGTCCCATACCAAAGACTGCAAAGTTGGGCGGGCATGTGGTTTTGTAATCCACGTAAAATTACAGTTTGTTTATTTGTTGTATCTCCTTTGAGTGTCGCCGTATATTCGGCGACATTTTTTTATGGCAAAATGTAAAAAAGCATTTTATACTGTACATAAACAGAACAAAACCAAAACCAAGGGGGGAATAATGTTCAATAAACTGTTAACCACTATGTCCAAGAATCTGGGTTATACCATCATTATGGTCATTGCAATAGTATTCTTTTTCTATTTTCTGGAATATTTGATTCCTGGGGTTATTGCGGCGGCTGCGGCGGTAATTATTTATGCGTGTGGCTCTGTTTTGTACCGTGAATACAGGTCACTTCCGGATGTTAAAAAGACGGTGGCAAAACCTGTATCAAAGTCTGGTACAAAAAAATCCGCCACGGCCAAGAAAACATCGGCCCATAAAAAGAAATAAAAATCCCCGAAATGGGGATTTTTTTATTTCAGTTTTTTTGTCCATTCATTATCTGGAAAGTTCAGTTTCAACATTTCCGCGAATCCAAATGCTTGTTCGGGCAGCCCGATTGCGGTATATGCCTCGGTCAGGCGGAACATTGCTTCGGGTGTCATGACAGTTTCCTGGGCGTCTGTCACGATTGATTGCAGTCGTCCAATTGCACTTGTCCAGTTTTCTTTTTTCATATCATTGCGTGCGGCATACATTACTTTGCCTGCGATATAGTTTTTCAGGATAATAATCTTATTTTCTGCATTTTTTGCATATTCAGATTTTGGAAAACGCTGAACCAGTGTTTGGAACTGTTGCAGTGCGTATGCCGACATGCCCGGTTCACGTCGAACATCGCTGACCTGGCGATAGTGGCACATTGCGCGTAAATACATAACGTACGGTACATCTTTGTGTCCTGGGTGGAAACGCATAAACCGGTCTGTGGCCAGTAATGCCCCCGCAAAGTCCCCGTCCATATAGTGTGAATATGCCGCCATAATCAGTGCATCTGCGGCCCATGGGCTGGCGGGGTATTGTGTTTCTGCGTTCAGAAATGCGGCTGCGGCTTCTTCATAGTTTTCGTCATTGAATTCGGTATATGCATTTTTATATATCTCGACCAGTGGTTGTTCTGCGACAATTTTGTTATCTGACCCTGCACAACCCGCCAGTATTGTTGAAATCCCCAGTAATAATACCAATTGTTTTTTCATACTTTTATTCCTGCCTTGATTTTTAATTACAGATGGCAGTATAATCTAAACCATGAAACTTGGCAAACATATTTTCGGCGTCGGTGCGATGACTGGTATCAGTCGCATCTTTGGTTTTATTCGTGACATGTTGATTGCCCGTGTTTTGGGGGCAGGGCGACTGTCTGACATATTTTTGGCTGCGTTCAAATTGCCGAATTTATTCCGCGATTTACTGGGCGAAGGTGCCTTGTCTGCGATTTTTATTCCCATGTATACGGATTCCAAGCGGGACGAATCGTTTGCCCGCAATGTGTTTTCATGGTTAATGATTGTTTTGCTGGGGATAACAATATTGTTCGAGATATTTATGCCATTGGTTATATGGGGGTTGGCGCCTGGGTTTGATGCGACCCCGGGCAAGATGGAAATGACAGTTTTAATATCGCGCATAATGTTTGTGTACGTAATTTTCATTTGTGGTGCGGCATTTTTATCAGCGATATTGAACGCATTTTCGCGATTTTTATTGGCATCCTTTATGCCTGTGTTACTGAACATCATGCTGATATGTGCGTTGTTATTTGCGATGGCGTTTGGATCGACCCATATTTTGTATTTAATGGCATGTACGGTTGTTTTGTCTGGTGTTATTCAGTTTGGTGTTCTGTGGCAACGGATACGCCGCAAGCACTTTGGTTTATATCTGGTTCGTCCACGTTGGACCCCGGGCATCAGTTGTATGTTTCGCCGCTTTGGGGTCAGCATTATTGGCAGTGGTTTTTACCAAATTACAATAATTATCGGCACCCTGGTTGCCAGTTTTCAAAGTGGTGCGGTTTCATGGCTTTATTATTCGGACCGCATTGTCCAGTTACCATTTGCGATGATTGGTCTGGCGGTTGGGACTGTTTTAATGTCATCTATATCGAACGCGCTGTCGGACGGGAATTATCGCAGTGTGTATATTCAGCAGAATTCGACTTTGCGTCGTTCTATGATGTTGATATTACCATGTGTTGCGGGTCTGGTCGTTTTGGCCGAGCCGATAATTCGATGTTTGTTTGAATATGGTGCCTGGACGGCGGAATCGACACATTCGGTTGCGCTGGCGATTCAGATTCAGGCATTTGTATTACCTGCCATGCTGCTCAGTCAGATTTACAGTAAAACCCTGTATGCATCCCAGGACGTAAAAACCCCCGTATCGACCAGTGTTGTATCATTGGCGATTGCGGCTGGGTTGTATTTATTGTTGTTTCCGTTTATTGGGTATTTGGCGATACCGGTTGGTGTGGTAATCAGTGGTTATACCAAGGCCTGCTTACTGTGGCGCGCGTGTCGTCGTCGTGAATTGGTTCATCATGACGGTCGAACGGTTCGTTCTGTTGTTGCGTTTGGCTTATTGGCAACTATTTTGGGCATGTTTTTGTCGTTATTTTTGGTACCTGGGATTTTTGTTTTGTTAGTATTGATTGCTGGCTATGGTGCATTATATTTACCGGTTGCATACATAATCGACCGCCGCATTTGATTTTTCAAAATAAATTTGAATATGTGCTGAAAATGTGATAGAATAAGAAACATAAATGAATGTAAGGAGTTCTCTATCATGAAAAAAGTAATCTCTTTGGCGGTATTGACCGCAATATTGGCGGGTTGCGCAGACCTCAGTCAAACGGGCAGCAGCAGTGTTTCTGCTGATGGCTTTGGCGAAGAAACCTTGATGACGGCCCAGCCGGCACCGGCTTCTGCGGGTGATGCGTATTTGATGGCGGCCGCACCAAAATACTATGTTGGTTCCGCGTACAAGGTTGACGATGTTCAATACATTCCGGTCGAAGATTTGACATACAATCAAACTGGTATGGCTGGGATAATTCCTGCAGAATTAAACGGGGCCAAGACCAGCAATGGTGAATATTTTGATGTTTCCCAGATGGTCGCGACCAGTAAAACATTACCATTGCCAACGATTGCCCGTGTGACAAACCTGGACAATGGTCAGTCTGTTGTTGTTCGTGTTAACAATCGTGGCCCATTTGTAAACACACGCTTGATGGATTTATCGCCTGCGGCGGCCCAGCGTATTGGTCTGAATGGCCAGGGCAAGGTTCAGATTCAGGTACTGGGCGACCAGACGATTGCGGTTAAAAATGCAACGTTGGCTGGCACAATGCCTGCTGTCGAAGAAAAGGTAGTAGCAGAACGTGTCGTTGCGGAACCGGTTGTTGTTGAACCTGTCGCGGTTCAGCCGTCTGCCCCTGTTGCGGCATCGGGTGAATACAGTGTCCAGGTTGCTGCATTTTATGCCCAGGACAGTGCGGATTCTTTGGCCCAACGTATGAAGACATACGGCGATGCAGTTGTCGTTAACGAAGGTGACATGTTCAAGGTTCGTATTATCAACCTGGATGCGTCCCAGGCCCGTGGTGTGATTGACGCACTGCGCAGCAACGAAGGCATGGCCCCAGGTCTGTTAAAAAATGGTCGTTGGATAAATGCTGACAGCATTTAATGCCGATAATTAATTAAAAAATCCCCCGTTTGGGGGATTTTTTATTTCTGTTTCTGCATCGCATTACGCAGGAATGTGTCAACCGGCACCACCGCGGCGGCGGTTGGCCCACGTTGCCCGTTATAGTGGCTGGCTGGGTTTTTATCATATGGCATACGATTGCCTGAAAACTTTTCATAGTAAATCTGACCGATACGCATGTACGGATACACGACTGTTGGATACAGAACACGAATTTCCAACGTCCATTCGCCACAGAATCCATCATCGCCGCGACCCGCAGTATGATGATTCAGTATAAAATTGCGCCCAACACTGGATTTTCCGTCAATATACGGGAACAGGTTGCGCGTTTCTGTATATTCAACTGTTGCCCCCAGATAGCCAATTTCAGGTGATAAAATCAGTCCTGATTTTGGGATTTTTATATCAATTGTTTCATGGTGTTTTGGATTTGTCGGGTCAACCAAGTACCGTGGATTACGAATATCATACATTTCTGGGTGTTTCAGGAATTCTTTATAATAATATGGTGCATCTGTTGTATATCCGATATTTTTGAACCAGTCCTTCATACTGTGTAAATCTGGGCTGCCTTTGTATTCAATGGCGGGTTTCATGCCGTGTGGGATTGTGTGTTTATATACACGCAGTGTATCTGCCAGGTGCAAATCATAACTGTTGCTGCCCAGGCATCGCAGATCAAATGGTTCAATAACGATATCTGGATTTTTTTTGTCCTGCATCCGCCGCAGGATTTCGGGCCCTGTCAATTGCATATTTTTATCCTTTTCTTTGCTGTCCCGCCCACACCGACATTTTTAGCATTATATGGACAGATTTGCAAGATTTTAATTCACTTTTGAATTTGGTGTGCTATGGTTTTAATCATGACAGAAAAAACATATTCGGGCTTTATTGCCATTATTGGCCCCACGAATGCGGGCAAAAGTACATTATTAAACCAAATCATGGGACGCAAGGTGTCCATTGTCTCGCACAAGGTGCAGACCACCCGTACACGTCTGCGTGCGGTCAAGATGGTGGGGGACAGGCAGTTGATATTTGTTGACACACCCGGCGTGTTCAAGCCGTCCCGGCGTCTGGACAGGGCGATGGTATCGGCGGCCATGGATGCGATATCTGATGCCGATGCGGTGTTGTTGTTGGTTGACGCGCAAAAGGGCATAACCGAAACAATTCGCACATTGGCGGAAAAGATATCGGACCACCCAAATATCTTTGTCGCCCTGAACAAGGTTGATGCAGTTCCGAAATTGGAATTGTTGCCCATGGTTGCAGAATTAAATGAACTGGCACCATGGTCTGAAATATTTATGGTATCTGCCCTGAAAAATGATGGCATTGAAAAAATGTTAACATCATTGGCGGCGGCGATGCCTGAATCGCCATATTTGTTTGACCCGACCGATGCCCCGGATGTCCCGGATGAATTGTATTTATCGGAATTGACGCGTGAAAAGATATATCGCTTTATCCACCAGGAATTACCATATCACATCAATGTTGTGACGGAACGTGTATCTGTTGCGGACGATGGTGTACTGGATATTCATCAAAAGATTGCGGTCCGCAGTGATGCCCATAAAAAAATAGTTGTTGGTCGCGGCGGTGCCCAGTTAAAACAGATTGGCACATCTGCCCGTCATGATATCCAGAATCAGTGGGGTGTAAATGCCCGCCTGCACCTGTTTGTTCGTGTTGAACCCGATTGGGAAGAAAAGGCAGAAAACTACATCGACCAAGGTCTGGAATTCAAGAAGTAAAGACAATGCATACACTATCTGACTTTGATTTTGAATTGCCGTCTGATTTAATCGCTTCGCATCCATTGCCTGAACGCGATGCATCCCGTATGTTGGTTGTGTCTGGGGGCGATGTTTATGACAGACATATCCGTGATTTACTGGAATACATACATCCGGGCGATGTGGTTGTCTTTAACAATTCCCGTGTAATTCCGGCACGCTTTATGGCCGATGGCAAACATGAAATAACATTGCATACTGCGACCGATGACGGCTGTTGGTGGGGGCTGTGTAAAAAGTTCAATAAAATTCCCGTTGGCTCGCAACTGGCCTTGGATGATGGCACCATGATAGAGATTGTTGCCCACGATGATGTCAGTGGTCTGAAAATAAAGTTTCTGTGCGATGATGTATTTGCGGTACTGGACCGTGTTGGCAAAATGCCGCTGCCACCATATATGAAACGCGATGCAGAAATTACCGACCGTGAACGTTATCAGACGGTTTATGCGAATCCCTTGGGGTCAATGGCGGCACCGACTGCGGGGTTGCACTTTACCCCTGAATTATTAAGCGATATTGAAAAACGTGGTGCCAGGATTGTGAATATAACATTGCACGTTGGTGCGGGAACCTGGCTGCCGGTCAAGACCGAAGATTTATCCCGGCATAAAATGCACAGTGAATGGGGCTGCATTACTGCATCCCAGGCAGACATAATCAATGCCGCCCAACGTGTGATTGCGGTTGGGACAACGTCCATGCGACTGCTGGAAAGTGCGGCAATCGGTAACAGTAACCCCGATAAATACAAACGTGTTATGCCGTTTTGTTCTACTACGGACATTTTTATCACACCGGGCTATAAATTCCATGCAGTGGACGTGTTATTAACCAACTTTCATTTGCCAAAGTCGACCTTGTTTATGTTGGTGTCCGCATTTGCGGGGCTGGAAAATATGAAGCGTGCATATTCACATGCGGTTGCGGAAAAATATCGTTTTTTCAGTTATGGCGATTGTTGTTTACTATTCAAACAGGGGGAATAAAAAATGCAGTACACTCCGACATTGCATAAACTATCAAATGGTGTAACGGTTATATTGGATCCGATGGAACTTGAAACCACGGCGGTTCGTGTTGCGTTTTCTACGGGATCCCGTGACGAAACCGAATCCCAGTATGGTCTGACCCATTTTTGCGAACACATGCTGTGCAAAGGCACCCCACGTTTTCCGACCAAGAAGATAATTGATGATTACATGGACTATCACGGTGGCACCCACAATGCATCTACTGGTCGCAGTTCATTATCTTTTTACGGTCGTATTTTGGCAAAAAACGTTAATGTCTTGATTGACTATTTGGGGGATCAGATACAGAATTCGCTGTTTGACCCTGCCAAGATAGAAATTGAACGCCGTGTTATTTGTGATGAATTGCGGCGTGCCCTGGACAATCCGTCACGCCAGTTTTCGGACTTTATGTCTGAACGGGTATTTGGAAATCGTACGTTTTCTACATTGAATTTGGGTACATTTGAAACGATAAACTCGTTTACCCGTGATCAGATGCTGGATTTTTTATCACGCAGATTATCGGCCCAGAACTGTATTATTGGGGTATCAGGCCGCATATATGATACAGATGCGGTATTGGCCCAGTTGGAAAAGTCGTTTTCATTTTTACCAATGCATGACGTGGCTGAAAACACAGATATTCCATATACGCCTGGTGTTTATCATAATTCTCAACCGGACAAGAAAAACGTGCAATTGTGTATTTTATTTCCCGACATTTGGCCGGCAGACTTTGCGCATTATTACAACAATATATCTGTTGGGCGGTTTGAACGGTACATGAACAAACAGATTTCTGATGTTTTACGCCAAGACAACGGGCTGGTTTATGGATTCAGTGGATTTGACATAGGTAACGAGCATCACGGTTGGAATGGATTTTTCACTGAAACATCTGCATCGAACATTGCCCAGGTCGTTGCCCTGATTGCCCAGAATGCATATAGAATATATACCGCGCCCGACATTACCGCAGATGATTTAGACAGATATAATCGCAAAGATGCCCTGGGCGATGCGGATTGGCTGGAAAGTGCCACCCGCCGCTGTGACAAGTTGATTGGATTCTATCGCAATCATGGCATTATTTATGATTTTGCCTGGGCGAACCGGCAATTTGACCGCATATCTGTTTCGGACGTTGTTGAAAACAGCCGTGGGTATTTTGCGGGGCCAATGTCCATTGTCACCCAGGGGTCAGATTTTGACACAGATTTGCGTTCGATATGGGACGAGAACTTTAAATAACAACAATACAACTAAACCAAAAGGAACAAAAATGGCAGCACCAATTGTTGGAACCATCGTACGTGGCGTATTAAACCCCCGGGCATTTATGCGTTTTCTGGGGACCAAGTCTGGCAAACGTGCCACATTAAAGTTTGGCAGGATGTTATTGAAATCGAAATTGGCTGGCGATTTAGTTGGTCGCTTTATTGGTCGCAATGGTAAACAGTTGGATGACAACCGGGAATACAAGCAGCAGGTTCGAGAATATGAAAAACTGCAGAAACGTATTGCATCACTGGAATCGAAATTGGACAGATACCAAAACAACAGCGAAAAAATCCAGGAACTAACATTCACACTGGGGCGTTGTGTGGTTGAAATGAACCAATTATTGGCCCAGATGCAGGAATTATACCGCCAGCAAACTCAACAGATGCAAATTGCAATGGCAAATACACGCACACGATAACCCAAGGGATAAAAAATGGCATTAAAATTCAAATTGATTGCAACTGATGGCACTGCCCGTCGTGGCTGTGTTGAAACGGCACATGGCACATTTCAGACCCCTGCGTTTATGGCGGTTGGCACGGCCGCAACTGTCAAGGCCCTGACCATGGACCAGGTTTCTGCGACCGGAACCGAAGTAATCTTGGGCAACACATATCATCTGATGATGCGTCCTGGTGGCGATTTGGTTGAACAGATGGGCGGGTTGCACAAATTTGGTGGCTGGCATGGGCCGATACTGACCGACAGCGGCGGTTTCCAGGTAATGTCATTATCGACACTGACGAAAATGAGCGAAGAGGGTGTTCAGTTTACATCCCACTTTGACGGCGGCAAGAAACACTTTTTGCGTCCCGAAGATTCTGTTCATATCCAGCATCAGCTGGATTCTAATATTACCATGGTATTGGACGAGTGCTTAAAACTGCCCGCCGAACGCACCCGTGTTGAAAAAAACGTTGACATGGTCACCCGTTGGGCCCGCCGCAGCAAAGATGCCTTTATTGACCGCCCGGGCTATGGTATATTTGGTATTGTCCAGGGTGCAGATTTTCCAGATTTGCGTGAAAAGTCCGCCCGTGCATTGGTTGAAATTGGCTTTGATGGCTATGCGATTGGTGGTCTGGCGGTGGGCGAACCACAAAGTGTAATGTTTGATATGATTGCCACGACCGCACCATTATTGCCAACGGACCGGCCCCGCTATTTAATGGGTGTTGGCACACCACTGGATATCTTGGGGGCGGTTGAACGCGGGGTTGATATGTTTGACTGTGTTATGCCGACCCGTGCTGGTCGCACCGCCCAGGCCTTTACGCGTTCCGGCACAATGAACATGCGTAATGCCAAATTCAGGGATGATTCCCGTCCGCTGGATGATAAATGTGGCTGTCCGGCATGTAAATTATCACGTGC
The DNA here is from genome assembly GCA_017522445.1 of Alphaproteobacteria bacterium. Taxonomy (GTDB): domain Bacteria; phylum Pseudomonadota; class Alphaproteobacteria; order Rs-D84; family Rs-D84; genus Enterousia. Next base: position 16,838 of record JAFWZK010000030.1, read on the forward strand.
CTATATCCATCACTTGATTAAGTGTAATGAAATACTGGGGGCAACATTACTGACCCAGCATAATCTGTGGTTCTATCAGGATTTGATGCGCGACATCCGCGATTCAATAGAGCAGGGGCGTTTTGCTGAATTTAAATCAGAATTTATTCGGAATTATATGGGTACAGATGACGAGCAATAAATCAGTTGATTCAGTTTTGATTGAAAATGGTATCAGATTAAGTGTATCTGACCGATTTTATATGGGCATTTCCCGTACAGATGTATCCAAAAACTTGATACACGTTTATACATTGGCATGTCCGTCTGATGGTCGCGGTGGGTTTTATTTGACCCCAGTGACCGAGGTTGCGACTTTTTCATCATCCGATGCGGCTAATGCCTATGTAAACACGGTTGCCCAGATTGCATTATTACAGTGTAAATATCCGCTTCATGGGACGTTATGCCGGGTTCTGCGTTCAGAACGGATGCGATTTCGTCAGCAAACACGATAAAAAGTACTTGCCAACGGCGGTATAGTTGCAATACAGTCATATCATATAACATAACCAGGGGGAACACATGGCAAAACAACGGAAAGAAATCGAAGTCATCGATATGGGCGGTGCAAAAACAGTCGCGAAAAAGCGGTCTTTGGTACGTGGTGTCAAAACCTTTATAACCGTATTTACGATAATTTGGTTTGCGTTGCTGATATGGTTTCCTTTGCATGTCAAGAATACGTATTCTGGGCCGATTAAAAAGTCCATTGTTGTGTCCATGTTCTATGACCTGCAACAGGGCATTGTTGACCAGTATCAGGCATTATTGGACAGTGTCGCAGACTCTATTAACCTGGAAAAGCCCATTGCAATCGCCCTGGACAAGGTTAAATTGGCCGAAGATGCCGTTGACAAGGTGACAGATACAACATCCACTGCCCGTGAACATACAACCGCCGCGTCCAAGCAGACCGCCAGTGTGAAAAAGTTGTCGGGTTTTGCCAAAATGTTTGGTGCCAAAACAGACGGCGTTGACAAGGTTGTTGCCACAGTTGATCAGGGAATTGAAAAAACGAATGCCGCCATTGCCACGGTTGATAATACTGCCGCCCGTGTAAATGCCCAGCTGGATAAAATCAAAACTGATTTAACACGTGTTGCCCAGACGGAAATAGACACAATGCTGGACACTGCGATTAAATCTGCGCTGGATAAACAGTCTGGTGGTTTGGGAACGACATTATTAACAGATTATGGTATTAATCATGTTTATCCATGGCGTCCGTCATCCTGGCCGGTTGCAACCAAGATTTATGATGACCTGTCCCGGTCGGATATAACAACCATTACCGTTATCACCCGTACAGTTGACACATACTTTGGCTATGTTGCGTGGGGGCTGGTTGTTGCCGCCTGGGCATTGGGTATCTATCTGTGGTATTTGGTCTTTGGCAAGGTTAAGGCAGTATTAAAGCCGTTTAATGTATGTCCACGTTGTGGTCATACCTATGCAGACAAACGTACTGCGCTGGGGCTGTTAAAAGTATTCCAACCATGGACATGGTTTTAGTTTTTGATGACATGTAATGTTAAGCTGGGCATTGATGTAAAATCAAAACCCACAAAAGAAACCGTCCAAACGGACGGTTTCTTTGAATTCTGGTGCGAGCAAAGGGGCTCGAACCCTCGACCTCAACCTTGGCAAGGTTGCGCTCTAGCCAACTGAGCTACGCTCGCATTGCGTGGTATATATTTACATATATTTTTAAACAATGCAAGTATTTTTTTTGTAAAAAACAAAAATCCGAAAAAAATTATCTTAATTTTTGATTTATGTTTGGCATCACTTGTTCCAGTGCCTGTTTGACTGATTCCAGATTTTTTACCCGTACGTCGCAGTTTTTACATGTTTTATCATTGCACTCTTGACATTTTTGCATTGATACCTGCGGCAGTTTTTTATGCGTGCAAGTCTGTGTTAATTCGCAGAATCGTTGCATAGTCTGATTAAATGTTTTTTCATATTGTGGGTATTTGTCCAGCTGCCCCAGTAAAATTCCGTATTCCTGCATCAGTGTCAGATGGAATTTATATTTTGCATCATCATCCGACATTTGGTTTGCAAAGTCGGTCAAAGAACCGCTGTGCAGGCAATAATAGTACAAACTGTCTGCCACATTAGCGACGCGGTTTGCATACAGTGTGGCCAGCATGCAGAACAGAATATCTTCGTCCAGATTCATATCTTCTTCGAACCGCAGATTATGTTCGTCCAGAAAATCTTTACGATATACGGCAAAATTTGCACTTTCGCGTACATTTGAGTGCTGGATTGCGATATGTTTCTCATCTGGCGATGCCCCCAGTACATCGTCTTTCAGGTATCTCAGCATCGACATTTGATACAAATTGCTGTTCACGGTTATTTTACCGCCCATTGCGATTTCTGCGTTATTGTGAATTGCGGATTGAATCATACGCGAAAAGAATTTTTTATCCCTCAGCGGATTGTTGGGTAAACCTTTTGGACATTGACCCCGGATTTTAATCAAATTGCCCAAACTGTATGGCAGTCCATTCCTGCAGAAATATGGCTGGCAATTTTTATACACAGCACCGACCATATCGTCTGCGTCTACAAAGCTGACATATTTTCCGCGTGCGATATCCAGTCCCCTGTTTCGTGCATTTGACACACCGTGGTTTGACTGGCTGACCAGTTCTA
>JAFWZK010000031.1 GCA_017522445.1 Alphaproteobacteria bacterium
AGAAAAAGAGAATTCGAAATAAGAAAACTGACCTAGGAAAAATACTTGATAAAAAATATGATTTTTTGCATAATGTATCCTGTTAACGATAAAACCAGATAACACGACAAGGAAAGAAAAGGATATGGTATGATAACCCACGATGATATTTGGAATGCACTGGATGCGATTGCAACCAATCAGAAAATAACTCCGTCACGCATGGCGATTAACAGTGGGCTGGACGCAACAACGTTTAACAAAAGTAAACGTTGTGATGCCTGTGGCAAGACGCGCTATCCATCATGTCGCACGATTATCAAGGTATTAAATACTGGCAAAATCACAATGGCAGAGTTTGGTGCGATATGCGACCATGTTCGTGTAAACAAGGCAACAGACTGTCGCTAGCAGACACGATTTGCCGACATTGTTTCAAATGCAATTTTCTCTGTCGCATCTGATGTTTCGCGTGCAAGGCCATTCCCCCATGCCGAACGAACCAAACAAAAAGCCCCCTATCGGGGGCAATGTTATTTTTTATGAACAAAGTTTACTTTCTTTTGTTCCGTAATTACGGTACGCGTGTCTGCAAACAACTTAACAGGTTCGACCGTATTCATCGTATTTGCATCCACCTGTGTACCAAACATACAAGACGCCCACATTCGCAACATAATATCAACAGTTTGGACATCACGTGCATGCGCAACTGGCGATTTCTTGTTTGCCCACATGAATAATTTAATCAGATTGTCAAGTGAAGTCATCGTGCAGTTTTTAGCGCAATCAAAATTTTTCGCCAAATCAATCCAAATAATCCCGTATGGATTTTCAATGATTTTGCGTTCCATTTCTGCAACCGCATGCTGTGCAACACGCAAGTTAGCCAAAGACGCAGCAGAAATCCGCGGATTGACCGCACTCTTTGCCATCTGTTCTTTTACCAGTCTAAAAAATTCTTTTACCTGTGAGATATACTTTTGCATTTTATCGACCTTTGATTTGTTTAGATTTAACCTTTGTGTTCATTGCAGATTGCACCTTGTGCCATTCGGCAACAGTCTTGGCATCAACAGCGCGACCGTTTACATAGAATGTTTTATCGGCCAATTTGCTTACCACTTTGACATTGTATGTTCTATACGCACCATGCAAGTGACCATTCTTGTACATGGCATCCCATTTTACATATGGGGCAAGATCGCCATTAAATTCAGACCAAACAACACACTGTGCCTTACCATGTCTGACCCCTTTGTCGTCCAAGGTATAAACTTCAAAAGTGATTTTCCTGTTTTCAGAATTAAGGTCATCAAAGAATGGAAACAGACTTTCTTCCTGATACCAATCATAACCGACACCAACGGCCCAATCACGACGCTTTAAGTACCGTTCTGGAATCGTATCGTGTTCTGTAACCTCAACCTCCGTTGGTTCATCATCAAACATCCGCACATAAGAAGAAACCAACTCTAAATTAACTTGTTTTTCTGGCATAGTCGCACCTTGGTTTTATATTTATTTTTCTATAATATATATACAAAAATCGATATTGTCAAGTATTATTTTAACACGGCTTAGTGTTCCAACCCAATCCCACCCCACGTCCCCAAAACACAAAAAACCGTGATGCAAAGTGTGATTGCCTGTGGTATAATTTATGGGAAATAAGGAATAAAATCATGAAAAAAATACCATATTATCATGGCTCTGCAACCGAGATAACAGATGCTTATTTGCAGGCGCCCCAACAACAAACAAAATATGTGAACAGGCAGTTTGTGACAACTGATTTAGAATATGCTAAAATCCGTGCAATCATACAATGCATCTGTGGTGGCCGCGCCACACTGGCTGGGAACAAAATTTATCTGGAACGGTTACGAAATAATATTGTTCCGAATTTTTATGTTTATACAGTATACGAACCAACAGACAAACCGTTTATTCAAGATGGTGAAGATGAATATCGTTTAACAGAACAGGTCAAGATTGCCGAACGTACAAAATATAACACGGCAAAGGAAATTTCCACATTGGGCTTTGGTGTTTTCGTATTAGACGAACCGATAAATGAAGCGGGGGCCGAAAAAGCCGAAATAATGAATAAAGCAATTCAAAATGGAAAAATTCACCGTATAGACATAGAAGATATCATGCGTGTACCAGCAAAACTTTATCATGGGTCTATGGAAGAAAAAAAAGAAGGGGTTATACAGCCGTTTCCTGGCAATATTAAGGGCGCAATTCCTGGAAAACGTGAAGATATTGTAGCGGTATTTGCAACAACAAAATCCAAGGCAACTGTATACGGTGCACGCCATCTTATAATGGGCGAATACGGAAACTGCTCATTGCGTGGCACAAAAGACACACTGTTTACAACAACAGTTAACCCAAGTATTTCTGGTAAAATCTATCTTTACGAGCTGGATTCAGATGGCTTTATTCTGGATCATGAAGAAGAATATTATTGCCCGACAGAAAAAAAGATTTTAAGAACAATAACTCTGGATGTTAGGGAGGAAATCCGAAAAGGAAACATAAAAATATATGTTCCGAAGGCCAATATAGATTTCTCAAAATTATCAAAACAAGAACGTGGTGAATTGTTCGTTAAATTGAAGCAAGATATTAACAATTGGCGCCCATACAATCCATCGGACATTGACATGACCGCAATACTTGCAAATCAAGGTCCAGATAGATAAAACTCGCATAAAGCGGGTTTTTGTGCTACATGACTTCTTTGAAACTGCAACCAAGTGTTTTTAGACCATTGGCAATAACATTCTTTAATGCCATAACCAACAACATGTGATTGTTTGTTGTGTCAAGGTCGCTTTCATCAATCAACTTGACCCCACTGTGCGGCGCCCATAACGAATGGAAAGTAGAGGCAAGTTCCTCGAGATATTTTGTTAATAGGTTTGGTGCCTTGTTCTTGCCAGCACTTTCTATGATTTTTGGATAATCACTTAACATCTTGACCAATATGCTTTCCGAGTCTGTTACAGATGAATAATCATACCTGTTCTGTAATACAGATTCCAACTGGCCAGGATACAAACTGTTATACTTGTTCAAAACAGAATTGGCACGTGCATATGCGTATTGAATATAGTATACAGGATTGTCTTTGGATTGTTCTTTGGCCTTTTGCAAATCAAAGGTCATTTGAGTGTCCGCACTTTTAATAACCATAAACAACCGTAATACATCTGCATCAATTTCTTCCAGGACATCCTCTATCATTACGAAATTACCGGCACGTTTGGACATTTTGAACGGCTTGCCATCTTTTTCCAGATTGACAATTTGACACAAAACAACATCCAATTCAGCCTTGTTGTCGGTGACGGCACCCAATGCGGCCTTGATACGCTTTACATAGCCGCCATGATCCGCACCCCAAACGTCTATTTGTTTGGTAAAACCGCGTTTGTATTTGTTCAAATGATATGCAATATCGGATGCAAAATATGTTGTTTCACCATTTTCACGGGCAATAACACGATCCGAGTCATCACCAAATTGAGTCGATCTGAATAACAACTGTTCTGTTGGTACCCAATCTTCTTCGGCCTCGCCCAATGGTTTTGGCAATGTGCCCATGTATAACAAGCCCTGTTGTTTCATAAAATCAATCGTATGTTCAACCAGTTTGGATTCAACCAGTTCGCGTTCCGATGTAAACACATCAAATTCAATGCCCATTTTTCTTAGACTGGATTTTATCATTTCCATCATCGCATTCGCAGCAAACGCCTTGAAATATGGGATGTATTCATCATCGCTTGCGGTCAGCCATTTGTCGCCATCTGTCGCCCGGATATCTGCGGCAACAGGAATCAAATAATCGCCCGGATATGAACCAGATGGCAGAGATTCCCCCTGATGCAAGCCAAACAATTCCTGGTAACGCCAATAAACAGAACGGGCCAAAACCTCTACCTGATGACCATAGTCGTTGATATAATATTCCTTGGTCACGTCGTAGCCGTTTTTCTTAAGCAATCTGGCCAAAACATCCCCCAGAATCGCCCCACGCGCATGGCCAATATGTACAGGCCCCGTCGGATTGGCAGATAAAAATTCAACGTTAACTTTCTGGCCGGCACCAATGTCTGTATCACCATAGGTTTCTGGATGACGCAATATTTCATCAATCAACTGTTCCCACAGCGATTTGTTTAGATTAATATTTATAAAGCCAGGCCCAGCAATGCTTGCACCGTCAATGCCATCTATTTCAGCCAGATATGGTAACAAAGAGGTCGCTATTTCGCGTGGGTTCTTCTTTAATTCGCGTGCCAGAACCATTGCAACATTTGTGGCCAAATCCCCAAAATCACGATTTTTTGGTACCTCGACTATGACGCTGTCCCACAGTTTCGTGCCAACAACAGATTTTAATTCTGGAACGGTCTGCAATTTTGCCTTGATTCTGCCTGATATTAATTTGTAAATATTCATTTTTTTTCCTGTTTATTACCTAAAAAAATACACAAGGTGTATCATAACTGCCACTGTGACGATTTTCAAGTATTAATTTTATCGGATGTTTTGAAAAAATGATTAGTATAACCCACTGTTTCATCGGTCAATATCGGTTTTATTGAAAAAAACTGGATACACAGTCATGGACGCAATAAAATGCCAGAAAACCAGATAACAAGGGCAAGTGCGAACGTTGGAAAAATACCCCTTGCACAAGGAATCGTGCAAAGATATAATGCCAGATGTTGCGACAGAAAGGACAGAGTATGCATAGTTTGTTTGGTGCCACAATTGACTTTAAAGATGATTTCTTTCAGGAACAGTTAATAACATATTTGGGAAATAAACGCAGTCTGTTGCCGTTCCTGAACCGCGGAATCGAAACAGTAAAACGCAAATTGAACAAAGATAAATTAAAGGCGATGGATGGTTTTGCAGGCAGCGGGGTGGTGTCCAGACTGTTGAAATTTCAGTGCCGGGAACTGGTCGTGAATGATTTGGAAACATATTCCTGTCTGGTAAATAAATGCTTTTTGTCCAACCCAAAAGATGTGGATATCGAATATATCAAGCAAACAATAAACAAATTTAATGAAATCAAGGACGCGGATTTATTCGCAGGATTTATCACAAAAAACTATGCACCAAATGATGATGATAATATTAAGCCAAATGAACGGGTGTTCTATACAAACAGAAATGCACGATTCCTGGATACAATAAAACGAAAAATATACACAGAAATCCCAGAAGATATGCAACACTTTTTCTTGGCACCGCTGATTGTGCAGGCGTCTATCCACACAAACACGTCCGGTGTGTTCAAGGGATTTCATAAAAAAGATGGTGTCGGCCATTTCGGTGGCAAAGGGGAAAATGCACTGACACGTATTAAATCTGATATAAAACTGGATATGCCTGTATTAAGAAACACCGACTGCAAAATAACGATTTTTCAACAGGATATTAATGAATTGGTAAAACGTGATGATGTGTTTGATTTGGTCTATTATGACCCGCCATATAATCAGCACCCATACGGGTCGAACTATTTCATGCTGAATATCTTGGCAGACAAATCAGAAAATATCAGTATTCAAAACGGAGTAAGCGGTATAGCAGAAAACTGGAACAGATCCGCATATAATAAAAAAGCCCAGGCAATCACAGCAATGGATGACCTGATTAAAAATACCAAGGCCAAATATATATTGATTTCTTATAATAACGAAGGTATTATCCCATTTGACGAGTTCTTGAATATACTGAACAAATATGGCGAAACAACCCTGCTGGAACAGGATTATAATACATATCGTGGCAGCAGAAATCTGAACGCACGAAATATAAAGGTCAAAGAACTGTTGTGGATATTAAAGAAAAAGGACCAGTAATGAGTGATAAAATACTGTTAAGAAAAACCCGCGAAAATACAGTTATTAACAGAACGTCCAAAGGACAAGAAAAAGAAGTCCTTACTGCATTACGAATTGTAACTGATAGGTTGTTGCAGAAATTCCCCAATATCAAACTGGAACATCAAAAAAGATTGACGCTGAAGTCCGTTGTAGAACATCTGAAAAAACATTTCCCCAATATTGACTTTCATTACAAGTATGACAGTTCGTTCATGACGCCAGATGGCGGATTCTTGGCCATAAAAGATAAAAATAACAACCCATTCTATATATTAATTCCAGAAGTAAAAAATCAGGGAACCAACGATTTACGAGAAAGCGAGGGACTGGGGAAACAGTCCAAAGGAAACGCCATAGAAAGACTGGGTAAAAATGTAATCGGATTACGTGCATATTTTCTGTCAGAAGATATTTTCCCGTTCATCTGCTTTGGATATGGGTGCGACTTTGAAGACGGGTCCAGTATATTAGATCGCGTAGTCACAATTGCTATGTTCGGTAAACTGAATAAAACATATCTGTACAATGAAAAACAGTTTAATCGCGGCAGTTTCTATTTCAGATGTGAAAAATGGTCCATAAATGAAATGGCAAATATAATGTATGATATCGCAGAAAAAAGCGTCTTGTACTATTTTTCGAAATATGGTTCAGATATTTTCGAGTAAAAGACCGTCAAACGACGGTCTGACTGTTTTTACCCAAAATACTGGGTGCCCTGCCCCAGTTTTACTGGTCGGTGAATTGTTGCACGACCTCTAGCAGACGCACCATGGCCATGACATCTTGACCACAATATTCATGCAGATTTAACATCATTTCAGCGGTTTCATCCGGCGTCTGTTGACCGGTCATAAATGCCATGAACTGGTCACTGGCCTCGGCCCCGTTGTGAATCCCCAGATTCTGGTATGACATTTCTGGAACAAAGGCAGGCAGTGTCGCCTTGATAGATACACTGCCGTTCTGGCATGGACGATACAAAGCGTATTCCTTGAACGGTTCCAGCAGGTCAACAACACGATTATTTATCGCGTTTAACGCATCTGCATACTGGGGAAAATCACGTGCCATTTCAGAATTTCGCCCCTGTTCAAAGCCACGATTATAGACAATAACCGAACCATGGTCACCACAGGATTTTATCAGACGTTCTATCAATTTTGGACGGGGATCTGTGCCGGATTCTTGATGCAGATATCCGTACTCTATCAACGGGGCATCGGGTTCAGATTGGACAATCAGGTGAAACTGAAAACAAATCTGCTGGTACGGGCGGGAATTGTCAAACATGGGAATCGCCGGCTGGATAGATTCATAATCCAAAAAATACAGCGGATATTGCAATTTGGACGTAAATTCAGCCAGTGCGGTGCGGTCTGCGATATCTGTGTTGTTCAAAAATGCCCTTATCAGACGGCCACATGATTTGTTGGCGTACACGGATTCTGGGACATTATGCAAATCTGCACCATATTTATTAAAGATTCTGTCAGCGGCCGGATTGCGAAATGCGTCAAATACCGAATAACGGGGCAAATCCGCACAACAATGGTGACAATATCCACATGTATAAAAACGGTTCCGGGTCGCCTTGGACAGGGCAACATTTGGTTCATCGCCAGACAGATATTCGTGCAGACGGGCAACCTGGCGGGAAATAAAGTCTGTGTCCTGGAGAAATTCCGCCGCAGGCCATAGTTTATACAGTTCGTGGATGTTCAAATCACCATGACGTACATAGTCGGAATTCAGCGTCATGACAAAACAATCACGAACATTTATGCCACAATGCAGTAAAACATAACGCTGAAACGAAACGTCAATATAGTGATAGTCCTTGGCATGGGTGGTCGATTTTACTTCGACAATATTCCATGTGCCATCGCCATTGTTTACCAAAATGTCCACCGCACAATATTCACCCGTGTCGGTGGCAAAGGTGGCCTCGTAAATTGCGGGGGCATTCGATTCAATTGCCGCACGTGTCTGGGCCAGGGCTTCATCTGTCCACGGCAGTGCAGTAATTCGAACACCACCCGGATAATAATCACACGCCAATTCACCAACCGCTGTGCCACGTGCCAGAACAACTTCGTTTTTTTCAGGCACGATATCTGGACGATGCTTTTTCAGCCACAATGCACGTGGACATTTCTGCCCCAGAACATAGTCAGATTTCGAAATGCGAATTGGTGCAGCCATGTTTACCCCCCTTATTCCTGGATATCAATGATTGATGTTGGATTGCCAATGCGGGCAGCATCAAACTGGGCACGCAAAGTAGGACTTTCCCGGGTCAGTTTTTTAATTGTCAAATCTTCTAATTTATTTTCAGCCGCACCCAAATGACCAACCCACTTGCGCAAAGATTCTTTGATGTCTTGCAATTTTTTAATCGTCGCATCAATATCCTTGACTGCCGAGTCGTATTGCTGGCCCGCCTTGCGACAGGTTTCAGAAAACCCAGATTTGAAAACATTCATCGCATTTTCAAAGTTCGTTACATCAACACTGGCCTGTTGCAATTTGACAACCTGTTGACGATATTCAATGGTGCTTTTTGCGGCATCTCGTAGCAGTGTTATCATTGGAATAAAGCACTGGGGACGAATTACAAACATTTTTGGATATTTGTGCGACATATCAACAATCCCGCCATTGTACAGTTCGTTTTCACGTTCCAATGTCGACACCAGAATCGCATACTCGCAGTTCTTTTTGCGGCGGTCTTCGTCCAGTTTTTTCAAGAAATCTTCGTTCTTGTGCTTGTTCGTTGTTTCATCGCCTTCGTTTTTCATGTCGAACATGATGGAAATATATTCGTTGCCGTCTTCGTCAAAATCGCGAAAGATAAAGTCGCCCTTGCTGCCCTTGGATTCGCCTTCGCTGCCGGTCTTGGAATCGTTGTCTTTGTCAAATTTGGCACGGCTGAATGCAGTGGCACGCAGACGTTCAAATTCAATCATGCAATGCTGTTCCAATGTTTCGCCCAACAACTTTACCGATAATTTTGACTTAAAATCTTTGTACTGGGCAATCAGTTCGTCTTTGATACGGATTTCTGAGGCGTGCAGCTCGTCTTTGTTGCGCAATTTTGCCTCGTAATCATTTGTCAAAGACTGTATGTCGGCCTGGCCCTTGGCGGCGGCAATGGCAATTTTACCCTGCAGTTCAGTAATCTGTTTGTCTTGGGCAGAGATTTTTTCATTCTGCTGGTCCAGGGCCTGTTTGACCGCCAGTTCTTTGCCCAGTTCTAATTCACGAATTTTCATGTTCAATGAATTAATTTGTTCCTGTTGCTGGGCCAATGCAGCCGTTTTTGCCTGTTCCGCCTGGGTGGTTGCCAGTTGCAGTGCCGCAACCTTGTCCTGTTCGGCACGATGCAGACGTTCGGCCAATTCCTGGCTGAATTCGCTGTCCCGAACCTGCTTTTGAATTGCGGCATAGCCGGCCTCGTCCAGGGTAAATGTTTTTCCACAATTTGGGCATTTTATTTCATGCATTGTTTTCATACCTTTGTTCTAGTGTTTATTGTTCTTGATTATTTCAATTATTTCTGATTCTGATGTTATATGGCTGAATTCAGACTGATGTGCGAACACCATCTGTTTGCGACATTGTGATTGGCTGGATGGGGCCTGGTATTTCTGTATCGCATGACACGCAGATTCTGTGCGGGTGCAGACAGTACGCATTATCTGATATTCAACATCACGGGGGGAATCATAAAATCGCGTCTGTCCCGTTAAAATATCATCCACGCACCAGCCGGGGACAATTTCAGGGCGATAGCATGTGTCCGTGTTTTTGCGATTGGGCACATCAGATAAAACATGATTACATTCATCCACCGTATCAAAACACATGTCCTGCCACATGCCGCCGTGCGGCAGCCACATCGCAAAACAATATTGATTCTGAATTTCTGTGTATATTTCCGTTATATAATCTGCACCACTGTGGTCATGGCCCGCATCGCACGAACATGTGTCCGGAATAACGGCCACAGGTCGCAAAAACACACGCATGCCAACACCAATTAACAACAATATACCAAAAATCATTAATACTTTTTTCATTTTTTATCCTGATTTGATGGCAAGTGTATAATATCCGTTGGACAAAATTGGTCCACACCACTGTTCTGTGGATTATAATCCAACAAAGTACAATGTGCAAGCAGACAAAATTTAAGACAACAATGCCACTGCCGCTTGATTTTTGTGGAAAATGGTGTAGAATATGTGTGTGCAAGCAATTGCACAAGGCATTATAAGTGCGAACGGGTTTCATCGCCCAAGTACCTTAACTTCTAATGTCCCGACCCTGGTCGGGATGCTGTTGCTATATAATAAGGTTTGTCCTGAAGGCACAGAGTTCTGTACTTGAACTGATGAACTCCCGACCACTCTTGTTTGAGTGGTCTTTTGTTTGGGGTTGTATGTTTGTCAGACAATGGACTTTTGTTATTGCGATTGCGTTTGCCATTGGGGTCGGCGTTGGGGTGCAATTGCCCACATGGACGGTCGCACCGCCCGCCAGCGCACCCGCACACATAGAAGCATATTTCACCCCCGGCACCGAATGCGAAGACCGCATAATCGCCGAACTGGGTCGGGCCGATAAAATCGACATTGCCGTATATTCCATAACCAATCCGAAAATTGCCGATGCCATTATCGCCGCCCACCAACGGGGCGCCCGTGTCCGCATCGTCACGGACCGAACTATGGCCGGGCATAAATCGTCCAGGATTGATGAACTGGCGGCCGCCGGCATCCCCGTCCGCACCAACCGCCGGCACAAGATTGAACATAATAAATTCGCCGTCTTTGATAATCGGCGTATGGTGACGGGTTCCTTTAACTGGACCACCGCCGCCACCAAGTATAACAGTGAAAACTGCATCTTCCTGATCCACCCAACACAAGAATACACCAAACGGTTTGAATATTTGTGGAATGCATATAAAAAATAACCCGCCCACATGGGGCTGGAATCGTTTAGTTTATTTTCACAATCGGTACAGTTCTGATGTTTTGAGATTTTGTATTGATAGTATCTGCCTGATTTTCAAGAAGCCTTTATCCTGCCCTTGTAATAGTACCAAAGCAAATGATCAAAACCATTCTTGCTTATCTGGTTGCCAGCTGCGTTTATAATCTTTTCAATCGTTTCCGAATATACTGCATAGTCTTTCAATTCTTGTTTTTTTATATCAATTCCATAGTAATCAATATACAGTGGCAATGCGTTTTTTAAGATTGAGTCATATATCGAGTAATTGTCCTGCTCGTCCATGCCTTCGAACAAATAAAAACACGCATAGTGGCAGAACTTGCTTGCAAACGACTTGTTTTCCCTGGGTTTGATAGTGGCACCTGTTTTCTTGGCAATAATGTCCAGCAATTCATATTTTGTGCCATGCGGGTCTTTCAAATAGTTTAATAGTTTTTCAACCGGTATATCGCATATCCTGGCCGTTATTTCATCACGGCCAACACCGTCTGCATTCAGGTGGGTCGAATTGTCCCGATCTATCGCTGCGACTGCGTTGGCAATGATTTCTTTATATGTTTTTATGTCGGTTTGGGCGCAACTTATATAATCCCTTAGCCGACACATCCAATATGCAGTCGAGCCACCTTTGCCATTATGGTCTGGACCATGCATTTTATTGCCAGTATTCAGGTACGTCGAATCATTTTGAATCATTGCCTCGACCCTGGCGACATTGTCTGGGGTTATTTCCACCAACTGCATACCTTTATACCAAATGGTGGTCAGCATATATTGCTTTGCCAGTTCTGATTCCATGTTGATTTTTTTCATAACAGACTCATTTCCTTTACCAGGAATCTTAGCACGATATTTTTAATTTGCAATGTTATTGTTTACCACCCTGCCCCATATCCATCGTCACTGACATGGCTTTTACGGGTTCTGCGTCCGCGCCCCATTGCAAAAATTAAACGACCGGCAGGCGGTCGTTGAATTTTTGGTGGGGACACAGGGACTCCCTTGCCCACGATGTGGGCTGTGGGGCATTCCTGACAAATCGCCTGTGCTGACGCTTGGCTCTTTTACTCATTGTCGAACCCACGCCATTGACATGGCTTTTACGGGTTCTGCGTCCGCGCCCCATTGCAAAAATTAAACGACCGGCAAGCGGTCGTTGAATTTTTGGTGGGGACACAGGGACTCGAACCCTGGACCCAATGATTAAAAGTCATTTGCTCTACCAACTGAGCTATGTCCCCAAAACCGGACCTGGAA
>JAFWZK010000032.1 GCA_017522445.1 Alphaproteobacteria bacterium
AGACAGATGTGGCAGCGATTATACTCAATGTATCGGTTTAGATACAGATTCTATTCTTCGTATGTGCCCATATGATAAACTGCTTGGTTGTCAACAAAAATACGGTGAAAAAGATATATTGGGCGATGAAGTATATGATGAACTGGATAGATTAGTTCAGGGTATCATGCTGAACATAGATAATAATTTCCTGACTGAATGTCAAAATGCCGTTAACGAGGCGATGATACGTGTTTGTGGAGATACAGAAAACTGTGATAATCTTACCATCGATGATAATATCGGTGCGCGATCGCTAGAATATAAGATTTGTACTGATGTTGCGGAAGAAGAAGATTGTTATGCGAGCATTTCTGCGATACCATCCGATTATTTTGGGTTGGGAACCAAGGGGGAGAAACCTCAGTTTGTTGACCGGGTGTTTGGGCAGATTAACTGGGGTGGTATTCGTGTAAAGTCTGATTCCAATAATAAGGCCGACACAGCAGAGGCACAGGTCTCTACTGCATCAAAATCTGGCAGCAATTTTTCATTCTTGGATGTTGATACATCTGGTATGACCAACGAACAAATTCAGCAAATTGCCAACGTAGATAATGCAATTAGTTCAGTGGTTGCAATGCTTTCCGCAGACGAGACTGTAAAACAATGCGTTTATGGCAGATCTGTTCCAGGCGTACAAACCAGAGAAACCGCAAAACGTTTTCCAGCATTGTTGGATCAATACACTTTGCTGATTGGTAACCAAATATTGTCCAAAGTACGTGAGAACTATACTAAAAAATACGATGAAGTTAAATTGGCGGCTTTGGAAGAGTTGGCCCAGGTGATTACTTTGGATTCTGAACGCGAGGCAGAAGACAGACAAAATCAGGCATATCAGATGACCAAAGACGAGTGTTTAAACACGGTCGGTAACAAACCAATTAAATCAGGTTTGGAATCTCATCAGGATTATTCTGTTAATAAACGTGGCACTGTTTACGAAGAGGTAAAAACAGCAACATATAACCAAAGCGAAAATATATGCCTGCTGTGTACCAAGCATCGCGATTGCAAGAATATACAACATAATAACAACGATGAAAAGCGTACCTGCAAAGATAAAAATTGGGGTGAATGGTCCGAGACATGCCAGGAAATATCGTTGGCCCCGGTCAGTGTTACAGCAGATGAAAAACAGCGACAGAAAAATTTAGCAAACAAAGATAATTGTCTGAAATCTGTTGGTGATAATCCGTCTGTATCGGGCATGACAGCAACCCAGGATTATTCAGTAAACCAGCGTGGTACATTGTACGATGAAATAAAAACGGCTACATATAATCAGGCGGAAAATAAATGCGTTTTGTGTACCAAGCATCGTGATTGTTCCGATATCAAAAACAATGGTAACGATAAAAAGCGTCGTTGCAAGGAAGATAAATGGTTGGAATGGTCTGAAACATGTCAGGAGATCACATTCTGATATACAAAACCGCCAAATGGCGGTTTTTTTTCAGAACTGTGTTGTTGTGCAACTAGTTATTTCTTCACCCCAATCCTGGCAGAACTTTTTGCCAAATATCGGATTTTTGGTCTTGACACAATCTGTTGAACGTACACATTTTTCACACTTTAACGTTTCCCATTCAAACGTGGACGTAATTGTTTCTTTATAGTTCCATTGGTTCATTTGTTTCGACCCAATCAGCTGCAACTGACTTGACGCATCATCAGGATTTGCCTTGCCCGCACCAGCATTACCTGCCAAACCAATCCCAGCAACCGCAACTGCCCCACTCCCAATTGCCAACTGAGTTAAATTCATTCCTAATGCAACCGCCGATCCCCCACCAGTAAAAGGTATCGCCACAACGGCTCCAACAATAGCAACCATAGCTGCGATTTTACCAACTGCACTTTTTGGCGGTTCTGGTGATTTTGGCAAAGATGACATATCCGCCATGTCTACACATGCCTGACGTGCAATTTCACGACGTGCATCCAAAGAGTTCTGTCCCGCGATTGATGCCATGCGTTCACCAATTGTGGCATAATCTTGCAACATCTTTTCGTTCAGTTCATCATACTTTTTATAGTAATTATCCTTGGCTTTTTTCAGGGCAGATATTGCAATCATGCTGCGCATGTTCTTGGTCAGTTCTGGAAAACGTGCCGCATCAGCAGATTTTTCGCCAATACGTGTACGGGTTTCAGAACCACTTTTTTTCATACCCTGAACCTCGCGACCGGAAATACAAAATTGAACTGTTGGGTCTGATTCTATTGTATTAATAGCTGTATCGATATTTTGTTGCAACACCGCCAGTTCTGATTTTACCTTGTCCTTTTGTGAGTTGCTCATATTACTGCTGTCAATTTTGGCCAGGTATTCATCAACAGTGCTAAGGCGACCATCTTCACCAACCTCGACACTTTCCCAATAAATGGTGCCATCCATCACACCTGCGAACGGTTTCACCGGCCCCAGTTGTGTACTGGTCGACCCCTCTACACGTCCCAAATCAACATCTTGAATCTGCGACACATCTGTACGGCAGTTTGAATAGTCCAAATCCAACCCCGTTTCAGACATCGTATATTCACAAATCTTATATTGTAGCGAACGCGCACCGATATTATCATCGATGGTAAGATTATCACAGTTTTCTGTATCTCCACAGACACGTATCATGGCCTCGTTAACGGCATTTTGACATTCAGTCAGGAAATTATTATCTATGTTCAGCATGATACCCTGAACTAATCTATCCAGTTCATCATATACATCATCGCCCAATATATCTTTTTCACCGTATTTTTGTTGACAACCAAGCAGTTTATCATATGGGCACATACGAAGAATAGAATCTGTATCTAAACCGATACATTGAGTATAATCGCTGCCACATCTGTCTTCACTTTGCAGGCATTCTTTGACTGCGGCCGAGCAAGAATCGACTCTCATAGAAGCAAGTCTTGCGACGACGAATTCCCAGACATTAGACTTTTCTGCTTTTTCGACACTAGAAGCATCGATACCACAGGCATTAAGTGGTACTTTACAGACGTGGAACATAGTTTCCGGTCTTGTGATACACATATCGAAAGAACCGTCAGGGTCATTAGGGTCAATATTGTCTTTACAGGCCTTGTGGAAACAATTCGAGATATTCCCGACACAATCCTGTCTGGCTTTATCTTCAGCTATTATCTCGGCATTCTTTATCTGGGGGGCAACTTCTCGCAAAAAGGTATCCCAAACCTGATTCGCAACTGCAACGCACGATTTTGTCACCGTTTCACACAGTGGTTTCTTGGACAACAATGCATCATATGTGGATGCAGAAATTTCTATACTGGATTGCGAGCCCTTGATTTGATAATTCTTAACACCTGTACTGGTCGATTTTATGGCACCATTGGTGTTATCCAACGCAGACATAATTGCGCACCCTGAAAAATCCGTTCCACACCCACCGGTTGTCTGCATACACTTTTTAAACTCAACCGTACACTGTCCCAAATCATATTTATTTGCGGTTCTTAATTGTTCCAGTGCCGCCTCGCGCAAGGCACGTTCCGCGGTGGACAATTTCTGCTGACTGGCATTTTTCTGTTGTTTCAAGCTGTTTTCATACGCCGCACAGTCTGATTTAATACGTTGTGCGTACATCATTTGCAACATATTCAGGTCACCACTGCATTCGGGGATTTGTGCAACACATATCTGGGCAGATGCACGATACAAGGCATCACCTTCTTTACCCTCGATTGACATCATCAATTCATTGGCACCGTCTTCGCCAAACACATCGTCATCACCGTACATATCTGCCGTAATATCCCATGCAGATAAATCAATAGCTTTGCGTACAGATTTCTTTGGTGCAGCTTCTTCCTGTTTAATCACAGATTGTGCAGCTGCATTTGCACTGGCGATTGCGGCATCGGCATCGGCACCCATTTCGATTCTTTCAACCCCAAAGGTTGCCATCTGATAAGATTGCTGATCCAACTTCTCGATTTCAGCCAAGATACTATCCAACTCTGCATTTCTGTCGCTGCACAAACAGCGGCCCCCGGTTTCATTATCCAGCATACAGAACGAGTCCATACACCCCTCGAATTTTGCCTGACACTCTTCACTGACAACGATATTTTTCGCAGCCCCAGCCACCTTGGTTCCTGTACCGATAACCTTTTGTGTGGTTCCCGCACGTGCTGCAACGACTGGTGCCTTGGATGCAGTATTGGTCGCCGCACGTCCACGATTAACAGTCTTGGCCCCTGTGTTTGCCGCAGGTGCCGCCGCACGTGGTGCCGTACGCGAATTTGTCGCCGCACGTGCAGATATCGCAGGTGCCGCCGCCGCAGATGAATCACCCCCAGAATTAGAACGTGAATTACGCCCCGTCGGTCGTGTGGCTGCATCTGCCTGGGCAAAAAATCCCATAAAAACCAAAGAAAATACAATTATCTTTTTCATGAATGACCCCTTCCAATTCATTCTATTATATCACATTCATTTTTTTTACTCAACAAGATTTTACCATATAACAGGAAAGCATCCGTGTTGACATCGTTATATTTTGTACTACATATTAATATGGTGTGGAACAAAAGCCAAAGGAGTCTAAACAATGAACATTAACGATGAATTAAATCCGGATTACAAGCCGGCATACCTGAACACCAACGAAGATTTGCGTTGGATAACATCTGTTACCCCAAAACCATCACGCGTACTGACCGTCGCGGCCAGCGGGGATCAGGCCTTGTTTTATCGTCTGGGTGGTGCCAAAACAATCGACACATTTGACATAACCAAGATGGCGGGACTTATCCAAGAAATCAAGACAACCGCAATACAACACCTGACACATGAACAGTACATGGAAATGATGCAAGGATTACGTGCTGCCTTGGTATTACCAAAACACATGGACAAGATTTTGCCACTGTTAAGTCAACACAACCAGAACCTGTGGAACAGATTTGGTCCATACTCTCGTCTGCTGAACGGCAATTATTGTGAATACGCCAATCCCACACGCCCTGAATTTAATAAACTGAAATCCATGGTCAGTGGCCCATTTAACTTCATTCACAGTCCACTGGACACATTGCACACAAAAATTACTGGTCAATACGACATTATCAACATCTCGAATATATTTGATTTGATACGCAATGACCAACAGCAACAGCAAATTATATTAAATCTGTTGCCACACTTGACGGTTGGCGGCCGCCTGCTGTACATCCCCCAGTATAACACACTGGACTACAGCAAAATCAACATCACCCCGCCAAATACCAACATGCAATTAACGTATGAAAAAACATTAACCAATCCAGCAGACAAATGGTCGAAAATAATTTCGCTGCAACGAACACGTTAAAACAAAAACCGCCGATTTGGCGGTTTTTAATCTTATCGAAACAACAAATTATTTTGCTTCTTCTGTTGGCTGTTCCGCAACAGGTTCGGCCTTTGTTGCTTTTTTTGCATTTACATCACGATCAACCAGTTCAATAATCGCCATAGGTGCTGCATCACCATAGCGGAACCCAGCTTTCATAACACGGGTATAGCCGCCTGGGCGATTTGCATAACGTTTACCCAACACATCGAACAACTTTTTAACAGTTGCATCAGACGCATTACCCAATTCAGCCGCAGTCAAACGGCGATTGGCAACAGTATCAACCTTGGCGCGTGTAATCAGTTTTTCGACAACACTGCGTAAATCTTTTGCCTTTGGCAAAGTGGTTTTAATCTGTTCTTTTTCGATTAAGTTTTTCGCCAGACCGATAAACAAGGCCTTGCGTGCATTGGTATCGCGATTAAAGGTGCGACCTGCTTTCATATGTCTCATCTGATTACTCCTTTTTGTTTCTGCCCATCACCACGACGGGATTCATGTGAGACGCCACAACCTGACACCATTGCCAGAACTGTGGAATTAATTTTCGCTTTATTCTATATAATTCCCCACAAAATGCAAGAAAAATCCACAAACTCCTTGCCTGGCAAGAAATTAAATTATGTGAGGCTATTGGAAGTGTTTGACGGTTTGAAGTGTAGTTGACCTACATGAAAACCGACAAACACAACAAGCGTCCACAGAATTTAATTTATTTGTATGGATCTTCGTACTTTTTCGCCAACTCTGCAATATTTTCTGGTGGCCATCCTGGAACTTCCATCCCCAGACTTAACCCCATAGCTTCCAATTGGCCTTTGATTTCGTTCAAAGATTTGCGACCAAAGTTTGGTGTTTTCAGCATATCTGCTTCTGTCTTTTGTACCAATTCGCCCAACCAGTTAATCTTGTCGTTTTTCAGACAGTTATTTGCACGAACGGACAATTCCAGTTCATCAACATGCTTTAACAATTTTGGATCAAATGGCAGTGCATCTTTTGCCTTTTCTTCTTCGGAAGCAGAACTAATCTGTGCTGGGTCTTCAAAGTTAATAAAGACCACCAATTGATCTGTCAAGATACGTGCAGCATATGCGATTGCATCTTCTGGTGCCACGGAACCATTTGTTTTAACGGTCAATTCCAATTTATCAAAGTCCGTTGACTGACCAACACGCGTTGGCAAAACCTCGGTTGCCACATTCAATATTGGCGAGAAAATAGAATCCACCGGCATCACACCCAATGGCAAACCATCTGAATGTTGTGACGCAGGCACATAACCACGACCTGTCCCCAAAGCAATTTCCATATCCAGAACCGCATCTTTATCCAGTGTACACAGTTCAACATCCTTATTCATTACCTCTACACCACCGGATGTTTCAATCATACCCGCTGTAACAACTGCTGGTCCTTTTACTTTCAAATATGCTTTGTGCTGACCTTCGGTCAGGGCCTTGAAATAAACCCCTTTCAGATTCAGTATAATATCTGTAACATCTTCACGTACACCTGGCAGACTGGAAAACTCGTGCTGCACACCATCAATTTTGACCCAGATTGGTGCACACCCCTGCAAAGACGACAACAGAACGCGACGCAATGCGGTCCCCAGTGTCAACCCAAACCCTTTTTCTAATGGTTCAGCAATCAGTGTAGCAATATTAGGATTACGTTCATCAACCTTGATATCCAATTTTCTTGGCTTAATCAAGCTCATCCAATTTTTTTCAATCATATTTTTTTCCTTTAGGCTTAGTTTATCATTTTCGCCAAATGGCCGGTGCCAAACTGCACACGCGTGCGTATTTTATACCGAACAATAACAAAAGTCAACAACATAACCAAAAAAAATCCCCCGATTGGGGGGGCTATTTTTGTCTTTTATTTATCAGTGCCAATGCACGACACAAATCTTTATTTTCGATTCCTGCATTACAAAACATAAAGGCACCAAATTGGACTGCGTTATTATGGTTTAAAAAATTACTTCCTGAAACCCATTTATTCGAAACCGGCAAAATCTGTCCTGTTGATTTATCACGGCAAACAACGGTACCAACAACCGAGCTTCCATCAGGACTGGCTACTGGACGCGACACAACTCTACCCAATTCTCGACCTTTGTTTGCAACCAACATGGTTGCCACGGCAACGACTTCCTTTCCCTGAAAGGTCTTGATTTTTTTCAAACAAGACTGCATATAATTTGCAGCTGTTGCGTCAATATCCTGGTTTAACAAAACCTTGCCGTGATATTTTTTCACATTCCATTGACCTGCATCAAAGTTATAGTACAAGATATTCTTATAATTTGCACCGAACAGTTCCTGCATTTTACCATCTGTTAAGATTTGCTTATTCATATCCACAACATCCTATTTTTGATTAGCATTAATGTTCATTAACTTTTTACGAAAGTCAATATTCTTGGCACAGAACACCGCCATCGCATCTGCACTTTGTGCCATAATATTGTCTGTGTCAACCTTGGCATTATCATCCCAGCACCGAATTCCCAGCCAAGGGGATGGTTCACAAACAATTTTCCCAGATGCCTTGTCGCGACAAATAATTGTTCCGACACTGGCACCCATTTTTTTTACAATGGGCTTTGGATTTTTAATAACCTGCCCCCATCCTGGGAAAGCCCTGGCATCAATTCCCATCACGACCACTGCAACCAATTCCATTCCACGAAATGATTTCAGTCTTTCAAAAACAGGTTTTACCTGTTTGGTTAATTTTGTGCAATTCGAAATCCCCGCCAGCCCAAAGAAATAACGTTCCGTATTCCACCGTTTGGCATCAAAATCATAATACAAAACATGCTTATAATTTGCACCGAACAGTTCCTGCATTTTTACATCGGACAGGCGTTCTTTATCCTCGGCCGTGGCAGATTTTTTTTGTGATTTTTCAGACAAAACTGTTGCTCGCTTTAATGCACGACACGCATCTGGGCAGAAACGTACTGCACGCATTACAATGTCATAGTCATCTTGCGACAACTGATATTTTTTTTCTGTTTTCATAATTCTAGAATCCGCACTTATTGCATGGTTTTGCAGGTACAACACGACGTTGAATCTGTGTTCCCATTGGCTGATAAATGGTCACGGGCTGATATACCTGATAATGTTCAATAACCTCGGTATGTGTTTTCACGCGTACTGGCTGTACTGCGACCTGACGTTCTGGGCATGGTCGTGCGACCGGCTTTACCACATCACGACTGGACACAAATCTTTGATTACACAAATCTTCGTGTGTTATATCATAATTGACACGTTCCCACACAGTCACGGTTTCAGTTTCTGTATATGTAAAGTCAGATGCCATTGCAGCACCAGATAACAACATACAAATTACAGTAATCAAACAGTTTCTTTGCATAATAAATCCTTTTTGTTTGTACAAAACATAGCAAAAATTTCATATTTGTCAACAAAAAATTTGTCCAAAAAAAACAAATCGGGAATCGCAGTGTACAAACGATACACAGGATTCCCGATTTGATTCTAGATAAATCATCAGATTTAATTTTCTTACACGCGACGGACTTTCTTTGGTCTGCACCCATTGTGTGGGATGCGTGTAGTATCAGTGATGGACTGCACAATCAGACCGGCGTTTGCCAATCCACGTACAGCAGATTCACGACCCTGTCCAATACCACGCATTAAAACATCAACTGTTTTCATACCCATTTCAGCGACTTTTTTACCAACTGCATCTGCAACGATTGTTGCCGCATATGGTGTGGACTTTTTTGCACCCTTGAAATTATTCGCCCCAGCGGTTGCCCATGTTAACACGGCCCCAGACTGGTCTGTGATAGTAATACGTGTATTGTTATTTGTCGCAACAACATGTGCAATGCCATGTGATACTTTTTTAACGACTTTCTTTTTAGCTTTTGTAACTGCCATTTTATATTTTCCTTTTTCGATGTCTTCAATTAACTATGGTGTTAATCTCTACCTTATTAAAAAATTAAGAGAACGTTATAGATGCGAAGTTGTTGGCGAACGAAGTGTACAAACGCTACACGAGTGAGCCACCAACAAGCAGATATGACGTTATATTAATTTTTATTTACCCTTGGTTGCTGAACCTGCGACCACTACACGTTTACCTTTACGTGTACGGGCATTTGTCTGTGTACGCTGACCACGCACCGGCAAGCGGTTACGATGGCGAATACCACGATATGTTTTCAAATCCTGCAGACGTTTAATGTTCATTGTAACTTCACGACGAACATCACCCTCTACTTTAAAGTTATCTTCGATATAATTAGAAATTTTGATAACATCCTCGTCCGTTAAATCCTTTGCGCGCAAACCGTCTTTTAATTTCAACGCTTCACAGATTTGGGCGGCTTTTGCTGGCCCAATACCATGAATATACTGCAACGCAATTTCAATACGTTTTTCTGTCGGAATGTTAACACCTGCTATACGTGCCATTTTTCATTTTCCTTTTTATTTACTTATCCAGGGTTCAGTCCACCTAATCCCTGCACCTATTTGAACCCATTTTCACGGGCTATTTTATTTTGCCGAATAATTTTATACAAAATCCGACAAAAGTCAAATCTTACTTTTATATTTCCGGAATAACTTATCCACGGAAACGACCTTTCTTTTGTGTTTTTTTGATAACACCGCTGTACTGTTTGGCAACCAGATAAGACTGCACCTGATTAACAGTATCCAACACAACTCCCGCCACAATCAAAACACTGGTACCACCGATTGCCAAAGGCATCCCCAGGTGAGTATTCAATATAACAGGAATTACACAAACCACAATCAGGTATGCTACACCAATTGCAGTTGTACGTGATACAACATTATCCAGATATTTGATTGTCTGTTCCCCTGGTCGAACACCTGGGACATAACCACCTGCATTTTTCAGATTATTGCTGGTCTCCTCGGAATTAAAGATAACAGCCGTCTGGAAATATGCAAAAAACGCAATCAAAACTGTAAAAAGGATAATATAGGACCATGTTCCATACGTAAAGAATCCCAAAATCGTCTGCACAGTCAAGTTTTCACTTTGGACAAAGCGTTGCACAAATGCCGGCAACATCATAATAGACGATGCAAACACTGGCCCCATAACACCCGACATATTAACCTTGATTGGCAGATAAGATGCATTTTGATTAACGACACCATTTGCCATAACCTGACGTGGGTATAAAATTTGGATACGACGCTGTGCCTGTTCAAAGAACGCAATTAACGCAACAATACCGACAACAAACGCAACAACCAAAGCAATCATAGCAGGTGAAATCTGTCCAACAGACCCCAAAGATACCAACTGTGCGATACCGCCAGGCACCTCGGCAATAATACCTGCAAAGATTAACAAAGATGCACCCTGCCCTATACCACGTGCCGTAATCTGTTCGGCCAGCCACATAACAAACACAGTTCCACCAACCAACGCGATAATCGCAGACAGTTCAAATGCAAACCCTGGATTTACAACGGCGGCCACGCCATTAACAGGTGCCATCATTTCCAACCCACGCACAACGGCCCATCCCTGAACAACCGCCAGAAACACGGCCAAGTAACGTGTATATTGGTTAATTTTGACACGTCCAGATTCACCCTCTTTACGCAAATCCCCCAAAGACTTGCTGGTTGCACTTAACAACTGCAAAACAATGGATGCAGAAATGTATGGAAAAATATTCAGTGCCAATACCGACATACGCGACAAAGAACCACCGCTGAACATATCAAACATTCCCATCATTCCATTATCACCCTGGAACAGGTGCAAAACAGCCGATGCATTAACGCCTGGCAGTGGAATAAATGCCCCAATACGATATACAATCAGTGCACCCAACGTAAACAGAATACGCTTCTGCAAATCAGTCAGATTACCGAAAAATCCTTTCAAGAATTTCATGCGAATGAACTTTTATGTTATCAGGGTCAGGCACCCAAGACCAGATGCCTCACCCATATTTTTTGACTAGTTATTTTTAATTGTGCCACCGGCTTTTACAATGGCTTCTTCTGCTGCCTTGGACCATTTATCCGCAACAACATTAACAGCTGTTTTAATTTCGCCTTTGGCCAGAACCTTCAAGCCGTTCATTTTACGGTTGATAATCTTGGCATCCATCAAAGAATCGATTGTGATTTCCTTGCTTGCATCAATCTTACCTGCTGCGATAAATTTTTCAATATCACCCAGATTGATTGTCACATATTCTTTTGCAAATGGATTATTAAACCCAAACTTTGGAAAGCGGCGTAAAATTGGCATCTGTCCACCCTGGAAAGTTGCCTGTTTACGTGAACCACTGCGTGCTTTTTGACCTTTGTGGCCACGTCCGGCTGTTTTACCAGAACCAGACCCAATACCACGTCCAACGCGTGTTGCATTTTGACGTGCACCGTAATTATCCATCAACGCATTTAATTTCATTTTTTTTCCTTTTATCCTACAACTATCTACATAGTTCTTTTTCGCATATAAACAAGTGCTTGTCTACATACTCGGTTAATATATTTTATTCAGCGATTTCGACCAAATGAGAAACCTTTGCAACCATACCACGTACAGCCGCACTGTCTTCTATTTCCTTGGTTTTACCGATACGCCCCAGGCCCAATGCTTTTACGATTTTAACCTGAGATTCTGGGCGACCGATAGTACTTCTGATTTGTTTTACGATAATTTTTGCCATAATTCAAACTCCGTATTATAATTTTGCCCAGATTATTTTGCGTCTGTTGCAGTTTCTAATTTTTTACCATCACGACCTGCAATGATTTCCGCCACAGTTTTACCACGACGTGCAGCCACAGTTTTTGGCGAGTTCATTTTATTAAACGCCAAGAATGCAGCACGAATCATATTGTTCGGATTATTAGAACCCTGTGATTTTACAACAACGTCCTGAACGCCCAAGCATTCGAACACTGCACGCAACGCACCACCTGCGATGATACCAGTACCTGGCACAGCACTACGCACAACCAGTTTGCTTGCACCATATTTTGCCGCACTATCATGATGCAATGTACGCCCTTCTTTCAGTGGTACACGCAACATTTTTGCTTTGGCTGCCTTGGTCGCCTTTTGCACAGCTGCCTGAACTTCCAACGCTTTACCTTTACCGAAACCAACGCGACCGGCCTTGTCACCGACAACAACCAGTGCCGAGAAAGACATATTACGACCGCCCTTAACAGTTTTGGACACACGATTGATAGAAACTAATTTATCTACCAAATTATCCGTCTGTACTTTTTTATCTTCAAAACGTGCCATTATTATACTCCGTCTTATTCAAATTAAATTCTTACGCCACCTGCGCGGATTGCTTCGCACAGTGCCTTTACACGACCATGATAGCGATAACCGCCACGATCAAAATAACAATTATCGGCAATCTTTGCTGCGACTACGCGTTCAGCAAAAGCTTTACCGACCAATTCGGCACCTGCAACATTCCAACCTTTGCCTGCGAATCCCTTTTCTTTGGACGAAGCGGCACAGATTGTATGACCTTTGGTGTCATCAATCGCCTGGATTTCAATATGACGACCAGAACGGAACACTGACAAGCGAACTTTGCCAGGATTTTTTCTTTTCAACGCACCACGGTTTGCCAGTGTACGTCTTTCTTCCGAGTTCAAATGTTTCAACATTTTCTTTTTCCTTTTTTCCGACATCCGTAACAGCGGACATCAAAGTTAATCATTATTTCTTTTTACCTTCTTTGCGGCGGATTCTTTCGCCCTTATAGAAGATACCTTTACCCTTATATGGGTCAGCTTTGCGTACTTTGTGAATTTTGTCAGCAAATTGACCAACCAAGCACTTGTCCATACCCTTGACAGTAAACTCTGTTGGTGTTGCCCCCATTTCCACTGTTAATCCGGCTGGGATATCTATGATAACATCATGTGAATAACCTGCAACCAAAACCAACTGAGAACCTTTCACAGACGCCTTATAACCAACACCTTTCATATACATTGGTTTTTCAAAGCCCTTTGACACACCCAGCACCGCATTACGGATATTGCGTGCCATAGTTCCCCACATAGTTCTTGATGCTTTTTCTTCTGCATCTTTTGGGTTAATAACAACCTGACCATTTTCGATAACAATATCGACCAGTCCGGCATTTTTTGTATCCAATGGCAAAGACAATTCACCTTTTGGACCTTTAACAATCAAAGCGTTGTCTACAATCGCGACAGATACGCCTTCACTCAGTTTAACTGGATATTTTCCTGCACGTGACATAACTTAATCCTCGCTTTTCTTAGATAACCTTGCACAACACTTCGCCACCAACATTCATCAGACGTGCTTTATGATCTGTCATAACGCCATTTGGTGTTGAAACAATTGCGATACCTAAACCATTCAATACCTTTGGCATTTTTGCACTGCCGGAATAAACGCGGCGACCTGGTCTTGATACAACTGAAATTTCCTGGATAGCGCCATTTCCGCCAACATATTTCAATTCAACGACCAAATTTGAACGATGTTCGTCAATTTGTTCGATACGGAAATCAGCAATAAAACCTTCTTCTTTTAACACAGACAAAACTGCCTGACGCAATTTGCTGTTTGGAACGATAATGGTTTCTTTACCTGCATTTTGACCATTACGGATGCGGGTAACCATATCTCCGATTGGGTGTGATAATGACATCTTTTACTCCTTATCGTATCAGGTTATCACCTGAACTGATTATCTACAACTGCATTGTCCACAGTTGGATTTTGATTGATTTACCAGCTGGACTTACGTACGCCTGGCAGTTTACCTTCACTGGCCAATGTACGCAGTTGCTGACGACACAGACCGAACAAGCGTGAATATCCACGGGAACGGCCTGTTACACTGCAACGATTACGCAAACGAGTTTTGTTTGCATTACGTGGCAATTTTGCCAACTTTTTCATTGCATCGATTCTTTCTTCTGGTGTCGCATTAACAGACATTTTTGCCTTAATAGCATCATGCTTTTTTGCATACTGTGCGACCAGCTTTTCACGTTTATGTTGTTTATTGATTAACGCTAATTTAGCCATTTTATTTCAACCTTTTTTACTTATTTCAAAACCAATGGCAAGCCGATTTTAGTCAGCAATGCACGTGCTTCTTCATCTGTTTTTGCAGTTGTTGCGATAACAACATCCATACCACGAATGGCATCAATTTTATCTACAGAAATTTCTGGAAAGATTAAATGTTCTTTGATACCGAACGCATAATTTCCACGGCCATCAAACTTTGATTTTGACAAACCACGAAAGTCTTTTACACGTGGCAACGCAACTGTAATCATTTTATCCAAGAAGTCATACATACGTTTACCACGCAGTGTAACTTTTGTACCGATTTCTTGACCTTCACGCAAACGATATGTTGCGATTGATTTTTTTGCACGTGTTTTAATTGCTTTTTGTGCTGCAATCGCTGTCAAATCTGCAACTGCTGCATCCAGTTTCTTTTTATCAGAAACCGCTTCACCAACGCCCATGTTCAAAACAATTTTTGTCAGTTTTGGAACTGCGAACGCATTTTTATAGCCGAACTCTTTAATTAATTCTGGCACAATTTCTTTTTCGTATATTTCACGCAATCTGCTTTGCATTTTCATATTCCTTTTGTTGTGTTCCCGTAACAGCGGGCAACAATTTACCTGTTATTAGATTTCCGCACCAGATTTTTTTGCAACGCGAACTTTTTTACCATTTTCAATCTTGTATCCAACACGAGATGCTTTCTTTGCTTTTGCATCAAAGATTGCAACATTAGATACATGAATTGGGGCTTCGCGATCAATTATATGACCTGGCTGTTCCTGTGTTGGTTTGATGTGCCATTTACGGCGATTAACACCTTCTACCACGACACGTTCTTCTGCTGGGCGTGCTTCCAGTACTTTACCTTTGACGCCTTTGTATTTTCCCGAAATAACTACGACTTCGTCGCCTTTTTTGATTTTCATTTTATGACCTTCCATCTGTTATTTTTAGATTACTTCTGGTGCCAAAGACACGATTTTTTGAACATCGTATTTACGACGAACTTCACGGGCGATTGGCCCAAAGATACGTGTTCCAATTGGTTCAAAGTTGTTTTTATTAATCAAAACAACTGCATTATCGTCGAAACGGATAATTGATCCATCTGGACGTTTTACAGGGAACTTTGTACGAACGATAATCGCACGTTGCACAGTACCTTTTTGAACTTTACCACGTGGAATGGCTTCTTTGATTGCGACAACAATCTTGTCGCCAACTGTTGCATAACGGCGATGAGAACCACCCAACACCTTGATGCACATTGCTTTGCGTGCACCACTGTTGTCTGCAACTGTCATAACGGTTTCATTTTGAATCATAACTTTAATCCTTTTCCTGCAGGCGGGGCAATCCCCCACCGCTTTGTTCTTGGGTTCCGACTGTCGCACATATTTCAATCCCGATTTGCGACCTCAAAGA
>JAFWZK010000033.1 GCA_017522445.1 Alphaproteobacteria bacterium
GAAGAGGTATACACCTGGGTCCCGTGGTTCACACTTTGTTAAAACTTCGTGTGACAGGCAAGCCACGGGATGACATGAGTGTGGGGCGGGGAATTTTTTATGGTTTCTATTTACTGGATTGCCACGGGATGACATGAGTTTTTAGATTTTTTGTTTTGGTGTTTGGTGCTGAAGTAGGAAAAAGGCATACACCTGGGTCCCGTGGTTCACACTTCGTTAAAACTTCGTGTGACAAGGCAAGCCACGGGATGACAATTTTTTTTATATTTATTGTTTTCGTGTTTGGTGTTGAAGTAAGAAAAACGCATACACCTGGGTCCCGTGGTTCACACTTTGTTAAAACTTCGTGCGACAAGGCAAACCACGGGATGACATGAGAGGGTGGGGAAAAACACAATGGATACCGGCCGCCGCCGGTATGACGGGGGTAGGATTGAGACCACTCCGCTCTGTGCCGGTATGACGGGGGGTAATGCGGGGATGCGGTTCCTGGGGTTAAAATAGACTGATTAAAAATATGCCCAGGCCGGCCGCAATTATCGCAACCAATGTCAGTGGCCAAAAGTATTTCTGGACAATCGAATAGGCACGTTCCTGGAACAAATATAACAGGGTACCAACAATTGCAAATCGACCCGTCCTGAATACCGCAGAGACCGCCAAAAATATCCACAGTGGATAGCCAATAAATCCCAGCCATATTGCCAACAGTTTATATGGAATCGGGGTTACAGCAGTCAGTACAATTATCATTATGCCATATTTGCTGAACATCGGTTTTATCGTGCTGTCAATCAATGCGGGATTCGAAAATGTTTCAATTAGCCATATCCCAACTGAATCATACAGCCACATCCCAATCATATATGCAATCGCACCGCCAACCAATGATCCAAGCGATGCCGCAACTGTTATTGGTACGGCACGACGCTTGTTCGCAATAATCGGTGGGGTCATAAAGACTTCGGGTGGGATAAACAAAAATATGGATTCGCATATCGTTAATAAAAATACAATCCATGAATAGCCACGTGATTCTGATTTCTTTAATATGTATTCTGAAAATTTCATCGTTCCTTTTCCCCGTATAAAAAATTTACTTGATTGTAAATTATAAAATACTATTTTACAATTAAATTAACACGCAATAGAGAGTGCTATGCCAAAAAAACAATTCAGTAATTCAAATCGTGGTGAACGAGTCGCCAGTAAAGTGCAAACACTGGTCGCAGAAATCCTGCGGGATAATTATAGTGATGACCCGGTGATTGCGGGGGTGTCCTTGGTTGGGGCGGTGGCACACGGTGGTTTGCAATTCGTGCGGTTGTTCTTCTATACGCGAAATCCAGATGTTGCGGCTGTGCAAAAAAAACTGGATGAAATTACACGTACAGTGCGATTCGAGTTGGCACACAGAATGAATCAAAAGTATGTGCCTGATATCAAGTTCCAATATGATGATACAATGGAAAAAGCAGCACGAATCGATGAACTGTTGAGCAATCTGGGTGAAGAAAAATAACTGGGTCAGGGTTTATTGTCTGTATATATTCGTGAAAAATGCCGAAATTCAACTTGAAAAATCGCTGATACTGGTATATCATTGCCGCATGAATTAATAGGTGTTCGTGTATGAAGCAAGCAAATATCCGTAATTTTTCAATCGTTGCACATATTGACCATGGAAAGTCAACGTTGTCAGATCGTTTAATCGAGTTTACAGGTGGGCTGCAATCGCGCGAGATGAAGGCCCAGGTTCTGGATTCTATGGATATTGAACGCGAACGGGGTATCACGATTAAGGCACAGACTGTGCGACTGAACTATACCGCGAAAAATGGTGAAACGTATCAATTGAATCTGATGGATACGCCGGGGCATGTGGACTTCTCGTACGAGGTGTCACGGTCGCTGGCCGCATGTGAGGGGGCGTTGGTGCTGGTCGATGCAACACAAGGAGTGCAGGCACAGACGCTGGCCAATGCATATCTGGCGTTGGATAATGATTTGGAAATGCTGCCAGTGCTGAATAAAATTGATTTGCCGTCCAGTGATGTGGCCGGGACACGTGAACAAATCGCAGATGTTATTGGATTGGATGCAAATGATGCGTTGGCGGTGTCGGGTAAAACAGGCGATGGGGTGCCAGAACTGTTGGAAGAAATTGTAAATAAGTTGCCGCCACCACATGGTGATGAAAATGCGCCGACACGGGCACTGTTGGTCGATTCGTGGTATGATTCGTATCTGGGGGTGGTTATCCTGGTGCGGGTGGTTGATGGAAAACTGAACCGTGGTCAGAAAATTAAGTTTATGGCAACCGGGGCTGAATATGTCGTGGATAAAATTGGGTACTTTACACCAAAAATGGTTAATGTTGATGTCCTGCATACCGGTGAAATTGGATTTATTATCACGGGAATGAAGACAATTCATGACTGTAAAGTTGGAGATACAATTATCGATGTGCGGGCAGAAAATGCACAGATGTTGCCAGGGTTTAAACCGTCTGTGCCAGTGGTGTTTTCTTCGTTCTTTCCGGTCGAGGCAGATGATTATCCAACATTCCGCGAAAGTGCAGAAAAGTTGGCGTTGAATGATGCGTCCTTTATGTTCACTGTTGAAAAGTCTTCTGCGTTGGGATTTGGGTTGCGGTGTGGTTTCCTGGGGTTACTGCATATGGAAATTATCAGCGAGCGATTGGCACGTGAATTTAATCTGAATCTGATAAACACTGTGCCAAGTGTGCTGTATAAAATCCATTTAAGAAATGGTGAAGTAATCGATTTGGAAAATCCAGCCGATATGCCAGAACCTACAAAAATTGAAGCAATTGAAGAGCCCTGGGTGCGGGCAACAATTATGATGCCTGATAAATATATGGGCGGGATTATGTCGCTGTGTTCAGAAAGACGCGGTGTCCAGGAAAATATTTCCTATGTCGGAAATCGGGCGGTGCTGGTTTATCAGCTGCCACTGGCAGAAATTGTGTTCGATTTCTATGACAGGGTGAAATCTATTTCGTCTGGGTATGCATCGTTTGACTATGTGGTCTATGGATATCAGCCGTCTGATTTGGTCAAGGTTAATATCCTGGTCAATGAAGAAAATGTAGAACCGCTGTCGTTCATGTGCCATCGGTCTTTTGCAGAAAAACGTGGACGCCAGATTGTCGAAAAATTAAAGGATTTAATCCCACGTCATCAATTTAAAATACCGTTGCAGGCCGCAATCGGTGGAAAAATTATCGCACGCGAGACAATCGCAGCATATCGAAAAGATGTTACGGCAAAGTGCTATGGCGGGGATATAACACGTAAACGCAAATTGCTGGAAAAACAAAAGGAAGGAAAAAAGCGTATGCGGTCGTTTGGTAATGTAGAAATCCCACAGTCTGCATTTATTAACGCGTTAAAGGTTTCGAATTAATAAAAAAAGGGGTGGCCTATGGCTCATCAATTCTTTTTCAATCCGTATATTTTGGATAATCTGCCGGCACCAGTGGCGGGATTTGATGTTGTCCAGGATTTGTCTGAACCGCGGCTGCGTATGTATATCACCAGTCGGGGGGTCAAGACTTTCTTTGTGCGAAAACGTGTGCGGGGCAAAGATAAACGTATCTTAATCGGGAAATATCCAGAAACAGATATAGAAGAGGCACGTGGAGCTGTGGCGGGAATCTTGGAAAATGCACAGAAAAAACCACCTGTTCGCAGAAAAAAAATTACTTTTAAGCAATTTCTGGATTTGTATCTGGAAAATAAGGTCAGACGTGAAGAATACTCTAGGATGAAATTGGTGCGAGCAATCAAAAGACATCTGGGGGATTTGTTTGATAAAAAAATTGCCGAAATTGCACCCGATGATGTGAACAATGTTATTAATAATATTCATGGCAGGGCAATCGCTGCACGTATGCAAGAACTGTTGCAAAGTGTGTTTAACTATGCGATGGATATGGGGTATGTGAAAAAAAATCCAACAGATGGACTGAATAAAATACCGCAAAATCGCAGGGTGCGACCACTGAATCGAACCGGGTTGTTGCGTCTGGTAAGCGTTATCGAAAAAATGGATGATGTTATTTTGCGGGCCGCGTTTTTAATGCAGGTCTATGGTTTTATTTCCCGTTCAAAAATCTTTGCAATGGCATGGGAAGATTTGGACTTTAATCATGATTTATGGAAGGATTGGCCTTTGTCTGACCGGGCAACCGTTTTGTTGCAGGATTTGCCACAGGATGGACAATGGGTTTTCCCAGGACGAGGGGGGATGCATATTATAGACCCGCGTACCGCGTGGAAACGTGTCGCACAACAGGCCGGAATACCAAATCTGACAATGGATGATGTTTATAAATTCTTGATGCGGCAGGTGGTTTGGGCGTCGGACAAGGAAGATTTACGGGCAAATATGAATACTCTGTTGGACGAATTGTTGGACCGCAGTGCATGAAATCATGTGTGGCAGATGCTTGTTATCGTTTGTTATAATCCCTTGACATGGGTATTTTAAAATGATAGCTTATTGAATATTGACGGTCGTGGTATGGACCAAACTATTTAACTAAAACAAAGGAAAAAAAATGACAACTTTTGAACAGGTAAAAAAAATCGTAGCTGAAAAACTGGGTGTGCCAGAAGAAAAGGTTACAGAAGAAGCCGCATTCGTTAATGATTTGGGTGCAGACAGCTTGGACGTTGTTGAATTCGTTATGGAAGTTGAAAAGGAATTCGATATCACTATTCCAGATGATGCAGCAGCAAAATTGGAAAAAGTTGGTGATGCTGTTAAATACATCGAAGAAAACAAGAAAAAATAATTGTTTCTTGAAAATCATCTTTCCGTCTGTGGCTGCAGACGGATTTTTTTATTGTTTTTTAGGTAATAAAACAGGTATCATATATCCAGGTATCAGAAAAATACTATAAAAGGAATGTGTATTATGAAAAGAGTAGTTATTACCGGTATGGGAATTGTTTCACCAGTAGGGACGGGGATTGAACATGCCTGGAAAAATGTTGTCGCCGGTAAGTCGGGGGTAAAAAAAATAGATTCTTTTGAAGTCGATGATTTGGCTTCGCAGATTGCAGGTGTGCCACAACAGGGAACAGAAGATGGTATGTATAACCCTGATGCTGTTGTTGAACCACGTGAACAGCGTAAAATGGATAAGTGTATCGTCTATGCAATGGTGGCCGCAGATCAGGCGATTAAGGATGCGGGATTGATGGACTATCAGGGCGATAAAACGCGAATCGGCGTGTCTGTCGGCAGTGGTATCGGTGGATTTAATACGATTTATGATAACTGTATCGAATTGTATACCGGTGGACCAAGACGGGTCAGCCCGTTCTTTATCCCCAAGGGGATTATAAATATGGCGGCGGGAAATATTTCTATTAAATACGGTTTCCAGGGACCAAATATTTCAGTCGTTACCGCGTGTGCAACCGGTGCCCATTCCATAGGCGAGGCCGCACGTATGATTAAATATGGTGATGCGGATATTATGATTTGTGGTGGCACAGAAGGTGTCGTCAGTCGTATCGCATTGGCTGGGTTTTCTGCAATGCGGGCGTTAAGTACGCGTAATGATGAACCTGAAAAAGCGTCGCGTCCATGGGATAAAAATCGCGATGGATTCATTATGGCCGAAGGGGCAGGTATCCTGGTTCTGGAGGAATATGAACATGCCGTTAAACGCGGGGCAAAAATCTATGCCGAGGTCGCAGGATACGGTATGTCTGGCGATGCATATCATATTACCGCACCCGCAGAAAATGGCGAAGGTGGTATGCGGGCAATGGCGTTGGCACTGAAAGATGCAGGAATAAATCCGGCAGATGTTGATTATATAAATGCACATGGTACATCAACAGGATTGGGGGATGCCGGTGAATTGGCAGCGGTGCAGAAATTGTTTGGTGATACGAATGTATCTATGTCTTCGACTAAGTCCGTGACAGGACATCTGCTGGGGGCGGCCGGTGCCGTCGAGGCAATATTCTGTGCCTGTGCAATTCGTGATGGCGTCGTGCCACCAACAATTAATCTGGATGACCCAGAAGATGCCGTTGGGAACTTTGACCTGGTGCCGCATGTCGCAAAAAAACGCAAGGTCGATGTTGCAATCAGCAATTCTTTTGGGTTTGGTGGAACAAATGCATCATTGGTGCTGAAAAAAATTAACTAACACAACTTATTTATTAAGGGGGCGAAAGATGAACTATGAAACAATAAAAAATCAATTAACTAATCCAAATACAAATGTTTGGATTAATGGAAAGAAAGTCGGACAAGTATCTGGTTTGGATATTTGGGAATATGAATTTGGTGGATTGGGTATGCCGCGTGT
The DNA here is from genome assembly GCA_017522445.1 of Alphaproteobacteria bacterium. GTDB lineage: Bacteria > Pseudomonadota > Alphaproteobacteria > Rs-D84 > Rs-D84 > Enterousia. The sequence goes on from JAFWZK010000033.1 coordinate 6,359, forward strand.
AGTTGCTCGTGGGGTAGAAACTAATAATCCAAAAATTAAGTTTGCATCCAGTGATTATGGCGTATTTGTTGATGGTAAAAAATTAGAATTGAATATGCATCAATATTCTGATTTGTTTGGGCAGATGGGCTATTTGTTTGCGGTTATACAACCTGCAAAATTAAAACAGCAAACACAAAATAGATAAAAACCGCCCGAATGGGCGGTTTTTTATTTATGGTCGGAGTAGCGTACCCCATTCATAAAATAAAAACTACCAAATGGTGGCTTTGATTTTATGGTCGGAGTAGCGGGGTTCGAACCCACGACCTCTACGTCCCGAACGTAGCACTCTACCAGGCTGAGCTATACTCCGATGTGGTCATGATTATGCGACCTTTTGTGAAAAAATGCAATCGTTTATTTAGTGGGTTTTATAGTTATCACACAGACGGGCAATTTTGTGTGCCAAATCCAGGGCGGTTTTTCGGTATGCCTCGGGACAAACCTTAATCAATACGTCGCTGCGGTCTGTGTATTCTGTGATGATTTCACCATCAATTGTCGGAAAAAAACGAGACATCGTTGCACCAGGATTAATATGGGGTTTTGTCCCCAGTCGGCAATGTTCCGCACAGCCGTTGCAACGGTTGATGTTGATTTTATTTGCCTGTGTAAAGCCCATGTCAGCTATCCTTTTGTTTTCTTTGGTGCAATTAGTTTAGTAAAAAAAGTTAATTTGTCAATTAAAAGAAAATGTTATGCACGGACTTGTTTTTTTCTGATTGTGTGCCATATTTATTTAGTATAAGCAAAAAAAAAGGAAAGCACATGTTTGCAAAACGATTTTTGGCGAAATGCGAGTTTGATAGTTATGATGATTATCGCCAAAATGCAGTGCCAATTGTTCCAAATAATTTTAACTTTGCATATGATGTAGTTGATGTAATTGCAAATGAAAAACCAGACAGGGTGGCCATTTTATGGATGAATGATTCTGGCCAGAAAAAATCTATTACTTTTAAAATGTTGTCCCAGTGGTCAAATGCTGTGGCGAATTACCTGACCAGTAAGGGGTTGAAAAAAGGTGATACTGTATTGCTGTTCATGCGAAGACGCTGGGAGTACTGGGTGCTGATGATGGCAATGCATAAAATTGGTGTAATCCCTGTACCGTCAACAAATCAGTTAAAGGCCAAAGATATTAAATACAGACTGGATGCAGCAGGGATTGCCGCAGTTATAGCATTTGATGATGGTAATATCGTTAATGAAATTAAAAGTGCAATTGGCGATGACGATATCTTTACCTTTATCGACTGTGCGGAAATTGCAGATGCGTGTCAGTCGTGTTCAACCAAACTGGAACGTGTTCCAAATGAAAATACTGATACTATGGTTGTTTACTTTACCAGTGGTACAACTGACATGCCCAAAATGGTGGCACATAATTTCCTGTATCCACTGGGGCATATAAATACAGCCGTTTTCTGGCAAAGATTGGTGCCAGGGGATATTCATTTTACTTTGTCTGAATCCGGATGGGCAAAGTGCTCGTGGGGGAAAATGTATGGTCAGTGGTTGGCAGGTGCAACTGTATTCGTATTCGATTTTTCACGAGTGTTCGCCGCACGTGATTTGTTAAGCGTAATCAGTGAAAACAAGATTACTTCGTTCTGTGCACCACCCACGGCATATAAGATGATGATTCAGGCCGATATGTCCAAGTATGATTTGTCTGCCTTGAAAAAAGCAGATGTAGCAGGCGAGGCATTGAATCCAGAGGTGTTTGAAAGATTCATGGAGTATACGGGTGTGAAATTACACGAAGGTTTTGGACAGACAGAAACCGCAGTCATGATTTTTACAGGCCCGTGGACAGACCCAAGACCAGGGGCAATGGGATTGCCGGCAGCAGGTTGGAATGTGCAACTGATTGATGAACGTGGTCGTGTGATAACAGATGCAAATACCGTTGGAGAAATTTGTGTGGTGGTCAAAGACGGAAAACCATGTGGGTTGTTCCAGGGATATCATAACAATGAAAAGCAAACTGGCGCGGTTTGTCGTGATGGTGTCTATCATACAGGTGATATGGCATATCGTGACGCAGATGGGTACTTTTGGTTCGTGGGACGTAATGACGATTTGATTAAAAGCAGTGGATATCGTGTCAGCCCATTTGAAGTCGAATCGGTGTTGCTGGAACATCCCGCCGTACGCGAGGTGGCCGTTACAGGTATCCCAGATGCTGCACGCGGTCAGGCGGTCAAGGCAACAATTGTTCTGAATAAATATTTTCAACAGACAGATGCGCTGGTGCGGCAATTGCAAGATTATGCACGGTCGCGGGCCGCACACTATAAATGTCCACGTGTTATAGAGTTTGTGGAAACCTTGCCTATGACAATCAGTGGTAAAATCAGACGGGCACTGATTCGTACTTTGGACAGTGCCAAAGATGGTGTCATGGATTCTATTATAGAACCGATTCGAAATACAATCGGTCTGGGTAAAGATGAAGAATAAAAGAAGTAATATATGGACAAAGAAATCGATTTTGTACTGGTAAAAAAACCGAAAAAAAAGCAAAAGTCAATCTTTGGGCGTGGAACAATCGTGGTAAAACGTATGGCCAGTGATGTCCAGTTTGTTGAAAAATCGGTTAACCCAAATGGATTCTATGCCAAAAATTCTGAAAAATGGTTGGATACAAATGTGCGGGCAAAAAAAATATCAGATGAAATCAGACGGAAAAATAATCCGACATATTCTGTGCCAAAAACGTTTATCAGTCACGGTAAAGTAAAGGAAGAGGCCGTTGATGGAATTATGCTGGGGGATGTGCCAAAAGACTGGTTGGTGAAAAATTGCGACTGGATTTATTCTGCTATTGCAAACTTTATAAACGATATGTCTGAATTACAACCTGTTCAAAAATATAAAACCAAGAATAATAACCTGGGGTTTTTGGATGCAGATAATTTGACCGGATTCCAACGATTCTTGAACAGTCGAGGAAAAAATTTTATCTCGCCACGCGATAAAAGAATCTTGGGTCAAGTCTATGCTTTCTTGCGAGACCTGCCAGAAAATCAAGAACTGGTGTTCGGGCATAATGATTTGCATCAGAAAAATATCATGATTGATATGAAAAATAAAAAGCTGTATGTGATTGACTTTGAAATGGCCGGTTGGCGATCGAAAATATGGGGGCTGTATTGTCAAATCAGTTCGCCAAAAATCTGGAAGCAGATTAATCAAATGCCAAAACATACAAACCCAGATTTAAAGTGGGACTTTAACAACAATGTGTTCATGCTGGTAAAGTTTATGCGTTGGTTCCAAGGTGAAATGCAAATGAACATTTGTGATGAACAATTAAAACAGGATATCAAGGATTACTGTAAAAAGGCAGAACATCATTTAAGGTTGGCACAGCTGGATATACTGAAAAATGTGCGACAATCTGTTAATAGTACGGCACTGGTGCAGGCAAGTTTGTATCAAAAAAATTAAATATTATTGGCCAGTGTTTACAAAGACATTTTTATCTGTAATAATTAAGTGTCATGGTCAGACGTAAAAGATTTTTCCCAAAAAATGTATTAAAGCAAATGATTTGTGTGCCTGCTGTGTTGGTGCTGGTGGCGTTGGTGTATATGTTCTGTATTCATTCAACTGTACGGCAGACGGTTGTTTTTGATGTCTTGCCGGGGGATACTGTGTCGGGGGTGGCAGGCAGACTGGAAAAAAATAAATTAATCGATTCGCAACAGGTGTTTAAAATGGCTGTGCGATTGAATGGTGGAAAAATACAAAGCGGACAATATGATATCCCAAAATATGCTAGTTCATGGCGAATCGCAGATATGTTCGCATCAGGTGATGTTGCGTCCACAACAATCGTTATCCCAGAAGGACTGACAATAAAACAAATTAAAAACCTGCTGTTGCAATCGTCGGCTTTGACCGGTGCGGTCGAATGCAAAAAAGGAAATAATGCAGCTGTGTGTAATCTGAAGGATGGACAGGTTTTTCCCGATACCTATACCGTTGCACGTGGGGCAAATAGGTTGGCGGTTCTGGATTTGGCACGCAAGAAAATGAAGTCCGTTATGGATTATTGGGAAAAATCAAATCACAGGTTGCCACGACCACTGAAAAACTGGAACGAGGCGATAACTTTGGCGTCTATTGTGCAAAAGGAAACACCCCAGGTGCGGGAAATGCCAATTGTTGCCAGTGTATATCTGAACCGATTGAACAAGGGAATGCGTTTGCAGGCCGATCCAACGGTGGTCTATGCGTTGACGGATAAACTGGGCGATATGCAGGGGCGGCCTTTGTTGCGGGGGCATCTGAAAATAGACAGCCCATATAATACATATAAAAATAAAGGATTGCCGCCGGCACCAATTGCAAATGTTGGTCAAAATGCAATCCGGGCTGTGTTAAATCCTGCAGATACGAATTTTCTGTTCTTTGTTGCAGACGGGCAGGGTGGACACCACTTTTCACGAGACTATGAAACGCATAAAAAAAATCATGCTGACTGGCGCAAGATAAAAAAAATTAAAAATAAAAATTAGAATTTCGGCATATTTTAATCAAACGTACAACTGTTAATATTCACCCCCGGTTTCCGGGGGTGTTTTTTCTGAATTCGTTCCTGTTTATATATTTGTTTCTGTTTTCTATGATTTGTATGCGAAGGAAAAGGGAGAATATATGAAAAAAGTATTTGTGCTATCGGGGGCGCTGGTATTTGTGTCGGGTGGGGCAGGGGCCACCAATATAATCAACGGCAATCCTATGTACAGTCCGGCACAGGGGCGGTTCTATAATTTGTTTACACCGTTGCAGGTTAATTCAGAATTTGACCGGTTCGTCATGGCGGACGAGTTTGGGTATGGTATCACAAATCGATTGGTTGCCATGATTCAAACGGCTGGTTCGTACGATTCATCAGATAATCCAGAATTTGGTAAGTGGTCGTGGAATCATCTGCAGGTGGGACTGGATTGGACGTTGGCAGATGATGGCGAGTATCAGGCCGAAGTATACGGGCGGGCAATGCAGGTCTATGATACGCGCCAGCATCTGGAAACGATTGCCTATAACTGGACAATCGGTGCCCAGGTTGGACGTGTGGCAGATAATTGGACGGTCGCCGGGGTGGTCGAAGTTGACTATCTGAATGATGATGTGGATTATAAAAACAGTGATGCCTGGGCGATGACGGTCGGTATCCAGGGACAGTATATTGTTAATGATAAATGGAATTGGGTTGGGGAATTGATGTTCGATTTTGACCTGTTTGATGATTACTATGATGGGGAACGGTTGCGACTGAAGGTGGGGGCGAATTATAACCTGGATGAAACAAAGTATGTCGGTGGGTATGTGGCAAAAGACCTGGTGCATAGTTTCCAAAGTTCGCCGGCAACAATTGGAATCGTTTTTGGTGTCGATTTTTAATCAAGGTTCGCCATTTGGGCGAATTTTTTGTTGTAATACAAACCATATTTTTGTCATTTGCCTGACGTTGTGTTAATCAGTTAAAAAATCGCAAGTTTTTAGCAGTTTTCTTATACTTTTTTCCTAGATTTTTCTTGACAATTTGGGGGGGCGTGGTTATAGTGTGTGGGCTTTCTGTGTGAACATGGAAAGCAGAGAATACATAAAAACCGCTTTGGTATGCAGATTTATAATCCGGTGTAAGTCGTTGAAATAAGTCTGAAATAAGCGGGTTTTGTGCAGAGTAAAATAGGTAGAAAAAACAAAGAGATTTTGAATGCCAACAGTAAACCAACTGATTCGGAAACCTCGTAAAAAGGTAGCGGTGAAAAGTACTGCACCTGACATGATGGAAAACCCACAGAAACGTGGTGTTTGTACACGTGTTTATACGACAACACCGAAAAAACCTAACTCGGCGCAGCGTAAGGTTGCCCGTGTAAAACTGGCAAACGGCCGTGAAGTAACAGCGTATATCCCTGGCGAAGGTCATAACCTGCAGGAACACAGTGTTGTTATGATTCGTGGCGGTCGTGTAAAGGACTTGCCTGGTGTGAAGTATCATATTATCCGCGGTGTCTTGGATACCAAGGGTGTTGATGCACGTAAACAAGGACGTTCTTTGTATGGTGCCAAAACAAAGAAATAATAAACTAACCACACATATGTAATGTATGTGAGTAATCTGCAAATGCAGATGAAGCGATAAAAGGAAATAAAATATGTCAAGACGTAAAGCTGCAACAAAACGTGAAATCTTGCCAGATTCCAAATATAATAATCTGGTTGTTGCAAAGTGTATTAATGTTGTGATGTGGGACGGTAAAAAAGAAGTTGCCGAAAACATTGTGTATGGTGCATTGGACAGACTGCAGAAAATCGCCAAAGATGGTAAAAGTGAACTGGATTTGTTCCTGGAAGCGGTTGATGCGTTAAAGCCATCTGTCGAAGTAAAAGGTCGCCGCGTAGGTGGTGCAACATATCAGGTCCCATGTGAAGTTAGACCCGCACGTCAGCAAACAATGGCGTTGCGTTGGTTGGTCGGATTTGCACGTAAACGTGGTGAACGCAGCATGGAAGAAAGACTGTTTGGCGAATTGCGTGATGCCTTGAATGGTCAAGGTGGTGCATTCAAAAAGAAAATTGATACACATAAAATGGCAGAAGCGAACAAGGCGTTTGCTCACTTCCGCTGGTAATAAATACAAAAGCAAAGGAAAGACAATATGTCAGTCGGAAAAACCGCACCTTTACATATGTACCGCAATATCGGCATTATGGCCCATATTGACGCGGGTAAGACAACAACTTCGGAACGTATTTTGTTCTATACGGGTAAGACATACAAAATTGGTGAAGTGCACGATGGTGGTGCAACCATGGACTGGATGGCCCAGGAACAAGAACGTGGTATTACAATTACATCCGCTGCAACAACATGTTTCTGGCGTGATCATCGTATTAACTTGATTGACACCCCGGGGCACGTGGACTTTACAATGGAAGTAGAACGTTCACTGCGTGTGTTGGACGGTGCAGTTGCGGTTTTCGAATCCGTATCTGGTGTGCAGCCACAGACAGAAACTGTGTGGCGTCAGGCAGACCGTTATGCGGTTCCACGTATTTGCTTTATTAATAAAATGGATCGTATTGGTGGAAACTTCTTCCGCTGTGTGGATATGATTCGTGAACGTTTGGGGGCAAACCCATTGGTGGTAAACTTTCCAATCGGTGCAGAATCTGATTTCCGTGGTGTTGTTGATGTTGTCGAAATGCGTGGTATTGTCTGGGAAGATGATATGGGTAAAGAACCACATGTTATTGATATCCCAGAAGATTTAAAGGCCAAGGCAGAAGAACTGCATGAAAAACTGATTGAAGAAGTTGTTACACTGGACGATGAAATTATGGAAGCATATATGGAAGGTACAATTCCGGATGTTGCAACCATTAAAAAATTAATCCGCAAGGGTACAATCGGTCAGAACTTTAACCCAGTTTTGTGTGGTACTGCATTTAAGAACAAGGGTGTTCAGCCATTGTTGGATGCAATTGTAGACTATTTGCCAAGCCCATTGGATATTCCTGCAATTACAGGTACGAAAATGGACGGCGAAACAGCAGATTCCCGTAAACCTGATGCCAAGGAACCATTCAGTGCGTTGGCATTTAAGGTTGCAAATGACCCATTTGTTGGAAACCTGATGTTTATCCGTATCTATTCAGGTAAATTGCAATCTGGTTCTTATATCTATAATTCTAACCGTGATAAACGTGAACGTGTTGGACGTATGTTGTTGATGCATTCAAATAACCGTGAAGAAATCAAAGAAGCGTCTGCAGGTGATATTATCACACTGGTTGGTATGAAGGAAACAATCACAGGTGATACACTGTGTGATGAATCGAATCCAATCTTGTTGGAATCTATCCATGTGCCAGAGCCGGTTATGAGCATTGCAGTTGAACCAAAAACAAAAGCTGATATTGAAAAGATGTCACTGGGACTGCAGGCGTTGGCCAAAGAAGATCCTTCGTTCCGTGTTTCTGTTGACGAAGAATCAGGTCAAACAATTCTGTCGGGTGTTGGTGAATTGCATCTGGAAATTTTGGTTGACCGCTTGCTGCGTGAATTCAAAGTGGATGTGAACGTTGGTGAACCACGTATCGCATATCGTGAAACATTCCGTAAGCCAGTTACAGAAGAATATACACATAAAAAACAGTCTGGTGGTTCAGGTCAGTACGCCCAGGTTAAGATTGAGTTCGAACCTTTGGAACCAGGTAAGGGCTATGAATTCGAAAACAAGATTGTTGGTGGGGCAATTCCAAAAGAATATATCCCAGGTGTGGAAAAAGGTTTGAAGATAGCACAACAGACAGGTGTTCTGATTGGCTATCCAACAGTGGATTTCAAAGCTACATTGGTAGATGGTAAGTATCATGAAGTTGACTCTAATGTATTGTGCTTTGAAATTGCGGCACGTGCCTGCTTCCGCGAAGCAATGAAAAAGGCATCGCCAAAATTGCTGGAACCGATTATGAAGCTTTCGGTTACTACACCGGAAGAATACGTCGGTGACATCATTGGGGACTTGAACAGTCGTCGTGGACAAATCAACGGTATCGAAACACAGTTCGGTAATCAGCAGATTTCTGCATTCGTTCCACTGGCAAATCTGTTTGGGTACGTAAAAACTTTGCGCTCTTTGTCACAGGGTCGTGCAAATCCATATATGGAATTGTCACACTATGACGAAGTCCCAACAAACGTCGCTGACGAAGTAATCAAGAAGCTGACGAAATAATTAACAAGAAGTTTTAAACTTAACTAACAAGCCAAGGAGAAAACTAATGGCAAAAGAAAAGTATGTAAGAAGCAAACCGCATGTCAATATTGGTACAATTGGTCACGTTGACCATGGTAAAACAACATTGACTGCTGCTATTGTTCACCACTATGGTGTTGGTGCCGATGCACAAAAAGGTGTTGACCAAATCGACAATGCACCAGAAGAAAAACAGCGTGGTATTACTATTAATACAGCACACGTTGAATATGAAACAGAATCACGTCACTATGCACACGTTGACTGCCCAGGGCACGCTGACTATGTTAAAAACATGATTACAGGTGCGGCACAGATGGACGGTGCAATCTTGGTTGTTGCTGCAACAGATGGTCCAATGCCACAGACACGTGAACACATCTTGTTGGCACGTCAGGTTGGTATTCCAAAAATCGTTGTTTTCTTGAACAAATGTGATTTGGCAAACGACCCAGAATTGTTGGAATTGGTTGAAATGGAAATCCGTGAATTGTTGTCTGCAAACGACTTTGACGGCGACAATGCACCAATCATCCGTGGTTCAGCTGTTTCTGCAGTAGAAGATAAGAATGATGGTTTGGGTAAAGAATCAATCGATGCTTTGTTGAAGGCATGCGACGAATATATCCCAATGCCAGAACGTCCAGTTGATAAACCATTCTTGATGCCAATCGAAGACGTATTCAGCATCACAGGCCGTGGTACAGTGGTTACAGGTCGTGTAGAAGCCGGTGTTATCAAAGTTGGTGACGAATGTGAAATCGTTGGTCTGCGTCCAACACAGAAAACAACAGTTACAGGCGTTGAAATGTTCCGCAAATTGCTGGATCAGGGTGAAGCCGGTGATAACGTAGGTCTGTTGTTGCGTGGTACCAAGAAGGAAGATGTAGAACGTGGCCAGATTATCTGCAAACCAGGTTCGATCACACCTCATACAGATTTCGAAGCAGAAGTCTATATCTTGACCAAGGAAGAAGGTGGCCGTCATACTGCATTCTTTAGCAACTATCGCCCACAGTTCTTCTTTAGCACAACTGACGTAACAGGTACAATTACTTTGCCAGCAGACAAAGAAATGGTTCTGCCAGGTGATAACGTTCGTATCACAGTGCAGTTGATTGCACCAATTGCTATGGACGAAGGTCGCCGCTTTGCTATCCGTGAAGGCGGACGCACAGTAGGTGCAGGTGTTGTATCCAAAATTATTAAATAATTAAACAGTCTGGGGTCGGTGTAACTGAACATCAAATGCGTCAGTGATTACCGGCCCAGATAAATATAAGGAAAATGGTTATGGTACCAACATCAAAAATTCGTATCAAGTTGACAGCTTTCGACCATCGCGTTTTGATGGAGTCGGTTGAAGAAATCGTAAAAACAGCAAAACGTACAGGTGCAGATGTCGTAGGACCTGTTCGCCTGCCAACTTTGGTTCAGAAGTTTACAGTAAACCGTTCACCGCACGTTGATAAAAAATCACGTGAACAGTTCGAAATCCGCAACCACAAGGCGGTCGTAGATATTGTTAATCCAACCCCTCAGACAGTAGATGCCTTGATGAAGTTGGATTTGGCGTCGGGTGTAGATGTAAAAATTAAATTGTAAAATTAAAATAATCTGTTAGTGTTGGCGTGGCAGTGTGTACACCATACCAACCAACTGACATAAAAAAAGGCAAAAAAAATGAAACGTAGCGGATTAATTACAACAAAAATTGGAATGACGCGTCTGTATGATGATGGCGGGGTTGCTCATCCTGTAACAGTTTTGGCTGTGGGTGATTGCACCGTTATTGGAAATCGCACGCAGGAAAAAAACGGTTATGTCGCAAACATTCTTGGATTGCGTGAAGCCAAAGCAAAACATGTAGCAAAACC
>JAFWZK010000034.1 GCA_017522445.1 Alphaproteobacteria bacterium
CGAAGGAATGTGCCTTGGAATGTGCGTCGGCACCGCTCTGGGTGGAAACGGATTGATTTATGGAATGCTAATCGGTCTTGTAGTTGGCATGTTAATTAAAAAGGATAATGAATGAGTATTTTTTATAATCGGGAGGTAACGAACAATGAAAAAAGCTGCAGATAATAACAGGATTTCCGAATTGATTACTTTGGCGTTAAAGGGCGTTGCCTTAGCGATGGGCGTTGCAGTTGTGGTACTTTCATTTTTGAATGAAATCGACACAACTTCGGCAATTGGCATGTTAGGACTTGGCCTGGCTTGCTTAGCTGTCACGCAGTTTTCGAAAAAGGAAGAATAAATCAGATTTTCGTGTTGTCCCCAAAAAGAAAAAGGATATAGTTTTTGATTGGTTTTTATATTATGAAGCACAAACACCAAATGTTCTGTTCAGCATTTATTTTGCTGGTGATGACAGCGATAATATTTCTGGGACTAATCAGCGGCATCCGGCTGTGTTCGGTGGTATCCGGCTCTATGGAACCCAATTTGCCTACATGGAGCCTCTGTGTTATAAACACCAGAGTATCTTACGACAGCATTCAGACCGGTGATATTGTGGTATATTACAGGCGTTCTGATGATATGCGTATAATCCACAGAGTTATTGAAATTACCCCGGATGGTATGATTACAAAAGGCGATGCCAATCAGACCTCCGACGGACTGAGCATTGGGCGGGATAACTTATTTGGGAAAAGCCTGTTTCATATTCCATATTTGGGATATTGCAGCAAACTGGCGGAAACGCCGACAGCCAAAGTGGCGATGTTTGTGTGTATGACTATAATACTGGCAATGGATTTTGCGGATATGCGAAAAAGGAAACAGGAAAAATGTTGAAGAATATATAGTGATTTGCATAAGGAGGATAATAAATGTCCAAACGAATCAGGCAATACATCGGTATTTTCGCCGCAGTCATTGCCTATTACATTATCCACGAAGGAGCACATCTGATTGCTGCTCTCTATTATGGCGTATTCAAGGGAATCAACTTCATGGGTCTGGGGATGCAAGTCGATGCGTACACAGAACGTATGACAAACATGCAGTTAGGACTGTTCTGTCTGTCTGGCCCTGTTGCCACATTGCTGTTCAGCTGGGTACTGATTCTGATCACAAAACAGATTTGCAATTCCAAATCCAAGCTGTTTAAGACCATCATGTGGTATGTGAGCCTTGCCATTCTAATTATTGACCCGCTGTACATGAGTGTGCTGTGTGGGTTTTTCGGTGGCGGAGATATGAACGGTATCAAGCTGCTGTTCCCGGAAATTGCCGTGCGAATCATATCTGTGGTTATTGGAGTGGTTCATGTCATTGCGATTTGGAAATATCTGTTGCCATCTTATACGAAATCATTTCAAAAGGATAACATTCATGGAGAATAGAATATGATAATTGATATGAAACAGTACGGTTTGACAGACAGAGTTTTAGCACTGGCTTCTATGTATCCGGAACTAACTGTCGGGCGAATTGTATCACAGGAAAAAGGGCTGTATCGTATAGCAACCTCGAAGGGAGAAAAACTGGCTGAGGTTTCCGGCAAATTCAGATATGGTGCAGTAACGGTATCCGATTACCCGGCGGTGGGTGATTTTGTTATGGCTGATTGGAACGA
>JAFWZK010000035.1 GCA_017522445.1 Alphaproteobacteria bacterium
AGCCGAATACATCCGCAACAACTATTACCCGACATGCGACTGCTTGGCGGATTTACAGGAATACTATGATTGGGATTCATCGTGCCAGGGAACGGTACCACCCGCCCTGCAATGTTTCTTTGAATCAACCGACTTTGAAGACGCAATCCGCAATGCGATATCAATCGGTGGCGACAGTGATACAATTGCCGCAATCACAGGCTCTGTCGCCGAGGCCTATTACGGCATTCCACCCGAACTAATCGACCATGCCAAAACCTATATCCCAGACGATTTGTTGGAGATTGTAATGGAGTTGGAGAATCAACACCCCTAAAATATATTGATAATCCCATGTATGTTTTGATATATTTTCCTATATAACATGGATACAGAAACACATAAGATTTTTATTAAAGGCGAAGATCTGACCAAAGATATTCTGCTGATAGAACCCGATGGCAATAAAATAAATGTCATGTTTAAAAACGGTCGGTCATACTCTTACAGCAGAAGTAGTATTAGATTAGAACCAATAACACAGGATGAGCAAAGAGCAAAAAAAGTATTTTCATACTTGCGTTCGATTGCGGACTCCGTAGGTCTGAACAACGATTATGGTCAGAATATTTTGCTTAAAAACCTTAATCGCATTAACGAGAAATCCAAAGAAACCGTTTTATATGACTTTTTATCTGGTGAATACAGGGACAATAACAGCAAGATATCAGATACGCCGTTGTACCCCTTTGGATTTAATATTAGCCAACAACAGGCCGTTGATAATGCACTGACCAACCAGCTGTCTATTATTGAAGGACCACCGGGCACCGGAAAAACGCAAACTATACTGAATATCATAGCAAATATTGTAATGGCGGGGAAAACGGTTGCTGTGGTTTCTGCAAACAATTCTGCGACCGCCAATGTGCTGGAAAAACTGCAAAAATACGATTTGGGTTTTATGGCGGCTTTTCTGGGCAGCAGTTCAAACATTGCCGCATTTAACCAAACAGATCATAAATTACCAGATATGTCTGATTGGCACAGAAGCAACAAATGGGAAAAATCCACCATAAAGAAAATCAAAACACTGCATGAAAAACTGCTGACCATGCTGGCCGAACAAAACAGAACGGCGAAAAACAAACAAGAGTTTGATGCGCTGAACACCGAATACCAGCACTTTCATGTACAAAACCCAAATATAAATGAATCCAATATCAGTCACCTGAGTGATGACAAGGCGATGCGGCTTTGGCTGGCATACGAGAGTTTTGCCCAGCGCAATCGCCGACCACACCTGATTGAACGTATAATATTTCGTTATAGATACAAAATAAAAGATAAACAATTCTTTCACAGCGATATTGAAACGGTGATTAAAACCTGTCAACAGGCGTGGTATACAAAGCGTATAGCAACCCTGTCCCAGGACATCGAGCAATCAGAAAAGAAACTTGCAAAATTTAATTTTGCAGAAAAAATCAAACAATATACTGACTGGTCTATGCAGTTGGTCAAAGATAATCTGGCAAAAAAATATAAAAAGCTGGAACGGGCCACAAAACCGGCCGATAAAGATTTTCTAAAATCATACCCCGTAATTCTTAGTACGACATATTCTCTTTCAAATTGCCTATTTGATGGGATTTTTGACTATGTGATAATTGACGAGGCATCCCAGGTTGATTTAGTTACTGGTGCGCTGGCATTGGGATGTGCACAGAACGCAGTAATTGTCGGCGACTTAAAACAACTGCCCAACGTTGTGGACACAGAAAACGCAAAAACAACCGATGCGATTTTTGATAAATTTGAAATCCCAGAGGTCTACAGGTATAAAAATCACAGCTTGCTGTCGACCGTTACAAAACTGTTCAAAGACATACCATCTGTTATGTTACGGGAACACTATAGATGTCACCCAAAGATTATTGAATTTTGCAACCAACGTTTCTATGGTGGCCAGCTTATTTCCCTGTCCAGGCCAAATACCGACCGTTCGCCCTTGGTTGTATATAAAACTAAAATCGGCAATCACGCCCGAAACCATACCAACCACAGACAAATTGACGTTATTGTTGACGAGATTATTCCGCAACAAAAATTAAATGTAAACGATGACAGTCTGGGCATTGTGACACCGTACAGGAATCAGGTTACCGCCCTGCAAAACATATTCAAGGATACAAAGGTTCAGGCCGATACGGTTGATAAATTCCAAGGACGCGAGAAAAACATAATCATTCTATCTATGGTTGACAATCAAATTTCAGAATTTGCGGATCAGCCCAATCGACTAAACGTGGCCATATCACGTGCCATAGACCAACTAATCGTTGTAACCAATGGCAACGAAGAAGAAAAAGACACTAATATTGGTGCCCTGATTGACTATATTAACTATAATAACCTGACCGTTGTGCAAAGTGATATAAGTTCAGTGTTTGATTGTTTATACAAGTGCTATGCGGAAAAACGCAGACAAATGATAAAGTCCAGTGTTTCAGAATTTGACAGCGAAAACGCTATGTACGATTTAATCACAGAAGTATTAAAAACAGAACAATTTAATATCTTTGATGTTGCGTTGCACGTGCCATTAAAATCAATTTTCAACGATTTATCAAAACTAACCAACGAAGAATACAGTTATGCAAACAATATCATGACACATTGCGATTTTCTGATATTTGATCGAGTTACTAAAAAGCCAGTATTAGGGATAGAAGTTGACGGTACCATGTACCACCACGAAAACACCAAACAATATGAACGCGATAGAATGAAAGACAGTATTTTTGCCACCTATAACATCCCGCTTATTCGCTTTAGAACCGATGGCAGCCAAGAAAAAGCGAAACTTATTCAAGCCCTATCAAAATTGATATCCGGATAAATATCGCTATATTTTGGGTAAAAGTTAGCGATATGTTGAATATATCGTCAGTCTTTTTCATTCCCCATCTGGGATTTCGGGGCTGGATACTTCGGTGATGTCATCAAATGGGATTTTGGTTTTGACTATGGTGATGTATCGGTATTCGGGGTCTATGCGGGTGACCAGGCCTGTTATAGTGTCATAGGCATCGGTCCGGTAAAATCGCACCGTTATCATCATGCCCTTTTTAACCAGCGCAAGTTTCCGGGACAGTCGTTCTGCGGCATCGCCAATCAATTCCCGACGTGGCTCAACCACCCGATTTTTAGCCAGCACCATCGCATAGTACCCACGCAGGGCCGCAAAAGGCATAAACTGTTTTGCACGTGCGGTATTATCAGCCATTATGTCCCCCAACCAAAGTATTACGTTTGCGACCGGTGGACTTCTCGTGATAATTTATGCCACGCAGGACGGCGTTCTTGCCAAACTTGCCCTTGATGTCCAGCAATGCGTGTTGCAGTTTGCTTTCGCGTTCGTCCGCCCTTGTGTCCGCAAATAAATCCAGTTGCAGATGCACTGTATCCGCATCGACCAGGTTCCCCAGTCCAACCGTCAATTTATGTATCGGCGTGCGTTTATCGGTTGTTTCCCGATACAATCGCATAAACTCCGCCACCAATGATTTGTAGGACGATGTGTGCGCTGGCAATTTACGACTGCCCCCACTTGCCCGCCGCACATCACGCGAATACCCCACCGACAGTGATATTTCATCCGCCACCAGGTTCTTTTCCACCAATTCCAAGACCAGGTTATCCACCATTTCCTGCATCACAATCTGCGCATCGTCAAAGTTATAGTCTTCGAACAGAATCTGGCCGTTGGACAGGGAATGGGATTTCGCCTGATAATTGTGAATGTCGGCAATCGTACATGGCTCGATGCCGTTCGCATGGTCAATCAGGTATTCCGCATTTGTTCCGAACTCACGATACAAGGTTTCGGCCGGCATTTGCGTCACCCCATACAGGTCATACACACCGTACTTTTCCAGTCGCCGTGCAATACCCGCCCCAATGTTCCAAATGTCTGTTATCGGCCGATGGTGCCACAGGTGCTGGCGGAACGATTCCGCATCCAAGTATCCGATATGGTCGGGAACTTTCTTGGCCGTTATATCCAGCGCAACCTTGGCCAAAAACAGGTTCGTGCCAATGCCGGCGGTGGCGCATATACCCGTCTCGGCCCGCACCGCATCCATCAGCATTATCGCCATTTCTTTGGGCGACCGTTTATACATTTTCAAGTAAGGCGTGATATCGATAAAGCATTCGTCAATGGAATAGACATGGATGTCTTCGGGCGAAATATAGCGCAGGTAAATCCCGTAAATCTGGGCGGATACCGCCATATACTTTTTCATGCGGGGCATGGCGGTGATGTATTCGACCCCACGCGGTATTTCAAAGACCCGGCATCGGTTTCGAATCCCCAGTGCCTTCATCGCCGGCGTTATTGCCAGACAGACCGACCCCCGCCCCCGTGACGGGTCCGCCACCACCAGGTTTGTTGTAAACGGGTCCAGTCCACGGTCAACCGCTTCGACCGAGGCAAAGAAACTCTTTAAATCAATGCAAAGATAAAACCTTTCCGCCATTCTGGAATTCAGTATAAACCGAATTCACAGGATGTCAAAAAGGATTGTATGGATAAAGGGTTCTGGTTTTGACTGGGGTGGTTACTCTTTCTTAGATAGCGGCAATCCATTTAAAAAGTCAGACTTGTTTTCATCCCCATCATACAATAGCCACAACTGCTCTTTGGCACGTGTGATAGCTACATAAAACAACCTTTTCTCATCCGCCATCACAATCTCTGGGGTGTCACCAAAGATAGAGAATAATGATAAATTAGGATGTATAGAAGAAATAACATCTGTGTCTGTTTCTAAGAATATAACAACATCCGCTTCTAAACCTTTGGATTTATGTATTGTATCGACAGTGACTTTCTCAGAAAAATCTTGTTCCGACATGATGTTTTTTTTCACACATTCGCTTCGCACCAGGGCTAGAAATTCATGAAGCTCTTTCCTGTGGGAACGCTCGCCATGTATATCGCTGCTTTTAGTCATAAATGATAATTTGCGATTTCGATGCAGTATTTTAATACTATCTTTGGTTTTATTGTCACTTATTATTTGTACAACTTGTTCTAGGTATCTATTTTCTTTTGAACCAGAAGGCTTCCTACGTGAAATATCCGCAAGCTTCTTACGTGAAACATCCGCACAACAAACCGAATTCTGACCTGCCTTAGTTGATGTAAAATCTATATTTTCATCAAAATGCATACGAAGAAAGTCACAACCAGCTTTAACTATATCGTTATTACTGCGATAATTCGTTGACAGCATTAGTTTTTTACTATCTGTGCCAAAAAATTCTTTAAAATGTTTAAAATATTTAATATCTGAACCCGCAAATCGGTTTATCGCTTGATATTCGTCACCTACACATACCATGTGGCATGTTCTATTTATGCTTCTTATTGATTGTATAAATCCATAAAACAATTTTGTAAAATCCTGAAATTCATCAATAAATACGAACCGCTTTTTAGCAATGTCTGCAAAATTATCGGGATTGGCGATAATATCTGCTGTAGCCTTGTTCATAAGCATATTAAAATCCATGTCATATACAGGGTCTTCTTCAAGTTTCTTACAATAACTGTTGTAAACCCGAAGAGCAATATCCAAGAAAATCCGCTCACGTTCCCCATTTGGACACTGTCTTATTTTTCCCAACAGAACATCAAGTTCATTTATATAATTATTTTCAACCCTATCTATAAATTGCACAACCAGCTCTGTAAAATTGTTGATTTGTTTTTCAGCAACCTTGTCAACAAGTTCTGCCTGAGACAGCTTTTCTGTTTTTATACCTTTGGAGTTTAATAAAGTTTTAATTTGTTGCTCAAAATCCTCGCGAGACAAACCTGGTTCATAACTTGTTTCTATGAAATCAGTCCACTCTTTTACATAGCTAGCATATTCGTTTGCTTCTTTTTGTGGGTCTAACCATTCACGTCTATAAAACTTGCGTTTCCAATCCATATTTGCCTTGTAGACGTCATAAGAGCCAATTATTCCTTTTTTATTAATCCTATCAATTTCATTGGGCGTTTCGTGACCCGAAATCCCCCAGTGCTCCCATACAATTTTTTGATTAGTTAATACAAAATCTGGTTTAACTTCTTTTTTTTCATTAAGAAAATCTTTGTATTCAGGGAAAGAGATATTTAATACGTTGTTTATATAAACACACGGTTCGTATCTGTATGAGATACCATGTTCAAACAGGAAATCAACTATGATTTTCTCCGCTCTTGATTTTACATCTTGGTTATCTAACGTCTTATATTTTTGATACCGTAATTCTTGATATGTTTTTTTATCGTTAATCTGTGTTGCTTCTTTTCTAAAAAACTCATAGATCTCTTCCTTAGAGATTTCTTGCTTTATAATATCCTGAACAAACGCATTTCTTTCATCAATTAAAATTTTGGCATGTTCCGTACGCCGGTAAGCCAGCGCATGAAACGTTGTTGCAATATCGTCTGTTACGATATTTTGACCATTGACTTTCACTTTTTTTAAACGAGCATTTATTTCATCGGCAGCATCTCTATTGAATGCGAAAGCTATGATTTCAGATGGACTAACTTTACATATAGCTACTAAATAGATAATTTTAGCGATTACGGTACCTGTTTTTCCTGAACCCGCCAATGCTTGAACTAATAGGTTTTTATGTTCATCGACAACAACCATTGCCTGCTTTTCATCTATCTGAAACTTGTCGCCATTTTCATTTTTTTCTACGTGTTCAGAAAACCAATTTTGTATGTGAACTATATAAATTTGCTTTAGGGCTTTTTCAAATATGTCCTGTAAGTCATATTTTATAATTTCAGCATGTATCTTGTTGTACTTTTCTTTAAAATCATCGCTTTTTGAATTCTTATAGACCATTATTTGCTCTTTAACAGAAATTATGGCCTTACCCTGTTCCTTAAAATCATACACATCGCGGGGCGGATTTTCTAAATTGTCTATAGAACGACATATTTCATCATATTTTTTTTGATAATCATAACGAGAAAACATGTCTTTTGCATGAGCCATAAATCTTTGTATCTTTGCTCGTACCAAATCCGCAGACTTTTCTTCCCGTTTTTTCATAATTTTCTGCATTATTATGTCTATATTTGTATTTAAAAAATCTAACATTTCTGCTGTAGGAGCAGGAAGTTGATTAATTTCTTGGCATATACTATGAAATTCACCAACATAATTATAATCAAGTGCTAAGGCACCAACATGATGTCTAAAGTTCCTTATTTTATCAGTCAATAGAGTTGTCTGTTGCTCAAGTTTCTTATCTAATTCTAATTTTTTTATATCAATCTTCAGAAAATCAAGCATTTCTGGAGTGGGTACTTCTATTTTTTTTATTTCTTTGCATATTTGCAAAAAATCATCAGCGATATTATATCCATACAGATTGCTCCACGCCTTGCTTTTAAAGACAGCCATTCTAAATTGAATTTTTGATATTAACTTTGCTCGGTCCTGACTTTTGGCGTCTGTTTTATAGCCTAGAATCGTCAGCATATTTCTTAGTTCTCTTTTATATGCGAAGAGTTTATTGGAACCCGATTTTATCTGATTACAAGCCCTAGTAAGTTTTATTATCTCGCTTATAAGCATAGATTTATTGTCTTTATTGTCGTCAATATTTACAATTTTCATCAGCCGTTTGAACAGATTAAGCTCATTGCCGATATATTCAAATTGTTCTAATACAGGCATATAATTTATATTAATATTATTTGAATGCGACGATTGTTTATTAACAAAAGAATCTTTAACAGTTTTTAGATCCGCTAATAAATCTTCGTACGCACCTGTGTTTTTTTGATCCTTAAAAGCCCTTGAATATATCACGGAACGCAACAATTTGTACTCTCGCATCATTTGAGTTGATGTCGCAAAAAGCCCTGCATCAACAGCGGCCTTAAAATTTTCGACAAAAGATTCAAACAATACCGTTGCCATCACACCCTCCGTTGCTACTTCTAGTGCTTTCATGCACCTAAACGCCATATGTAATATAAGGACAATCGCTCAATTCGTCAACCCTACATGATATTTTTTAAGTTTTATGCTTGCCTCAGTTCACCTCAATACACCCATAAATCAATATGGTTTTTGATACTTGAAAATCCGACAAAAATCCCTATATCTATAGTGTCCGTTGGGGGCAAAGTTTTAATTTCCAATTTTTATCAAACAACAGCCAAAGGAGGCAAGCATGACACAAGTGTCAAGTGCGGTTGATGTGCTGTGGAATTTGTATTTGGCGCACCCGGAAAAACTGAGTAAGGTTGACTGGGAATACCTGATACGAAACCAAGCGGGCGCATTAGTACGCGAAATACTGATTAAAAATATGCACGAACATATAAAGCCAGTGCAGGATAAACATGAACAACAATGGCGGATGGCCAATCAAGCCACTTTGCAACGCATTGGCCAATGTATTGGGGACGGTGGGCCGGTCGCATACATGAATCTGATTGCGGCGATTGATGCGGGGGTGGATATAAATATCCTGAAATACCTGATATCAAAGTGCGACAACATAAATGGATGTGATGAAAATGGGCAGACGGCCCTGCATCACTGCGTATTGAATTATGTCAGTTTGGATTTAGTGAACGAACTGTTTATCGCAGGAATAAATGGTGCGATATGCGACATTCACGGCATGGATGCATGCGACTACCTGGACAAAGACATCTGGGGCGATGATTACGGGACGGCACGCATGATGTTGCGCCCAGGTTGGACATATTTCTATGATGAATAAAGGGGTACAAAATGACATCAAAAGCACAAGAATACTTATCAGTGGCGGTTCGATTGGCAAACACCAGTTTAACCGAGACAGAACGCAGTAAAATTCACGACCAATTACGCACCATCAAGCAATCCTTTGATTCAGCGGATTGGGATGCACTGATTACATGGTCAAACAGTCCAACCATACGCGCAGAATTACACAAGCAGAAAATATTGCGCAACCGATAAGAATCTTTTGTTATCCCGCAATTCAGCTCGCCCAAATTCAACAGATGTCAAAAAGGATTGTATGCTGTGAAAAAATCAGAATACATAAACTTTGACAACATAAATATTGTAATCTATACTGATTCTATAACCCCAACCATAAGGATTTGAAATGTCCACAAATTCCAACATCGTAAATGCACGTGATTTTCTGGGCA
Organism: Alphaproteobacteria bacterium; assembly: GCA_017522445.1. Lineage (GTDB taxonomy): Bacteria > Pseudomonadota > Alphaproteobacteria > Rs-D84 > Rs-D84 > Enterousia. The sequence goes on from JAFWZK010000035.1 coordinate 9,221, forward strand.
AATTAGTGCGTGTACAAATGGACAGACCGCTGGGCAGTAAACATCCAAAACACGGCTTTACATACGAAGTGAATTATGGATTTATCCCAAACACCATATCGGGCGATGGCGAGGAATTAGACGCGTATGTGTTGGGACCAGATTATCCGTTAAAGGATTTTCTGGGGCGGTGCATTGCAATCATTCACCGTACTAATGATAATGACGACAAACTGGTTGTTGTACTGGATGGGTTTGATTTTGCAGATGAATATATTGAACAAAAAACTGCTTTCCAAGAACAGTGGTTCAAGCATACAATTATAAGATAAAATAAGGGCGAATATAGTCATGCGAACACAAACAACAAGCAGATGTTTAATTGTGCAAGGCGACAGCATCGTTTTATGCAAGCACTTGGCTGGCGGTTATTATTTCTTGCCTGGTGGTGGATTGGAAATTGGCGAAACATTGAATCAGTGCATTACACGTGAACTGAATGAAGAAATGGGTGTTGCAGAATCTGACATCACTATTCACGATGGCATCTTATTGGCTATTGAAAATCAGGGCTATGATTCCAATGGAAATTTCCTGTACGGGATTGAAGTTGTCAAACGTGTGGACATCAATACAGATGACATCAGCAGTAAAGAGGATTTGATTGGCTTTGAAAAAGTGAAATTTTCTGATTTGCCAGGCACAAAATTATATCCTGTTGTTATTAAAAATTGGATAATAGAAAGATTTAAATAGAAGGGACACTTAAAAATGACAAGATATTATTGCAGCGGTTTCGACCCTGATAATTTTTTTGGACACGGGCTGGGTGAAATGTTCAGGGCCGAACTAGAAGACACAAAGAGCATAGTCTATATTCCTGCTGGTGCGGAAAAATTAGAAAAAGCACGTGCAAAACATATTCCTAATTTCACAAAGCATTTCAAAAATGTGGGTATAGAATTTGAATCTGTAAATATCATCACGCCCGAACTGTCCCCCGCAGAAGCAAAGGATATGATAAAAAATGCAAACTTTATCATGCTGATGGGTGGTGACCCCTATAAGCAAAAAGACCTTTGTAAAAGTTTGAACATTTTAGACGACTTGAAGAACTATAATGGTGTTATGCTGGGGCTTAGTGCGGGTGCTATGCTGATGTCTAAATATATCATCATTACCCCTTGTAGCGAAGAATTTCCTGATTTTCACGTTGAGCCAGGTCTAAATCTGGATGGCATATCAATCTACCCACATAATAACACGTCAGACACGGAATATCCAGATGTGTTGGTTTCTGGTGATGAGGTATATAAAAAATCAGATTTGCTACAGGTTGCCAAAGATTATGGTAAATTCTATCTATTACAGGATAATTTAAGAGAAGATGGCCTAACAGATGTCAGCTTTATCAGATGTTCTGATGGTAATGTTGAGTTTTATATCGAAAACGATGGCAAGATTTGGTTAGTTGACAAGGATATAACACTGGTTAAAAATAATGAACCGTTGGACTTTTGATAATGATGAATTGTTTGAACTGGTGCGCATAGGTCGAAAACGTGGAACCTGTGGCCGGAATTCTGACGAAGAACCAATGGCAAAAATTGGTGATATTCAGGAAATCTATAATAGTCGTGGCGAAACTATACGAATTCAAATTACAGCCGTTCGAAAGTGTCGGTTTTGTGACATTGATGACGCATGGGCAAAAATAGAGGGCGAAGGCGACCTGTCCCTGGTATACTGGCGTACGGTCCACATTGACTTTTTTAACAAATACTTTCCCGATTTTCAGGAAACTGATTGGCTGGAATTAAACGAGTTTGTGGTTATATAACCTCTAACTCTATCCCCACAATACCATATTTGGATTCCATTTCGGCATCGTAAAATTTTGAAACAGCAGACATCAGTGCATTTAGCGATGCGAAACCGGTTCGGGCTATGCTGATTTTCGTCGCCAGGTCTGCAAAACTGTGCGCAATATGCAGGCGAACTATTTTGGCACGAATATAATCATTGCGATTTTGCGCGTTGTAAATCAAAACAGTGTCGCCGTTGTGCATTCTGCGACGTTTTTCATCATACAGACGCAGTTCAATATCCTTTTCGCCAGAACGCACCATTTCATAATATTCAGGGCGCAAACTCATTGAAAATTTACAGTCCAAGTTTGGCAAGAGATGCGTTGCATAAAATTCACGCATATCATCAAATGGTGTGATTTTTGGGTTTAATAAATTGTTGTGGTCAACCCATGCAACCGATATTTCTTCGGGGCGATTTTCGCAGAAATTCAATTCCATATCATCTGGGACGTGAACGATAAAAAAGTGATGTTCTTCGGCCCATGCACCACGTTTCTGTGCCCGTTCGGGGGTTGGGTGACGAAATGCATATGGCACAGGGATTTCAACCACTTGGTCTGCCATCACAGATGCAGATTCGCCCAGTTCTTCGGTCAGTTCACGTCGCAGCGCAGTCAAAAAATCTTCGCCATCATCCAGTCGCCCGCCAATTGGTCCATATCCGTTTTCGCCGTATTTTAATAGTGCAACCTGTCCATCACGCACCGGCAAAATATATGCAGAATAACTGATATCTTTTATCATCTCTATTCCTGGGGTTGTAGGGGTTCAATTGTTCGAATTGTCATATGTATTTCGCCTGATGGAACACGCACCGTTATTTCGTCCCCAACAGATAATCCGACCAAGGGATGAACCAATGGCATATTATATGCGTACTTTTGTTGCGGTATGTCTTCTGCCCCCAATGGCACAATCCCCAGTCTGCATTTTGTTTTTGCACCAGTGGTTTCGTTTTCTTGGGTCACGCATACCCAGCAATACAGACCGACTGTTCCTGTGTTTGCCGGCTTATTCCTTGGTACGACAAGCATATTGTCCAGGTCTGCCAATAAATCAGCGACCAATTTTTCTGTCTGCTTTTCTTCCCGTGTCAAATGTTCATAGGCAAAATTATCATGCCATGTGTTTGTGTCCTGGGTGTATGCGGCCGTCTTATCGCTGCGTATCTGGGCAAGTCGTTCTTGCAACTCTCGAACTTTCCGTTGGGATTTATCAAAGTATTCTTTTGTTACAAAAATTTTCATTTCTGTTCCTTGCTGCCGCTGCGATATGATTTACATTCTGAATATATTTCGCCACGCGCCAATCCCGCCAATGATATACGTGTGGTTGAAACTACGTTCTTCAGGTTCGAAACCTCATCCAATGTAAAGTATTGCATATCGGCACACTTGTCCCCTTCGCAGTTGCGAATTGTGCCGGTGTATTTTGATACCTCGAAAAAGAAATCAAAAGATTCTGTGCGACTGGCCAGATTGCTGATGACGTGTACGCATTTGATATCATCGGGTGCAATGTCGATATCCAGTTCTTCTTTGGCCTCTCGTATGGCGGCGGCCATGGCGGTTTCGCCTTGTTCAATGTGGCCCGCCGGCAGAACCCACCAACCACCGTCATAATTAAAAAATCCATCGTTGCGGAAAAACAGTAAGACTTTGTCGTCTTGCTTTATAATCAGGTTGATTACCCCCTTGAACATTGCACGTTCTGACATTTCTTATCCTTTTTCGTATCTTAGACTGCTTTTTACGAAAATTCAATTATTTGATGTAGTTATTTTTATAATTGGTATTTCTAAAAACCTTGATAACTCCGTCCGTTTCAGAATAATATTGCGCCCAGCCGATAAAGCCCGTTTTCCATGGCATTTTGCATTTCTGCCAATCGTTCCAATATTGCCATTTTTTACCCCTTTATTTTTTTGTGACTTTGAAAAATGTTTTACGACCGACACGCACACATAACGGTTTATCGGTTACGAATGTTTGATTCAGGTCGTTTGCCTTGTCATCGTTTATCGTAACTGCGTTTTGGGCAACCAGTCTGCGCAGTTCGCTGTTTGATGCGTCCGGCATACCCAATTTCAAGATTTCCATTACAGACAATTCGTCTTGGGTGATTTTAATTTCAGGTGCATTGTCTGGAAAAGACCGGTCAGAAAATGTTCTGCACCAGTTTTCCTGTGCCGAAATCGCCGCGTCCGCACCGTGGAATATTTCCGTTATTTTCTGTGCGGTAAACAGTTTTGCCTGCATTGGATTGTTTTCTATGTCCAGTGCATCAATTTCCGCCAATGGAATACGTGTATTGTTTATC
>JAFWZK010000036.1 GCA_017522445.1 Alphaproteobacteria bacterium
GAAACCGTTGACATATCACACTGGTTTGACACGGCTGTAAATGGCAAGAAAGAAAATGCAAAATCGATTGCCAACTGGATGATATCTGAATTATTTGCCCACCCCGAAAACTGGGATGTAAAAAATGAAAAATCGGGCATAATTGATGAAATGCGTATCATCACACCTGGGGATTTATCAGAATTGGTTGATATGTTGGCTGAAAACACAATCAACGGTAAACAGGCCAAAGAAATCTTTATCAAAATGCTGGACGGTGAATCCAGCACACCACGCGAAATTGCAGATAAATTCGGCATGAAACAAATGACCGACACTGGTGCAATCGAGGCCATTATTGACGAAGTAATCGCCGCCAACCCATCCCAGGTTGAACAATATAAATCTGGCAAAGTTGGCCTGCTGGGATTCTTTGTTGGCAACGTCATGAAGAAAACAGGTGGCACCGCCAACCCAGCGGTTGTAAACGAAATCTTGCGTAAGAAATTATCATAACAAAAAAAGGATGAAACATGGCAAAAGTACTTACAATCATTGAAAACGATCCAATTTTGGGTGTTAAATATGGATTGGTTGAAATACCTGACAATGAAATCCAGTTACCAGACCAAAAACATTATATCGCCGCTGCATACAATTCGGCCCTGGCCCGTCTGCAGTCTAGCAAAGCAAACAAAACCCGTGCGAACCATACCAAAAGTAAATAATCATGTCTATAAATAATGCCGCGGCATTTGCCAGATTGATGAAAATCCTTGAAACCGACATGGCACGTTCACGCATACGCAGTCGTGAATTACAATACCGCATGAACTACATACGTCGTGCAATGAACAAAGTTCACGCAATGCGATTCAAACGCATACGTTGCGAACGCACAAAGCATAAATAAGAACAACACAAATGAAAAAATTCTTTATTCAGACCTTTGGCTGTCAAATGAATGTATATGATGGTTGGCGCATTGCCGCCATGCTGGAACACCACGGATTCATGCGTACAGACGATGTTTCAGACGCAGACATCATCATACTGAACACCTGTGCTGTCCGTGCCAAGGCAACCGATAAAGTTTTTTCTGCCCTGGGACGTATCAGACGTGCTAAAAAGCCGTCTGCCCTGTTCGGCATTGTTGGCTGTGTCGCCCGTGAAGCGGGTGCAACTGCGTTTCGCCGTATTCCTGATTTGAATTTTGTTTTGGGCCCACAAAGTTATCATAAACTGCCCCAGATTCTGGAAAACCCAGATGCCAAATTATTGAACATTGACCTGGGCGGATTGGAAAAGTTTGACGAACTGCCCCAGATGGAGAAATCCCCACGTGTGGCCTATATTCCAATTCAAGAGGGCTGCAATCACGTCTGCACATATTGCATTGTTCCCTATACCCGTGGTCGTGAATTATCACGTCCATTTAATGACTGTGTCCGCGACACAATTCATGCGGCAAAAACTGGTGCAATTGAAATCTGCTTTTTGGGTCAAAACGTAAATGGATATAAATACACCGATGAAAACGGCCGCACATATCGCCTGTCTGATTTAATACGTGAAACTGCAAAAATCCCAGAAATCATGCGTATACGTTTCACATCCAGTTATCCAACAGAAATGACAGACGACCTGATTGACATGTTCAGAACCGAACCAAAACTGCTACCTTTTTTGAACATGCCGATTCAAAGTGGCTCTCAGAATATTCTGACCCGCATGAACCGTCCATATTCATTAGAACTGTACACAGATATCATTCGCAAGTTAAAAATTGCCCGTCCTGACATCCAAATTTCATCAGACTTTATTGTTGGATTCCCTGGCGAAACAGACGATGATTTTGAACAAACAATGAATATTGCCCGGCAAATAAAATATATTAATTCCTACTCGTTCAAATATTCACCACGTCCGCATACTGCGGCGGCATTAATGCCTGACCAAATCCCAGAAAACATCAAGGCCGCACGTCTGGCATGCCTGGACACATACCTGAACGAAGTTCAACGTGAATTTAACAACAGTTGCATTGATAAAACACTCTCGTGCCTGCTAGAAGGCCCCGACAAAACCGGCCACCATTTGGTATATCGCACCCCATTTATGCAGCAATGCATTGTCCCCGCATGCGAAAATGCCCCTGCCCTGGCAGACATACAAATCACAGCTGCAAACAAGGCATCTTTGCGTGGCAAGATTAAAAATTAATGATTAAAACCAAAATTTGGCCCCAACCGACACCTTGTACACATCAGTATCAAACGCATGAATTGTGGTCAATTCTGCAAATCCCCCTGCATCGTCATAGTGCGACCAGAATCCCATTCCAACGGACACAACATACCCATAATCCGCCGTACTTTCAATTTTTCCATAGTAATTATAATCTGTTCCCATCATGTAAAAATTATACCCGGCGACCACACCTGTCCGAACAAAGGCATCTGTAATATTACTATCTGCAACTTTATAAATCTCGGCCCCGACACCAATCACGGGTGCAATCCAGGCATTATCGAACAATCCAACCTTGTATGCCAAATCAATCTTTGCCACACCACCGATTACACTGGGGTTGGAATAAAAGTGCCCATTATACAAAACGCTATCTAAATCAGTATCCATTTTATTTACGCGAAGATTTGCCATACCGAACCAGTTTTCATCATGGAAATAATTCAGTCCCAGATTAATTCCATAAATATTTGCGTCATAATCATCAACCTTGCCGACAAAGTCCAGCTTTCCCACATTTGCATCGGCTGTGACATTTAATTTATCTGACAGCTTGATACCAATTGAAACATCTGCAGTATATGCATCAAATTGGTCTGCCATAATCGCATTAAATTTCAATCCTATATTCTTTACATTCCCCATCGGCACACCAGAATCAGAATTTAAAATCCGCATTGGTCGTATTAACATATCTGGATTAAACCGAACAGATTCATTCAGCACACGATTTATCCCATTCATATCCGTCATCGAATCCAATTTATCCAGTAATTTACTGTTTGGGTTATTTAAACGCAGCATGTTTAAAAAGTCACCTGTATCATTATTCAAAATTTTGCCATAGTCTGTTTCACGGATTTTTACAACGTACAAGTTTCCATCACGAATCACCCCAACATCTGCGAACAAGACATCAGTCATCATTGTTTTGAATCGCACACGTCCATTTCCGACAACGTTATTCATCAAAACATCATTATACAAGCAATCCAGATTGTCTATTTTCATAATAATTTCATCATATAATTGCAGATTTCCTGCATAAGTATCCACAAACCCGTTCAAATCATACACACCACCCGACAGCACAACAGAGTTTGCGTTATTTGATATACCTATTACATCGGACAAATTGATTTCAGTATTTGCATTCACAACCACGGTATAATCTGCACTTAAATTTAAATTAGTAATTTGTTCTGGGGTTGAAATTACCTGATACAGTTTTGCACCATTGCCCAGGAATACATCTGAATTCCAAACACCTGTATTTTTAATAAACAAATCACGATTATCGGCCACATAGATATCAGATTCAATTCTGCCACGATTTTCAATACTTATTGTTTTACCTATATTTATACTATCAGGCATAACAACGACATTTTCAGAAACTGTCACATTATCATTCCATGTCTTGGCGGCACCGACAACATCAGACGACACCACAATATTTGCATTGGCATCCAGACCCAGGCAACAAAACACACAAATAAATATCAGATTTCTCATTTCCAACATACTGCCAAGTATCCTAGCACATAGGAAAAGAATCACAATAAAAAAACATAAAAACACCCCACTTTCTGGGGTGTTCAAAAACAGTTAACGGTGAATTATTTTTCCAGTTTGCCCCAACCGGCCTTGTACCCACCATCACGTTCCAGATAAATATTCATACCATTTAATTGTGCCGCATTTAATCCCTGAATCATATATGTCTGTTCCAGTCGACCACTGGCACCGGCCTGCAGCAATGGCAAATCTAAATCCCATTTTTTTGCATTATTACAGCACTTTGCATCATTATGGCATGCACCACACTGGTACAGTTTTACGTTATACATAACGCCTGGTCGCATATCTTTTAAATCGACAATCATTTTCAGACCATTATCTGTATCTTTAAATTTAATATATCCCATTTTTGATTCTCCGCCACGACTGCTGTGGGTATACATTTTTGCGGTCACGTGGGCAACTTCGGCATTTTCATATGTTTGATATACAACAATTGTATCAGACTCGACAACCTCTACTGGCTGTGCATAGTGTGCTGATTTTTTCACATGATGTTTTTTTGATGGACATTCCATCATACACCCACTAAGTAATACTGCAGCACCTAAAACAGATGCAACAACTGATATTTTTTTGGTTCCATTTGTCATAAAGTTTCTCCTTTTTTTTCTTTATGGTTACACATGGCATTTTACACTATATTTTCACACATTTCGTCAGGTTTGATTCCCTAGGAATCGGCTGAAATCATGCGTATAGCCAAGATTTTGAAACCGTTCCTATTAACCGTCATAACGCAATTTGATATCCTAAGGACATTACCCCAACAACTAAATTACAAAAAGGATAAAAAATGTATGAATTGATACGACATTTAATTGCATTTAAATACGCATGCAAAATAAATCATTGGTCAACAGACAACTATTCACTTCACCTGTTATACGACAGATTAAGTGCCGACATTGACACCTGGGTCGATTCGATTGCTGAAACATATTTCATGGCCGACGACAACAAAAGCGTATTCAGGGCCAACATCCTGGAACCAAAGTACGTGAATAAAAATCTGGTAAAGTTTTGCGAAACGATAATTTCACATCTGGAAGAATTACAAACAGACGGCGACACAAACGAAGGACTTAACTCTTTACTCAGTGCCATCGAAGAGGGTTTTTTAAACAAACTTGCCCTGGCAAAATTAACCAAGTAAAAAAATCCCCGCGCATTGCGGGGATTTTAACATCAAGATTATATATCAACTGCACTAAAAAATCCCCCAACTGGGGGATTTTTTTATCAGAACATAAATCTGATACCGATATCGCCGCCAAAGTTATGCAATCCTGATTGAATATCAACATATGTATAACGTGCTGCGACATCGACTGCGAATCGTTCCATATCGAATGTCACACCCAAGGTCCCCATACCTGAAAAGCGTGTTTTGCTTTCGCTGTGACGTGGCACCAGGTCGCCCTGACGTTTAACATCTGCGAACGCCATACCGACACCCAATCCTGCGAACGGACGAACAATCTTATAATGTCCAAATTCCATATAGTTGTTCCACAAC
>JAFWZK010000037.1 GCA_017522445.1 Alphaproteobacteria bacterium
GGGAACATCTGGTATACGGCGGATAATTCTGGGTACAGATGCAGTTGCTATCATCATTCGGATGCAACAGATACAGATGTTGATACGGGGTATAGTTATAACTGTGCCACCCCCACACTGGTTGCGTGCGAAGGCGGATATTATGATGATGGCAAGGCAACAAATGCCAGTGGATATCGTGTCTGTGTAGCGGTTGGGGAAGATTATTGGTCGCCAGATATTGTTGCAGGACAAGAGCCCGAGGTACATGCGAATAACCCAACCACACAACGTACTGCCTGTCCGCCGGATACATCGACCGAAGGTGTGACAACGGCATATAGCGAGAGTCAATGTATTGGTCAAAGAACGGCTTGCCAGGCGGGGAAGTCGTATGCAAATAAGACACATACAACATGTGCGATACCATACTATTGCCCAGGCGATGGTGATGTATTAATCAGTGGTGCTGGCTGTCAAGAAGAATGCCCAGAAGCGGGTTGGACGATTGCGACAGGTGTATCGAGTGTTAATGAATGCCACAAGACGTTCCAAGAAGGCGATGATGCAGAAAAAGTGTTCGATAATGGTACAGCAGAGTGGGACTGCACATGGAAAGGTACAGTTGCAGCAGGTGCGTACTCTACATGCTCGATAACGGTGTTGGAATGTGAAGATGGATACTATAATCCAACAGATACCAAGGCATGTTTGGATGTGACAAGTGGATATTACAGCCCTGCCCCGTCAAAAGACAGAAGCGCATGTCCAACAAAAACCAATTATAGTGTTGGTTCAGATGGCACGCGCGCAACAAATGAAAACTGTTATATCGCATGTTCGTCTTATATACCTGCGGTTGATTATTCTATAAATGTGGCGGTCAGTGGTGATGCAAAAAAGTACTATTCTGGTGGCGCGTATGGCGCATGTGAATATACGGTCAGATGCATGCCGGGATACGATGCGGTTAATGGCGCCAATCCACAATGTACGCCACGGATTGTGACAGTCACACTGGATGATACCATTGGTTCTGGTGGTGTTGGGGTGATTTACCAAAAGTATAATACGGGCTGGTATGCAAACAGTAATGCAACAACAGAACTGCAACAGGTTGTACAACCATCTGCGACAGACTATTCGTTCTTGGGGTATTTTACTGCAGAGACGGGTGGTGATAAAATTATCGACAGCGATGGTACAGTGCTGGGGGCAAACACACTGTATACAGATAATACAACACTGTATGCACAATGGTTGCTGAATGTGGTTGACTGTCAGACCGGCAAGTATTATGACAGTGGAGAGCTGAAATCGTGTGTGGTTCCATATTACTGTTCTGGCGAAGGGACATCGATTGAAGGAAAAACAGGTTGTTATAGTGTCTGCCCACAAGATGGATATACCAAGATTGCAAATGCAGACAATGTAGAAATGTGCTATAAAAAATATCAACAAGGTGATGATCCAGAAAAAGTGTTCGACAACGGTACCGCGGAATGGGAATGCAAATGGAAAGGTACTGTGCAGACAGGTGGATATGCGGAATGCAATATAACTGTGCTGACATGTGATGCGGGGTATTATCAAAAGATGGACTCGGTCGCGTGCAGCGAAGTAGAAAGTGGATATTACAGTCCTGCACCGTCCAAAGATAGAATTGCATGTCCTGAAAAACAAAACTATCAGGTGGGGTCAGATGCAAAACCTGCGGCGGAAACAGATTGTTATATTGCGTGTTCTTCACATATGCCAACGGTGGAACATGTTATAAAAATTGCAGTCCAGGGAGATTCCAACAAGTACTATTCTGGTGGCGCGTATGGCGCGTGTGAATATGCTGTTGAATGCGATACAGGATACACACCTGTTAATGGGGTAAATCCGCAATGTGTGCCAGTGGATTATACGGTGAAGTTAAATAAAAATGGCGGAACAGGTAATGTGGTGGATTCTGTTCAGTGTACCTTTGACAGTGGTGCATGTGCCCTGCCTGCAAATAACGCACTGGTCAAGCCAGGATACAATGTGGTTGCAAAATGGTGCACAAATGCAGATGGCAGTGGTGAATGCTATGACGCGGGCAGCATAGTTACAACAAATATATCTGCCGATGCATCAGAAGTTATGCTGTTTGCGGTGTGGACACCAGGGGTATTTAAAATCACACTGACTGCGACAGATGCAACAGAAAATGCGATACAAAATCCAGTTTATCTGAAATATGCGACCGGATGGTATGCAGATTCAGGTGCGACACAACCGATTGCAAATATTGGAACGAACCTGCCCCAAAAGACAGGGTATGTGTTTGCGGGATATCGAATTGGGGAAGATTATATAATTGTTGCGAATGGTGCGTTGCAGACATCTGAAACTGTTCTGAAAATTACAACCCAGGATACAACCGCCACGGTGGGATGGTCAGCGGGTGTAACGAAGTGCGCAGCGGGCACATACTATCCGGGCATGGGGAACCAATGTGCAGAATGTATTGCGAACAACTATTGTCCTGGTGGCGAGTTTGCGACAGATTCTGGGGTTATTGGTGGCTTGAATCCTTGTCCAAACGGCGGGAAGTCTGCGGGCGGGGTCAGTGCGACAACTGCTGGGGTATGCTATAAAACGGATCTGACGTATGTATCGTCAAGTCAACGTGCGACCGGGTCACAGTCATGTTTTTGGGGTACAGTTGCGTATTCTGAGAGCTGCTATGACATTGAGATAAAGACGTGCGTTGCGGGGTATTGGTATGATGTGGCGCAATCAACAACGGACTGTGTTGAGGTTGGAGAAAATTATTACAGTGGCAAAGATGTGTTGGTGCGCACAGTATGTCCAGATGGTGGAAATACAGAAGGTAAGACGACTGCGGCAGCAATTACTGAGTGCGTAAAACGTGTTAACACATATGTGTCTGCGACAAAAAATGCGATGGGGTCATATGTGTGCTATGCGGATGATAATGGTACATATAACCAGTTCTGCCAGGAAGATACCATAATAGTAAACTGGTGCAAGGGTGGATACTGGTACAATGAATCGCAGTCAAAAACAGACTGTGTTGAGGTAGAAGAGAACTATTACAGTCCAGAAGGCGACATGACCAGGGCCGAGTGTCCGCATGGAGGAACGACTGCGACCAGGACTGCATCGACCCCGCATGGGATATGCAAAAAATCTACCAAGTATCCAGGATTGGATTATACAGGTGCGCCAGTGCATGGAACAGGTACCCAGGGATGTTTTTATGACAGCGCATCTGATGGAAAAATGTTCGGTTCAGAAAAGTCAGATGGATATCTGTTGAACTGCGAAGATATTTTTATCACGAAATGTGACAGCGGATATTACTGGGCACATGGCGGGACAACTGTGTGTATACCAGTTGGAATCGGTGCATACGGTCCAGTTGCAGGTGTTAATAATAACAACCTGTTAACCGCACGCGCAATCTGTCCAGATAACGGTAAAACACAGTCAGATATCAGTGATGATGTTACGGCCTGCTATCGCACGGTGGAATATAAAACTGAACGTGCCACAGGTACCCAGGTCTGTTCGTTTGGCACAAATGCATACGATGCAGACTGTCGCGACATAGTTATAGAAAAATGTGCGGCCGGGTATTGGTATGATGCGGCGCAATCAACAACGGACTGTGTTGCGGTTGGTGACGGTTATTACAGCGGTAAAGATGTGTTGGTGCGGTCTGAATGTCCAGATGGCGGCAATAC
>JAFWZK010000038.1 GCA_017522445.1 Alphaproteobacteria bacterium
CATTACCTGGGTTCCGTGGTCAGGCCACGGAATGACAAAACACTTAACACATTTTATAAAACATACTTATCACCCAAAACCCCCGTCATACCGGCGGCGGCCGGTATCCATTGTGTTCCTGATACCCCTTGCACTGGAAACAAAAACACCATTTGTCATTGCGAGGCAAAGCCGTGGCAATCCAGTCTATTAATCTGCCTTGCCTCTCTGTCCTCATACCCACGCAGCCCACCCACTCTCATGTCATCCCGTTTCCAGAACTGGCCAAAATATACACATAATAATATTATTGTTCAAATCTGATAAAACAATGATGCATTACCTGGGTTCCGTGGTCAGGCCACGGAATGACAAAACACTTAAACACATTTTATAAAACATAATTATCACCCAGAACCCCGTCATACCCACGCGGGCCACCCACCCACATCGTCATCCGGGGGGAGAAAAAAACCGCCATTTGGCGGTTCTTATGGACATTGTTCCAGTTGCTTTAGCACATTTTGCACATCGTTATTTACCGAAACCGTTATTTCACGTTTCAGTCCATCTTGGTACGTATAATTAAACTGTGCATCTTTAAACTGTGGAATTGCCTGATACACCTGTTCGAACGGTGCCAGCATTGCCTTGAACCATTGGCGGCCACGACACAGACATCCATTGCGAACATCTGCTGCAACAACTGCTGTGGCGGTATTTGGATATTTGCTGTCCAGTTCGTAATCCGTCATCATCAGACAGCGCGCCCCAAACCCATAGAAATTCGCATCATCTGCCATAAACTTATAGACCAGTCCATCAGATGCCCCCGCCTGTTTCAGTGCAAAAACAATTCCATCTGTGCAACATGCCTGGGCGGACTGCATCAGCATCTTGTATCTGTGCAATAACGGTGCTGCCACAGGTTCATTTGCGGTTATATGATGATTGCAATTTGCGGCACGAACAAACTCGTTCACCTTGGCATCGCGCAGTTTTGGGCTGCGTGGCGAAACAGTTTCACGAACGATTGGTTTTCTTTTCCATATTTCACATTCTGTTTCGGATTCAAATGGGCATCCGTCATCTGTGGCCGTGTCAACCATTTCAAACGACTGGTCAAGAACCATAGTATTTTGTGGATTTGCAAACCACAGATTTTCACTGGGCTTATTCGGCCTCAGTAATTCTTCGACCCGTGCCAGTGTTGCCCCTGCATCGGCCATATTTTGTTGGTACAGTTCGACTGGGTCGATACTATCAACCTCGCGCAGGTATATTTCCGGCAAAGGTTCCAGGAACCAATCAGAAAAGTCTTTGTCCCGATAGTTATTTATAGAATCGTCCCAAATTGGCACACCATTTTGTGAATCGACTGTTTTTTCAGCATCTGTGCCGGCGTATTGTCCGTGCACCCCATCCCATAATTGTGGACGCAAATCTGGTTCAACCGGTTTAATGGTCAACAGTTTCGCATTAACCGTTTGCTGTGGCCAATTTATATCTTGTGCCACTGGCACAGCCGCTATGTCTGGGTCGGATTCCATCCACGTTGGTGTGGCCAGTACGGTTACAGTTGGTTCGACTTGTGTCCATTCAAACTCCTCGAAAGTCAATGGTTCGATGTCGCAACCGGCACCCGTGCATTCAGATGCATGGGCCGCGAACGTCCCACACAAACACAGCAGGGACGAAAAAATAAATATTCTGGTTTTCATATCCTGAATTATATCACAAAATACGACATATTAAAACAGGTTTTTGTACAGTTTTTTGTTGTTTTGTACCAAGAACAAGTTTTATAATATGACTGTATTCATATAATCGTAACAAAGGGGAATTGCATGAAAAGAATCTTGTCCATGACATTATTATCTGTTTTGGCGTTGCCTGCATTTGCAGCGGACGAAGTGCCAAATCCAATAATTGAATCTGTTGCACGTGATGTTGCAGAAAATGTATCGGCTGAAATTATCAAACAAGATATCAGTTCTGAAAAGTTGGAAATCGCCGCCACAACTGCGGCCACAGATGCTGCTGAATCGTACGTTGCAAAATCTCGCACTGCATTTCCACATGGTGTTCAGATTGGCGTTGGTGTTTCTGCGACCAGTGGCTTGAACGGTTTTATTGGCTATGCGAACAAGGATTTTGATTCATTTTGGGCAAAAAGATTTGGTGTTCGTTTTGACTTTGCAACGACCAAACCTGTTCGGTCTGTGATTAATGATGTGATTGATGGGTTTATGGATGACGGTGTTGATATTGGTGACAACCTGACCATTACTGATGGTGAATTGGATGCAACGCATTATGCGGCCCTGGTTGATTTTTATCCCTTTGGCGATACGTGGTTGCTGGGCGGATGGCGATTGACAGGTGGATATGCGTTTGGTGACATGTCGATGTCTGCGTCTGTTGCGGGTACGATTGATGAATTAACACCTGGCTATTATGAATTTGAATTGTCTGGTCATAAATATGCCTATACTGGCAACAGTGTGCACGGCACTGCAAAATTAGATTGGGAATACAGTGGTCCATACATTGGAACTGGATTTGACATTGGGTTGTTTGCCGGATTAAAGATTTATTTGGATGCAGGTGTGGTATTTACCAATCGTGCGGCTGAATTGTCGCTGGACGTACCAACCGATAATCTGCAGCAGTGGAATGGCACATCATGGGTTGCGGTTGATATTCCAGAATTGGAATCTGTTATTGACGAAACATTGGCTGATGCGCAAAACGAATTGGATGATTACAAATTTTATCCTATGATAAAACTTGGGTTTATGTACAGGTTCTAGTGATTATCCCCCCGCACGGGGGGATTTTTTTATCGGGAATTTATGCTCGTTGTTGATTTGCTGCGATTCAGATATAGTTTTTTTATTATGAAACGCACAATATTATATTTGATAATGGCTGTATGCTGGGGGCGGGTATGTTTTGCAACCTCGTGGTATGATGGTGTTGGGGTCGGGGTTGGTGTTTCTGGGACCAGTGGCCTGAATATAATACTGGGGTACCATAACAAAGGGCACGATTCGAAATGGTTATCACGATTCGGTGGGCGAATCGATTTTGCGGCCACTGACCCGCTAAAGTCTGCAATCGATTCGGCGATTGATACATATATGCGTGATGGTCGCGATGTTGGCGACGGGGTCAAGATTGATGATGGCAAACTGGATGCATGGCACAGTGCGTTTTTGATGGACTTTTACCCGTTTCAGAACGCATGGCGCCTGACGGGTGGTTATGCCTGGGGTGGTGCCAGTCTCGATTCTTCTATATTTGGCGAAATATCCCAGGCCCCATCCCAGCGGTTCTATTTTTACCTGGCGGGCGACCACTACTATTATAACGGCAACGATTTTAATGGTTCTGCAACTATTGACTGGAATTACAACGGCCCCTATATTGGCACGGGTTTTGATTTAGATTTGTTCTGCGGTTTTAATTTGTACCTGGATGCGGGTGTTGTGATAACAACTTCCCCTGCACGATTGCATTTGGACATCCCCCAATCTCAACTCTATATATATAATAAGTTAACAAACACCTGGATGCCGGTATCGATACCCCAGCTGGATGCCGATATTGCATCCGCACAAAGGGATGCGAATCGTAAACTGTCCGATATGCGCGTGTATCCGCTGGTAAAATTGGGCTTTTTATACCGGTTTTGATTGTTTTTTCGATTCGGAATCACAAAAAAGAGCGTCAAAAGGGGGAAATCCGAATCATTTTTAGATACGGAAAAATAAAAAAATGAAAAAAAATATTAAGGAAAAATGGCGGAAATCTGGCACTTTTTCCTAAAAAGCAAAAAAAATGAAAAGTTTTTTCGAAAATCCGCTTGACTTTTAGAAACTTTGGACGCATACTAAGCGGGCTTTCAAGTTGAGGCAACAAAACAAAAAGAAACTCAACCCCTGAAATTTAGCGGTTTACAGGATAAAAACAAAAAAGTTTTCTGATTAAATCGCAACATTGTGAATAAAAGCAGCTCATCAAAAATTCAAGAAGGGATGTGCAGACAGTTGAATTTGGAATATCCAAACTTTGACTAAGTCAAAAGTGCATATCCTAGACAGGTAGTAGGTTTACATATTAAACCTCGTTAAAACTTGTCTTGCGAATAATATATATGTAAAGACGAACTGATTATAAAATAGTCAGCTTTTGTTTAATATGCACGGGACTTACTAACAGGTTTTTTAGAACTTGAGAGTTTGATCCTGGCTCAGAACGAACGCTGGCGGCAGGTCTTAGGCATGCAAGTCGAACGGATGAAGCAGGTGCTTGCACTTGTGGATTCAGTGGCGCACGAGTGAGTAACGCGTGGGAAACTGCCCACTACTGGGGAATAACGTTTGGAAACGAACGCTAATACCGCATACGCCGGAAACGGGAAAGATTTATCGGTGGTGGATGTGCCCGCGTTGGATTAGCTTGTTGGTGGGGTAATGGCCTACCAAGGCAATGATCCATAGCTGGTCTGAGAGGACGATCAGCCACGCTGGAACTGAGACA
>JAFWZK010000039.1 GCA_017522445.1 Alphaproteobacteria bacterium
TACAAATGTTCGTGGTAAGGCATCGCGTAAAATTGAACCAGGGAATTTTAGTGGAAACTATATTGATTTTGGCGTGCGGGAAGGGGATGTATTTAAATGGTCTGATAGATGCGGGGGCTGATATCATCGGGGGCAGTGCTGACCTGGGGGGCAGTACAAATGTTCGTGGTAAGGCATCGCGTAAAATTGAACCAGGGAATTTTAGTGGAAACTATATTGATTTTGGCGTGCGGGAAGGGGCAATGGCTGCAATTTTAAACGGGTTGGCATTGTCTGGAAAACGTGTGTTTGGTTCTACGTTCCTGGTGTTCAGTGATTATATGCGGCCAGCAATGCGATTGTCGGCACTGTCAGGACTGCCTGTTATTTATGTCCTGACGCATGACAGTGTTGCTGTGGGCGAAGATGGACCAACACATCAACCAATTGAACAATTGCCTTCGCTGCGTCTGATTCCAAATATGAACGTGTTCAGACCATGTAATAAAATGGAAGTTGCCTGGGCGTGGGAAAGGGCGCTGACCGAAAAAAATACACCTTCGTGTATTGTGCTGACGCGGCAAAAAATAAAACTGATAGAACCGCCAATCGGTGCAGAAATAAACCGTGGTGCCTATGTTATTAAAAATGCACAAACGAAAAATGTGCGGGCAACCATTCTGGCCACCGGCAGCGAAGTGCCACTGGCTGTGCAGGTTGCAGATAAATTGGGCAATGCTGTTCAGGTCGTCTCGGTGCCGTCTGTCGCCGATTTCAGACGACAAAATTCAGAATATAAAAATCAAATCTTGCGGGGAATTGTCATCGCAATCGAGGCCGCTGCATCCGCACCATGGTTTGAATTTGCAGATGCTGTTATCGGTGTCGATCGATTCGGTCTCTCGGCCCCAGGAGAGCAAGTGTATGAAAAAATGGGCTTTGACGTAGATGTAATCGTTAATGAAATTCAAAGCAAAATTAAATAATGGCGGATTATGTTTTTACTTTGTCAGACGGTACAGAAATTCCGGTTGTAATGTCGGCTCGGCGGGGGATGCGAAATATTACACTGCGACCAAAAATGCAACCAAAACGGGAAATTCATATCTCGCGGCCGTGGTTGGTGTCGGAAAGTGCAGCAATAAAATTCTTGGTGTCAAAACAAAAATGGATCGAGTGTGTCTTTGCACGGTGTCCAGAAAAAAAGACTCTGCGGCCAGGTGATGAAATTGAATACCTGGGGCGGCGGGTGCGTTTGCAACATGATGAAAGTCTGCGTGCAAATAAGTTTAGTGATGATGGTGGGGTGCTGGTTGTTGGTGGCGATTTGCGCATGTTTGAAAGTCGTGTGCGTGATGTGATAAAAAAAGAATTTCTGAATGTGCTGAAAGAAATGGTGCGGATGGCCCCGCGTGAGTTTTGGCCCAAAAAAATCGCCATACGTGATACTACGTCCCGATGGGGCAGTTGTTCGACCAGTGGTACAATGTCCTTTTCGTGGAGGTTGGCTTTTGCACCGCTGGATGTTATGCGATATGTGGTAATGCATGAATTGGCGCATAAAAAACATATGAATCATTCACAACAATTTTGGGCAACTGTGCGGGAACTGTATGGGTCGGGTGTGGAACGGGCAAAACGATGGCTGACCCAGCATGGGGGGAAACTACACAGATATTTTTGATTGCATGATTGTGTGAATACGTACCTGTGGCATCTGTCGTGTGTTTCCGATATGATATAGATATATCTTTACGGGGCATAAAATACAGGCCACCACCACATTTGTAAACGCCAAGAAATCTTTTCTTTCGTCATTTGTGTGTTTGGCTGAGATATTTATGCCCCACCTTTTTTGTTGTGATGGTACTTGATTTTTCTGTGCACAGGGAATACAATACCTGTGAAATGTTAATTGAAAGCTTTGATTTCGTAGTGTTGCATCACGCCCATGCGGGCGAATATTAGCGTGTGGATTTTTTTCTGTGATATAATGGGCATTGTAATCTTGATGCCAAACGTTTTACATAAAAACAAATAGGATAAAAAAATGGATTTAAAACCAACAAAACCGTTATCTGGATTTATAGAATTAACACCCGTACAGCAAAGATGCTTTGATGAATGTGCCAAACGTATGCAAAACGTTCTGCGTGGGGCGGGATTTAATCACCTGGATTTGCCTGCAATTGAACGTGCCGAGGTGCTGACAGATAAAGATAATTGGGACGAAATTGAAACGCAGATGTTCCTGTTTCAAAAGGGTGATACCAAGATGGGGTTGCGTTATGATGGTACGGTGGGATTGTCACGATATGTGGCCGGAAATATTAATAGTCTGGTGTTCCCATTCCGTGCATATCAATTTGCACGAAACTATCGCGGGGAACGTCCACAACGTGGTCGCTATCGCGAGTTTTACCAGATGGATTTGGACATTATGGGCATAAACTCGCTGTCGACAAACTATGATGCGGAAATCGTTGCAACATTGTCACGGGTATATGAATCTGTGGCGGAATTTATAGGGCCAACAGTTGTTCGTGTCGGAAACAGAAAGTTTTGGAACGCAATGTTTGATTTTCTGAATCTGGACGAAAAACAACGCCGCAGTGCATTTGTGTTGATAGATAAAAAAGATAAATTAAAAGACTTTCAAAACGCACTGATAGAGGAAATTGGTGAAAATGCCGCAACGAAAATTAACAAGGTATTTTCAGATGGTTATCGTTCGTTTTTGAATATGTCTGATAACTTGGATTTGGCGATTTCTGAACTGGACAATTTTATGGAGTTGCTGGATGCCATGGGGATAAAAAATGCCAAAATCGACCTGGGGATTATGCGTGGACATGCGTATTATACCGGCGTGGTGTTCGAATTTTTCCTTGAAAACTTTCCAGAACTGGGGGCGATTGGCGGCGGTGGTCGATATGAAGACCTGGCGTCTAAGTTTTCCAAGACAAAAATTATCGGTGTTGGTGCAGCTGTTGGATTCTCGCGCTTAATGGTGGCATTGATGGACGATAATCGTATAAATTTGACGCAGTTCGAGTCGCCTGTTGATGCGGCAGTGCTGTGTATGGGTGCAAATCAGGTTGTGTATTCTATGTCTGTTTTGGGGGCGTTGCGTGATGCAAAGATTGCGTCTGTGGCATACCTGGATGCAGATAGAAAGTTTAAAAATCAAATCGAGTACGCCGATAAAATTAACGCTAAATACAGTTTGATAATCGGTGAAGATGAAGTAAAAAATCAGGTTGTGTCTGTCAAAAATATGATAACAGGGGAACAGGCCGCGGTTTCGGTTCCCGAGGCAATTCGGATGATAAAGGTGGCGTAATTATGATAATAGAAGAAAAATTGCGGGATATTCAAAGACGGGCCGCCGATATCGAAACTCAGATGAATTCTGGGGCCGTCAGTGGCGATGAATTAACGCGTCTGTCCAAAGAATATTCACGGTTGAACGAAATCTTGCCGCTGATAGGCGAATATTTCCAGGTTGTTGCGGGTATCGATGACGCAAAGGAAATGCAATCTGACCCGGAACTGCGAGAGATTGCAAATGAACAATTGACAGAACTGAATCATTTGCTGCCAGATATAGAAAGGCGTTTGCAAATTGCATTACTGCCACGTGATGCAGCCGATGATAACAGTGTGATTATGGAAATTCGTGCAGGTGTTGGTGGTGAAGAATCTGCACTGTTTGCAGGGGACTTGTATAATCAATACAAGTCTTATGCCTTGCGTCAGGGGTGGAAGGTAGAGGTTATCGAAGAAAATGCAACTTCACTGCGTGGATACAAAGAAATCGTATTCAAAATTGATGGTGCAGGTGCGTATGGACGTATGAAATTCGAGTCCGGAATTCATCGTGTGCAACGTGTGCCAGAAACCGAGGCAGGTGGTCGTATTCATACCAGTGCTGCGTCTGTTGCAGTTATGCCCGAGGCCAAAGATATTGACGTTGTAATCGAAGATAAAGATATTCGTATCGATATTTTCCGTGCATCGGGGGCAGGTGGTCAACATGTTAATAAAACAGACAGTGCAATTCGTATTACGCACTTTCCAACAGGTATCGTGGTGACTTGTCAAAATGAACGCAGCCAATTGCAGAACAAGACCGCGGCTATGGCTGTTCTGCGGTCCAAGCTGTATGAAAAACAGCGCATGGAACAAGAAAATGCCAGTAACGCGTCGCGTAAATCAATGGTCGGTTCCGGCGATCGCAGTGAAAAAATACGTACCTATAATTTCCCAGAACAACGTGTGACCGATCATCGTATCAAATTAACCCTGTATAAACTGGATGATATTTTGGCCGGCGGGGCGGGGCTGGACGAGATGATTGATGCGTTGATCGCAGCGGATCAATTGGAACAACTGGCAAATATGGAATAAAATGCGTTTGTAATTTTTATTAGAAAAACACCCGCAACTGCGGGTGTTTTTTGCGTTTCATGCTTTTTTAAAATGCGTATTTGATATTCAAACCGCCAATCCAGCCGTCTCGACCGCCGTCGCGGCGACCAAAGTTGCCGGTAAAGGTAAAGCCCATAACGGATTTTTCCAGAGAAATTCCGTATTCTATAAAGTCATCGACCTGTGGAGTGGCGATTTGCGTGCCGCCTGTGGATATGTCGCCGCCATCACCCGTGTTCATAACATACGCAACACTTAACGAGCCGTGCCAACCGTTGCCGATGTGTTTAATCGCGTGCAAACTGGGCGAAATCTCAAATGTGCCAAATGAATCGTTGGTTAAAATGTCGCCCGATGCAGATGTGTAATCTTCAGACTTAATCCACGTATAACCGATGTTTAATCCTGGGACCAGACTGAATGTATCGTCCAGTGCAATTGTGTATGCGGTGCGTACCGTGCCGCCCAGCCAGAAGTTTGTAAATTCATCAGTTCCAAATGTTGTATCGGCAGAATTGTTTAAAACGCCGCCGTTTAATATTGCATAAACATTCAGGTTGCCAAATTTGTTGCCGTTGTAAATACCAAAAAATCCACCTTTTTCTGTCAGCTTTATTTCAGAGTCTTTTTGGCTGCCACCAACATATCCCGCGTACATGCCCCATTTTGATGTGCCATTCCACAACTTGGTTTGACCGCCAGAAATTCCAAAGGTGAATATGTCTGTGTTTGATAAATAACGGGCTGCGTTGTCAAAATTCGCATAATCACGTCCGTGATGCCAGTTTAACCAGGTGCCCGTCAACATGGCGTCTGGGTTTAACATGTCGCCACCGCTGCGACCGTCTGCATTGTATTCGCCGTACAGTGGTTCTGTGCCGTATACCGGTGCGTGGCCGTATGTGGTTTTTGGGTCTTCGGATGACTGTGGGTCAAATGGTTCGATTTTGGTTGCCGTTTTGCCCAGGCCAGTTGCCATAGAACCGCCAAATGATGACAGGGCGGTGTTTGTGATTGTGTGCTGGATAGTCATAATGTTATGTGCGGTAATGTTATTTGCATAAATATGTGCATCATATGCATTTGCCCCAGAAAATCCCGAAAACAATAGGACTGTGGTTATTATACTGATGTTTTTCATTTTTACTTCTCTCTTTGGTTGTTTTTCAATTATGTCATTATTATACCATAAATTCCCAGGTATAAAAACAAGAAAAGCATGATAAAGGGATGGGATGAACTTGTTTTTTTATTAAAATTTGATATCATATATATCACTATGGCATTAAAACGAAAAGTAAAAGAAGAATTTATCGATCGGCCCGTCGTTATGGTTGGCCTGATGGGGGCGGGAAAAACCAGTGTCGGACGTGCGTTGGCACGGCGATTGGGAATTCCGTTTGTTGATTCCGATAAAGAAATAGAAGCCGCAGCCGGATGTAGCGTGGTTGATATCTTTGCAATGTATGGTGAAGAAGAGTTTCGTCGTGTCGAACAGAGGGTGATTGAACGCCTGCTGGATACACCACCTGCGTTAAAGGTGATTTCTACGGGCGAGGGCGCCTTTATTACACCGGCGGTACGTGAAATGGTGCTGGAACGGGCGTTGTCTGTGTGGTTGCGGGCGGATTTAGACCTGTTGGTGCGACGTACCGAGTCGCGTGATACGCGTCCGCAGTTGTTGAACGCAGACAGTCGAAAAATTCTGGGCCAGTTGATAGACGAACGTTATAAAATATATGCCTTGGCCGATATTATGGTGGAAACACATGATGAAAGTCTGAGAAAAACATTGGGAAAGGTTTTAAGGGCAATAGAGGATTATTCAAATAAACAAGAAAAGGAGTAAAAAATGGCTAAAAAAAGTAACTTATTAAAAGAGTTTAGCACTTTTGTTCAACGTGGAAATGCAATCGATATGGCGGTTGGTATCATTGTTGGTAGTGTTATGACAGGGGTGGTAAATTCGCTGGTGAAAGATGTTATTATGCCACCGATTGGGCTGTTGATTGGTGGTGTTGACTTCTCGCAGTGGTTTTTTGTGTTGAATAATCCGTCTGGCGGGACGTATGAAACGATTGCCCAGGCACAGGCGGCAGGTGCGACAACGCTGAATATGGGGCTGTTCTTGAATTCGGTGGTCAGTTTCTTTATAACGATGTTTGCGATATTCCTGTTTGTGCGGACAATGAATAAAATGCGTGATAAAAAACCTGCGAATACACACGCGTGCCCATATTGCAAATCGACAATAAATAATGCGGCAATAAAGTGTCCATTTTGCTGCTCGGATGTAGAGCAGGTCGAGACGGCTGCAGCCGAAGACAGCGACCTGAAAAAAGGCATCAAAACGGTTACAAAACTGGCGGTCGGTGTTGCCGATGATGCATTGGGTAAATTGAAAAAAATTAAAAAAATAACAAAACGTTAGGTTTGTTTCTTGATAAATCAGATAAACATGGGTTGCAGTCTGTGTAATCCATGTTTTTTATTTGGTTGTTATTTGGGTTATGTATAGTTGTTGGGGTGGGGCTGGGACAGGTGGGGTAAGTTATGTGCGGTGTTTTTTGATGATGTTTATTAAGAATCTGTGGATTTGTGTGGGGGTGTCGCCGCGGGTGCATAGAGAGGCGGTTCGTTTGAAATTGTAATTTTTATGATGAGGTTGTGTGATGTTTGTGCTTATCTTTGTTTAACAAAACGATTTGTTTTTCGTAAAAATGAGACTGTGTAGGGCGGATGCTACAAAGGCGGATAATGTATATTATGTATAGTTTGGTATGCTGGGGCATACACAAACGTATACATAATATCGCTTTTTTGGGTTTGGTGTGCTGGAAATTGTTCGGTGTGCTGATGCACACGCAAACGTATACATAATATCG
Organism: Alphaproteobacteria bacterium; assembly: GCA_017522445.1. Taxonomy (GTDB): domain Bacteria; phylum Pseudomonadota; class Alphaproteobacteria; order Rs-D84; family Rs-D84; genus Enterousia. The sequence continues at coordinate 7,296 of JAFWZK010000039.1, forward strand.
CTTTTTTGGGTTTGGTGTGCTGGGACACACGCAAATGTGTACATATTATCGATATTTTTTTGTTTGGTGTGTTGGGTACACACAAACGTCTACATGATATCGTTAATTTTTTATTTTGGTGTGATGGGACATACGCAAATGTATACATAATATCGCCAATGGTGAGTCGTGGCCGTTAAAATTGTTCTGCTGTGTGGGATGTGGTGCGTGCCTGTGGGGCTGATGAATTGTGCTGAACGTATATTTGTCTGCCCAGGTCGCTGAAAATCGATTTGGTTAAGTGGCTGTTAAAATTGTTCTGGTGTGTGGGATGTGGTACATGCACTGTGACGCTGATGAATTGTGTTGAACGTATATTTGTCTGCCCAGGTCGCTGAAAATCGATTTGGTTAATTTGTGTATTGGCCAATACTGTTGTGGTTTTATATCTTTGGATTGGTTTATGAACGTTGGTTTGAATAAAACTTTGTTGTGAAGTTGTGCGATGTTTTCTGATTTTGTTTAAGTTAATATTTTACTGTTAAAGTGCAATATATCTTTTTGTAATCAGACTTATAATTTAATTTATCTGTTTATTGTGTGGGTACGGGTGTGGGCTGAAAAAAATGCTTAAAAGTGGTTAAACATGCCAAAAAATGTGATTTTTGCCCTGCTCTGAGCCAAAAAAATGAAAAAAGTGGCGGATTTCTGCGGGTTTGCGGCGAAAAATGGCCGATGGGGCGATAAAATTTGTGTTTTTTTTGGTGGGGGATTGATTTTGTGAAGAAAAAAACCTGAGGACATCGCAGACAATGGCGAGCATCAGGTTTTTTCAAGGTGTAATTGGCCAGTTTTATGCAAAACCAATTCTACGCATTGGTGGCCTATGTTTCAGTCGTCCAACAATGGGGGCTTGATGAGTAAAAGTGTATGTGTGCGGGGCTGAAAAGTCAAGATAAGGTTTTGTGTTAAAATAATATTTTATCTGTTTGTTATTACGTTGAAATGTTTTTTGAAAAAAAGTTCCCGGGAATACACTGGCTGGAAACTAATCCAGGGGTCCCGGGAGATGTATTATATATCCACGGGGGTGGAGTGTCAATATTGTTGTTATCTGCATTTTTGCAGGTTGTTGATTTTGCGTTTGGTGCGTTTGGCATCGGAAAATGCATTGTTGGCAGAACTAAAACTCATTTGTGCCAGTATGATAAATAACATGCCAAAGTATGCCGGGACAACCCAGGAATCTTCGGCGGTGTTTTGTGATGCGGCATGGTAAATACTGTTTATAATTTCTGCGATTGATGCAAGGGTGCAGCCGTATCCCGAGATGTTAAAATTTTTGCCCTGGGTTGTTTTATGGTGCAATTGTCGTTTCAGTACGTCGATTTTATCTTGTTTATTCATGGTGAAATCCTTTTTTTGTGTTCAGAGTAGTTTAAATAATTAATGTTGGCAAGTTTATTTTTTCTGTGATAGCATGCTCTATTATGAGACTTGATCAGGCATTGGTTCAACAAAATATATATTCGACACGGGCACGCGCCGTGGCGGCGATTAAGTCTGGGCTGGTTATCGTAAATGGTATGCCGGCAAAAAAGCCCAGCCAAGATGTTTTGGAATCAGATGTGTTAAGTGGTGGCGATTTGCCCTATTCCACGGGACGTGGCAGTTTAAAGTTGTCGCGTGCGTTGGATACTTTTCAGATTAATCCAGCGGGTATGGTTTGCCTAGACGTTGGGGCCAGCACAGGCGGTTTTACCGAGGTTTTGTTAAATCATGGTGCGGTGCGTGTCTATGCCGTAGATGTCGGTACAAATCAGTTGGCGCAATCCCTGAAAAATGATGTGCGGGTGGTGTCGATTGAACAGACCGATATTCGTGCCCTGGCGGTGCAGTCGGTGGTGGATTTGATTGTGATAGATGTTTCTTTTATTTCGCTGACAAATATTGTAGATTCACTGGTGCCATGGGGTGCAAAAGATATTATTGCACTGATTAAACCACAGTTCGAAGTGCCCAGGGAAATTGCAGCAAAATCAAACGGTATTATAAAATCACAACAATGGCATGACTTTGCAATCGAACAGGTGGTTAATGCATTTGCAAATTCTGGTTTTCGATTGCGTGGAATTACAGAATCTCCAATCCACGGTGGCAGTGGAAATGTTGAATTCTTGGCACACTTTTTCAAAGAATAATTAAAATAGGTGCTTGAATTCATTGATGTTTGGCGGTAAAATCCGCCGTGTTAGCATAAAAAATATAGGAATATACAAATGGCAGACGATATGAAGAAAATTCACGAACGCGAGGCAAAATGGCAAAAAAAATGGCAGGAAGCACGTGCCTTTACACCAAAAAATGACGGTTCAAAACCAAAGTACTATAATCTGATTGAATTTCCGTTCCCATCAGGGTCGGGATTGCATGTGGGGCATATGTTGCCGTATACAGGTATGGATGTGTTGGCACGGTGGCGGCGTATGCGTGGGTTCGATGTTCTGTTCCCAATTGGGTATGATTCAATGGGAATCTCGTCTGAAAACTATGCAACGAAAATTGGCAAGCACCCCAGTGAATCTGTTGCGGAACTGATTAAGATTTTTGAACGTGATATTTCAATTATGGGGTTATCGTTTGACCCAGAATCCAAGGTTTCTACATCAGATCCAGAGTTTATTAAATGGACGCAATGGATGTTTATTCAGTTCTTTAATGCTGGGTTGGCGTATAAGTCTGAATTGCCAATGAACTGGTGCCCGGCATGTAAAACAAACCTGACCAATGAAGAGTTAGAAGACGGTTGTTGTGAACGCTGTCATGGGCCGGTGGAAAAGAAAATGAAACTGCAATGGAATCTGGCAATTACAAAATATGCAGACAGACTGATTGATGATTTGAAATTGGTGGACTATCCAGAACGCGTTAAAACAGAACAAATAAACTGGATTGGACGCTCGCACGGGGCAGATGTGGATTTCCAGGTCGGTGATGATGTGATGACGGTATATACCACGCGTATCGATACAATATTTGGTGTGACGTTCTGCGTTATTGCACCTGAACATGCGTTGGTGAAAAAGTGGCTGGACGAAGGTAAAATTACAAACGCCGATGCCGTTAATGAATATATCGCCGCAGCACGGGCCAAGTCCGAGTTCGAACGTACAGATGTTACCAAAGAAAAAACAGGTGTGGAACTGCAAGGAATCAAGGCCGTAAATCCATTTAATGGACGTGAAATACCGGTCTTTATTTCAGACTATGTTTTGGCAGATTATGGATTTGGGGCGATTATGGCGGTGCCGGCACACGATGGACGTGACTGGGATTTTGCGAAAAAGTTCGGACTGGATATTATTCCAGTTTTGGCCGGTGGTGAACCAGACCAGGTCTGGGAAGGTGACGGAGAACATATAAATTCTTCTTTCTTGGATGGTATGGGCAAAGATGATGCAATTGCAGCCGCAATTAAATATGGTACTGAACACGGGTTTGCACGTGGTACAACCAAGTACAAATTAAAAGACTGGGGATTTTCACGTCAGATGTACTGGGGTGAACCAATTCCATTGGTGTACTGCGAAAAGTGTGGTTGGGTGCCGGTGCCAGAATCTGAATTGCCGTTGCTGCAGCCATATATGTCGGACTATAAACCAACCGATGATGGCGAAGGTCCCCTGGCCCGTGCAACAGATTGGGTAAATACAAAATGCCCACACTGTGGTGCGGCGGCAAAACGTGAAACAGATACAATGCCACAGTGGGCGGGGTCTTCGTGGTACTTTATGCGGTATTTGGATTCGAAAAATAATGATGCCTTTTGTTCGCGTGAACAGTTGGATAAATGGATGCCGGTTGACCATTATAACGGCGGTATGGAACATACAACACGTCATTTGCTGTATTCACGTTTTTGGTACAAGGTATTGGCAGACCTGGGATTTGTACCAGGGGTCGAGCCATATAAAAAGCGTACCAGCAATGGTCTGATTATGGCGGCCGATGGTTCAAAAATGTCAAAATCACGCGGTAATACCGTCCCCAGTTCCGATGTCGTAGAACGCAGCGGTGCAGATGCATGTCGTATGGCAATCTTGTACCTGGGGCCATGGGAACAAAGTGCGAATTGGTCCGAAGATACACTGCGTGGTGTGGAACGATTCCTGAAACGTGTGGAAAACTTGGCAGATAATTTGACAGATGATGAAATGACCGCGGCACAGGAACGTCTGGTGCATAAACTGATTGCAGATGTGACGGAACGTCTGGAAAATATGCGCTTTAATACCGCTATTTCTGCGATGATGGAATTTATCAATGCCTTTGCAGGTAAAATGCCCCGCCCTGCGTATGAAACATTGTTGCAGATGCTGAACCCGTTCGCACCGCATTTGACCGAAGAAATGTGGGAAAAATTGGGTAATTCTGAGATGCTGGTGTTCAAACAGTGGCCAACATTTGATGTGTCTAAATTGATTGCAACAGAAATGACAATTGTTGTGTCAATAAATGGTAAACGTGCAGCAGAATTTGTTGTGCCAGCGGATGCGGATGAAGCGACGGTTGTGTCCGCGGCCAAGGTCGCCGCAGGGGCGAAACTGGGGGATGCGGAAATCATTAAAACAATTGTTGTACCGAAAAAGTTGGTTAACTTTGTTATTAAACGCTGATAAAAGTGTTATTATCCCGCCAATTTGGCGGGATTTTTTTGTTTGGTGTCGAGGTAAGAAAAGGCATACACCTGGGTCCCGTGGTTCACACTTTGTTAAAACTTCGTGCGACAAGGCAAGCCACGGGATGACATGAGGGGGTGGCCTGCGTGGGTAATGACAAGGAGGGATTGATGGGACTGGATTGTCACGGCAGAAATTAAAAATCCCCCAATTGGGGGACTGTTACGAGATTTTTTCAATGCGGCGGATGCGGCGTTCAATCGCATCAAATGGGCTTTCCAAAAATGCCTGGGCAGTTAAAAATGCAACTTCTATATCCAAATCATCGGCCGCCAATGACAATACGTTTGTGTCATCGTGAAAGCGGTCGTCACGTGCCTGGGACGGATTGCTGCAACGTGATGCACGTATGTGACGATAGCGGTTCGCAGCAATCGTGACACCCGCACCGGTGCCGCAAATAATTATGCCGCGTGATAATTTGTCTTCTGCCATGGCATTTGCCAGTCCTGCTGCAACATCTGGATAGTCAACCATGGAATTTGGATCGTCTGTCCCCAGGTTTACAACGGTATATCCCGCCGCATTTAACATGTTGATTAAATATAACTTTAACCCTACCCCGCGGTGGTCAGATGCAATATATACAGTTGAAATATTTTTGTTCATTTTGTTTTGTCCTTTTCCTTGTCCTTGCGTTTTTCCAATTTGCATTCCAGGCCAGTGTTGCTGGTGATGTTTAATGTTCTGTATGATAATGTCCCAGTCATCTGGGCGGCGCTGAATATGTTTGCAGTGGTTACTGTTGCAGGCCCGTCCAATGTGCCATGTAAAAATAAGACCGGTGTTTGAACAGAACCAACAACCCTGCCCCCGCGACCAATAACAACCGTTTCGGCAACGATATTGCCGATGATTTCACCGTGAATCTGAACCGTGTGATCGGTTTTTATGTCGCCTGTTAATTTGCAACCCGCACCAATAACGGTTGGAGACTGCTTTTCTGATGAGTTTGTGAACGCTAGCATTTTTTCTATTCTTCCTTTACAAATTTGGTTGGATCAAATGGGGCACCTTTGTACCGAATTTCATAGTGCAAGTGTGGGCCTGTTGATCGACCAGATGAACCAGCCAGACCAATTACAGTACCCGGACGTACCCAATCCCCACGGGAAACCAATATTTGTGACAAATGGGCATATAATGTGGTAAAGCCCAGACCATGATCAATTTCAACCGTTGTACCATAGCCCACACGTTCGCCCGCCGATACAACACGACCAGGTGCAACCGCCATCAGTTCTGTGCCTATTTTGCCTGCAAAATCAATGCCACGATGCAGTTTTTGTTTCCCTGTAAATGGATCTTTGCGGGTGCCATAGTTTGATGTAATGCGGGAACTGACCGGTTTGCCAAGTGGTAAAATCTCGTTCAGGCGTTTCAGACCATTCCAACGTTCCAGACTGTCCGCCAGTTTTTGATACTTTTCATCCAGTTCTGGGTCAAAATCAATTGGGGTAAAGGCCGAACCAACCAATGGATTTGTGTATTTGTTTGCGTTGCGAAGCAGTGTTTTCTGACTGAGCCCCAATGTCGCCAATGTACCATTTATACGTTTAAGGTTCTTTTGCAGCTTTTCGTTGTTGTCGCTGGTCAGTGCGGATACTGTATCGACAATAATGTTATCTGCGTCCATTACTTCTGCCATGGATTCAATTATTTTTGCATTGCGTTTCTTTAACTCGTCGTTTTCGGCACGGGTTAATTCGTATTCGGCAGATAATTCAGACAGTTTTGTATATTCGGGTGTAAAATCCTCGTTCGATAACATCTCTACTATCCTGGTGCGTAAAAAGTCCAGCTCGCCCCAGGTTTTAATGCGAGAGTTCATTAGCTCTTCCTTCTCGCCAGGGTTTAGTTTTTCTTGGTTAAGTATCTTGTCGTCAATTACGTTCAAATCACGTACCAGATTATTATATTTTGTCAGGTATGTCTGCAGGTCTGACATGTGACGCGTGTGCATGTCACGGGCCTGTTCCAGTTGCTGGGTGCGTTTCTGTAATAATGGACGATGGTATACAAATACATAGGTTGACCATGATGCCCATAAAATCAGCCCAACCTTGCCACAAAAACGGGTAAAACGCCAAAAACTGCTTTGGGAAAAAGTATAAACATTGCCACGGGGGGTATCCATAACCGTAAACTCACGCGGGGGAAATATGCGAACAATCAGTCGCCATATCGCACGAAATGGTGATGTGATAAATGCCCACAGCGATGTAAAATATCGTGTTATAAAGTTTATCATGTCCCCGATACTGTAGACAAAATTTCCCTGATAGTCAAGCCATCACGTAAAATAGGTTCGTAATTCATGGGCAGGCCACGATGCAGAACACTGATGCCGTGTGTGCCCAGGCGACCAGAAATTAATACGCGTTCGGCTGTGTCTTTGGCACCAAACAGTGGCAGTATGTTTATGTCACCCAGTTTCTTGGACATTTCGCCAACTACCATCGCTGTGGTCGATGCGTCCGTTATGATGACAAAGGTGCCCATTGGGCGAACGCGTGCAATACAACGCGATACCCACAGCGGCAGGTCTGCGTTATGGTGGGCATTATGTTTTGCAGGGGTGCCACTGAAATATGGCGGGTTCGTTATAACCAAATCAAATGTTCGATTGGTCCCCCATGTCGTTATGTCTGATTGAATCAGTTCAATGTCAGCAGAGTTTAAATCTGCGTTCGCATGGCATGCGGTCAGCATGTCAGGCGATGTGTCCAGCCCTGTTATCTGGGCGGTTGGATTGTTTGCCAACAGGCAAAGTGATACGCCACCACTGCCAATACCAACGTCCAGTACTGTTTTTACGCCGCATGGTGCAAATGATGCCAGCCAGACCGCGTCGGATGTCGGATTATATAATCCACGGTGCATCTTGACGCGACCACCCATCAGAGTAAAAATGTCTTGTTTTATGCTCATAGGTATTTATAATATAACAACAAATCAAAAAGGCAAGTGTATGTTTGATGGTGTTGTGATAGTGGATAGTGCAATCAGTGCGTTTAATAATGCCGCGTTGTATGGGGCTGCTTTTTTATGGTGTGCTGTGTTGGCGGTGCCTTTGTTTGCGGTGGTGTATTTGTGTCGCGATGCAATTATACAAAAACTGGGGTGGAATCAGAATAATATTTTACAGCATGTATCAGTTTGGACCGCTGGATTAACCTTTCTGTGGGTGGTGCTGTTTGGTGGAAATTATGGCGTGCTGCGTGATGGGTTGTCTGTTTTGCCCGGAATGATGGCAATGATTGTTTTTTTGACATCTTTGTTCGTGTCTTCGTATCTTAGAAAAATTGCCCTGCCCCGTATGAATTGGTGGAAATGGATAATATTATTGCTTGTTATCGGAATTACAGGTTGGTCTGATACACATGTGTGGTGGGGGCCATTGTTGCAAATAGGTGCGATGATGTTTGGAATAATGCTGGGACGCTTTGCCAAGGCAGAAATGAGACCTGTTGGTGGAATTGTGTTGATTGTGCTGTCTGTGGTAATAGCAATGCTGATGCAGCCAGAGTTTTTCAGATTTGGTCAACTGGGGAACCTGACCGTGGGGCACGTGTTGTGGATGTTGGTGCTGGGGGGGATGTCAATGGCAACAATAGCAACACTGAATATAAATGCACGGGGAAAAATTAAACGCGGTATTTTTATTAAGCTGAAATGGATGTGCCGGGTTATGTGTGTGCTGGGGGCCGCTTTGTTCATTATTACCGAGGCCTTGCCCATTTTCCTGGGGATGCTGGCGGCGTTGTTCATCATGTTCGCAATGTCTGTATGGCACGAAAAACAGGTGGATTTAGTTGTCGGATATAAGATGTTTGCATTGGTATTGGTGTGCTTTGGCGTGATTACTGTTATGCCCGCAATATCAGCGATGGGAATTTTGTACTGGGCCAGTTTACCCAAAGTTGATTTCTGGTCAAAATTCAAAATACTGTTATAATTGGTTATATTTATTGAATACCATTTGCGTTGTTTGTGGTGTATTATTCACTGTGTTAATAACATAAAAAAAGTGAGTTTTTACTATGGCAATACATCCAACGGCAATTATTCATGAAGGTGCAAAACTGGGGGCGGATTGTAAAATTGGCCCATATTGTGTCATTGGCCCAAATGTGATTTTGGGGGATCGTGTGGAACTGGTGTCGCATGTGGTGATAGATGGAAAGACGTCTATTGGTGATGATTCTATTGTTTATCCATTTGCTGTGCTGGGCGTGATGAGTCAAGACCTGAAATGGCAAGATGAAGCGTCTATGACGGGACTGCGTATCGGTAAACGATGCAGAATTCGCGAATATGCAACGATTCATTCTGGAACACCTGCGTCCGATGGGACGGTGATTGGTGATGACTGTCAGATTATGGTTAATGCACATGTCGGACATGACTGCAAGGTGGGAAACAGTGTTGTTATGTCAAACCTGGTTCAGGTGGCAGGACATGTGGAAATAGAAGACTTTGCAATATTGTCTGGTGGTACAATGGTGCTGCAATTTGCACGTATTGGACGTAATGCGTTCATTGGCGGTATGTCAGGTGTCGGAAATGATGTGTTACCATACGCAATATATGATGGTAATCGGGCTGTGTATCGCACTATTAACCGTGTTGGACTGATGCGACATGGATTTACAAACGAAGATATGCATGCAATTCATTCTGTGTATTCTGCGGTGTTCCGTGGGGGCGAAGGAACTGTGTCTGAACGTCTGGCCAAGGTGCGCAAGGAAGTTAAAAATAACAAATACGCAATGGATGCAATTGACTTTATAGAAAATCGTTCAAAGCGTGGAATTGGTACGTCTAAAAATGCAGAATAAAAAAAATCAGCGTATATTCATAATCGCAGGTGAAGTGTCCGGAGATGTACTGGGGGGACGCATAATGAAGGAAATGCCAAATGCTGACTTTGTTGGCATTGGTGGCGAAAATATGCAGAATGCGGGATTGAAATCTTTGTTCCCAATGTCTGATTTGTCCGTTATGGGTATTGTCGAGGTGTTGGCACACGCAAAAACACTGACGCGACGTATCAAGCAGACTGTTGATGCGATTATTAGGCAAAAACCTGATGTGGTGGTATCAATAGATGCACCAGGATTTGCAAAAAGTGTTATAAAACAAGTCAGAAAAAGCCCAGATGGACAAAAATTGATTCAAAATGGACTGAGGTTTCATCATGTTGTTGCACCACAGGTTTGGGCATGGCGTTCAGGACGTGCAAAAAAATATGCCCAGATTTTTGATAAATTGTATGCCTTTTTTGATTTCGAGGTTCCGTTCTTTACCAAGTATGGTTTAGATACCGTTGCCGTCGGTCATCCAATTGCAGATGTACTGATTGGTAAATACAAAACACCAAAAAAGTGGGACGAAAAAATAATAACGCTGGTCCCGGGCAGTCGTGTCGGTGAAGTAAAACGTCTGTTGCCACTGATGCGTGATGTTGTCGACAGATTAAGTCGCGATGGATATATGGGATACAGATTTGTGATACCTGTTGTAGAAACAACCATGGAATTGGTTCAAAATGAAATCCGACGGTGGCGGGTGAAACCAACACTGGTGCCGGCCGCTGATAGATACGAATTGTATGCAAAAACATATATTGCGATTGTGGCCAGCGGAACTGTTTCGGCAGAATTGGCTATGCTGCATGTCCCAACAATTGTGGTTTATAAAATGAATCCAATTACAACATGGATTGGACGGCAAATTATTCGGGTAAAATGGGTTTCTTTGGTTAATATTTTGTTAAATCGCGATGTTTATCCGGAATTTTTGGGTGGTGACGCAACAGCCGAAAATGTGTTAAATGCGGTTCAACAATTAACCATACCTTCAAAACGTGAAAAGATGGTGCTTGACTTGAAATCAGCGGATTCTGTGTGGCAACCTGATACAGGCGGTGCAGCACGACTGATTGCAAATGGAATTGCCGGTAAATAAAAAAACGCCAAATTGGCGTTTTTTTTACATGCCTTCGGGTACCAGATTCAATATATTATTCCCTACTTTACATTCATTACCGTCTTCGTCTTGTTCTGCGCCAATTGGGCATACTTTGTTTTTATTCGTAATGACAGGTTGAGTGCACCAATTTGTGGTGTCTTTCTCACGGGTAAAAGATTCTGATTCGATTTGTGCTATGTTTTCTGCGGTGCAATCGCGGTCGTTGGCAGGTTCACCGTTCCAAGTGGCCGGTAATGCCGCAACGCATTTTGGTGATTTGCCCCATTTACTGCGACGGCCACCGTTTTCCCAACATAAACATGCACCCCATGATTGAGTGTCAACCTGGGCACGATAGTCGCGTGGACACATATCCTCGCCCGAGCCAATGGAATAAGCTGTTGTGTATACTCGGTAGATTGGGTTTGTCGCAATCTTGGATTTGCAAAAATCATCCTCGTGATAATTATTTTTGTTAATATAACGATATTCAACAAAGCGACCCTGCAGGTTTGTGCATTGGGTGGACAGCTGTGACAGAATTTGATGATAAACCTCGGTTGCTACACCAATCTGACGAATTGCACGCTCTTTATAACCGGTTGTCTCTTTCAGACCGTACTGTTTTTTATCTGTGTAATAATCCAAGCCGCCAAATACGGTTTCTATCATCTTCTCGTCGTTGCATGCGTCAATGGTTGTCAGCTGTTGTGCACATTTTGAAACATATACAGGATTCGCATTGTCTGATGATTCCTGCGTTTCGTATAATGCAAACCAACGAAGTGCGTCACCCTGCTCGAACAATCCGCTGAATGGATAATAGAAATTTTCATAGTTTTGACCGCCGTATTTATCAAAACACTGTTTTGCAATTGCACGGCATGCCGTCAATGTGTCTGTCTGGGTGTGGTTGTTGATATAGTCCGCAATTATGTTGCCATCAAACATGTTGTCACAGGAATTAACATAGTCCTGGCACATGGTTGCGTTTAACTGTATCTTATCGGGTTGCAGCAGCAGTGCACTGTCACCACTTAGACCAGCCATTGCCGCAGTTATTGCGGTGTCACCATTCATATAGCATGCGGTGATGTAATCAAAACAACCACGCTTGATTTGGGCAACTTTGTCCCGCTGGGAATAGTAGATTGATAACATTGCTTTGTCCAGATACTCGGACCATACAAAGTCAGCGTTTTCTACACACTTGTCCAATGCGGGTTCGGCAAATTTTTTGACGCGATTTTCAAAGTTTGTTACAAAATTGCGGTTGCTGGGATTTTTGGACAGTTTTTGATCTACTGCTTCGATTCCGTCGCTGAACGTTAACATTTTTTCCAGTTTATAAAAGTCTTCGATGCCAGATATAGGGGCACCGGTGGATACATCTATAAACTCGCCATTGTCCAGGCATTTATGATAGTTTGCACCACAAACCTCTTCGCTGAGTATTGCTGTTTCTACCTCGTTCATACAGGTGGTGATATCAGAAGAATTATGTTTTTGACGGTTCTCGATGCGGGCCAAATCCAGCATGGCACCGCCTTCGCGGACGGCAGACTTTAATTGTTTTTGTGTGTTTTCAATTGCGGTTTGAACCGCGTTGCAGTCCTGTTCAATCGCCATTAAATATGCGGTAATGGCACGTTGCAAAGACGAATCGTTGCAGTCGGCACGAACCGCCTGGCGACACTGAGGATATACCGCATTGTACAATGCGTTGCCGTTATATGCGGCGATGGCCTGGCCTATGTCTGTCATGCCAAACGCATTAACTGTGTCAAATGTTATGTTAATACTGTTTAAATCGGCATATTTACCGCCAACAGTTGTGTCTTCGCCGCGGATAGAGTTCATAATGGCGTTTAATAATGCCTTGGATGCGGAATTATCGCTGGTAAATGCCTTCTCGCCTTCGGTTTCCTGACGCATGGCAGTGGCCTGGGCGGCAGTCATACCAACGGTTTCCAGATTCTCGGTGAATACGGTTAGCTGGTTGCCCGCATCTTGTAAAACTTTGCGAAGTTCGGTCAGTTTAAATACGCGGTCATTGCACGAGCATCTGCGATAGTCGTCGTTCTTTAATTTGCAAAACTGGTCCATGCATGAAAAATACGTATTCTTACAGCGTTCGTATTCGACACCTGTTTGAGTGCTGGATATTACCGAGGTGTCAGATGTTGCACTGCGTGCAGAAATGTTGGTCGAACCGCCACGTTTCGCAGTTGTTTTGGTCGTTGTGCGGGGGGCTGTTGTACGTGCTGTCTTTGCTTTGCCGGTCGTGCGTGATGACACGGTGGTTGCCGTGCGAGATATGGTTGCGTCAGAACGTGGTTTTAGCGCCGTTGTTCGTGGCGTGGTTGTGCGTGCAACGCTGGTGGCTGTGCGGGACTGGGTTGTGTCTGTGTCCGATTTTGTACGTGAAACAGCCGTTCCATCACGAACAGCCGCATTGGCAAAACCAACGCAAATCAACAAATTTGTAATTAAAACCAGAATTTTATTCATCTCTGGTGTAAAGTTTAGCAAAAATACCAAAAATGACGCAAGTGAATAATAAAATGTGGGTGTGTATATTTTTTCTGTTTTTTTGTTTTTTTCTTGTTGCAAATATTATAAAATTAGTATATTATGTTTGTCGCCTGCGGATATGGCGGAATTGGTAGACGCGCTAGTTTCAGGTACTAGTGGTAGCAATACCTTGGAAGTTCGAGTCTTCTTATCCGCACCATTTTTTATTGGGGTTGTAGCTCAGTTGATAGAGCGCTACGTTCGCATCGTAGAGGTCGTGGGTTTGAGTCCCATCAGCTCCACCAAATAGTAGTTGTTTGGTCCCAGGGGATATGGCGGAATGGTAGACGCTGAGGACTTAAAATCCTTTGGTCATTGCGACCGTGTGGGTTCAAGTCCCACTATCCCCACCACACTTCGCCAAAGGCTTCGTGTGGCCAGCCATAATTCGCCGGTGTTTGGGCGATTTTTTTATAAATGGATGTGTAGCTCAGTTGGTTAGAGCGCTTCGTTCACATCGAAGAGGTCGTTGGTTCGAGTCCAATCACATCCACCAAAAATTAACCCGCCGTTTGGCGGGTGTTTTTGTTTTGTTTTTATTACTTTACCGCAGGCCTTTGGCACGACAGCATGCAGAAGCCGCGGATTTCCAGTCCGAATAGGTCTTGGACGGGGAACGTAAATCACGCCATGGTTGCCAGCCGTTGCATTTCTTGGCCGTGCCATTGCCAGTACATTTTGCATAACGGCGAAGTGTGCATGTCTGATTCGATACTTTGCCCGTGTCGGTGGTGCATTTAACGGTGACGTTTTGATTTTTTGCCTCGTTCCGGCCCAGTTCCTTGGATGATAATACCTGGTATGCATTTGCAGTGCAGATGCAGGTCGCAAGGATTATTAATGCGGAAAATATTTTTCTCATTTCTTGTCCCCCTGTTTTCGTTGTCTGTATTATAAATAATATTTTTGACTTTGACAATGAGAATTTAATTCGTTGTCCATGGGGTGTCGTTCATTATCAAATAATACAGTGCACTGTTGTCTGTCCCGGGGTTCTGTAAAACAGGACGGACAACGAATATATCAACGTTACATGGTGTGTTTCGACCGTTTTGAATTTCAATTAAGTCCTGGTGAAATTTGGCGGCAAAATCCATCACCTGCAGATATGCGGCATCGTCATCGGCCGGATTGGTGGAATCGCCCATCCACATCAGCCACATGCCATAGTTTACAACGTCTTCCTGGGTCGCCAGGTCGTCAGCCGATAATAATAACAGTGGCGCGAAGTCCAGTCCACTTGTAAATTCATCGGTGGTGTTGTCTGTAATGTCGTACATGTCGCCCGCAAATTTAAGTATACCTGTCAATAGCCCTGCCCCTGCCCCAACCTTGGCAACCATGCCGGCATTGCGAAGTGTTGAATCAAACAGCCAATCACGTACGCGGTTTGAAAAACCGCTGGAACGGCCCAGTTTGCGTGCGTGTTTTATTAAACTGTTGCCGGTCATGGCGGATTTTGTTGCACGGGCTGTGCGTGCAATGACGTTGCCACGGTGGGCAATACGTATGCCACGTAAACTGTGGCGATATTTGTTCAGTTCCGAAAATGTTTTGGTCGCATCGCGATACTTTTTTACATCATCGGTTGATTCCAGGGTGCGAATGCTGTTATTAATTCGGTTTAACTCGGCAGTTTTGTCTGCGATTTCTGCGATTTTTGTGGCATCAGCGACTTTGTCCAGTGCGTTAATTTCTTTGGTCAGGCGGGCGGCATCCTGGGTGGCACGGACATATTTAACAACATCGTCTGTTTTGGACAATGTTTTGATTGTAGAACCCAGACCACGCAGTGCACGTGATGCACGGGCGGCCTTGGTCGCACCCAGGACGGCCGTATATCCGCCCATGGTCGCAACCGTTAATATAACGTCCAGTGCAATTTCTGTATAGCCAATCCATTCCAAATTGCGATCGCCGGCAATGTAGTAATCGTTTGTGTCGTCGTCCAGGTTAACAGTTTGTGCAACGGCACGGTTTATCGCATAGTTGTCGTTCGCCAATGCTGTGCGATTGGTGCATGTGCCACCACGGGGATACAGGGTGTCAATGTTGTCCCGAATGTATTCCAACGAAACGGTATTGTTCTTGTCTGGGCCAACAAATTCGGATAATGAACCATGTTCGACAACCATAATTCCGTACCAGGCCGGGTCTGTGTTTGTCCAAACGGTTCCGTCATTGGATTCGCCGATTTTGGGACTGGCGGGGGTGTCGCGTTTGGTTGTCATCACCATACGTTGTTGCAGTAACTTTGGTGATGTTTCATAATTTACAGTGATGTTACGACCGCCCGGGAATGTGTATGTGATTGGCGAAAATATAATTGGTTGTGTCGGTGCGGTGTTGGCAATTTCTGGGCATGCCAGAACACGTTCCAGTGTGTCTTTTGTTGCAAAAGTTTGGCGAACCCATTTATGGACCGTTGATTCTGAATCAGATTCAGATATAGCCCCAGAGTTTGCCGCCAGTGCATCAGAAAATGCCCCCGATGCACATGGCGTTTGCATCGCATGTGCAGAAGATATAATTATAAAATATGTTGCAAAGATTAAAATGTGTCGCCACATTGTTGTTTTAGTTTGTTGGCTTCTTGGGTTAAACGATATATCAATACCGAGTATGGGTCGTTGGGGTCAAGATTTTGGCCGTCAGATGTTCTGATGGTGCCCAGTTCGCCGTTATCCACATATTGCCATTTCCAACAAAATCGCTCAGTGTCAGGTATGTATTCTACCATTGTTCCAACTGGTGGTTCAGAATCGCAATAGCGTGGAATACATTCGCCTGGAGTCCATGTGTCGTCTTGCCACAGACCGTCCCACCAGGATAATTCGGTTGGTTGACCGCCCTGTAAACATTGTCTGACCAGTGGTGGCATTACAGTAAGTTGGTCGCCCTGCATTACGCCACAAAACATGTAGTCGCCGATTTTTGCCTGGCGTTCGCCTTTGTTGAATACAGTGTTGCAACATGTAAATTTACCCGTTACTGGGTCTGTCAGACAATCTGTTTCGGAAAAAAGTTGAGAACCAGTAATGGCGGCCCCCGCTGCGGCGCCAATTGCCGCCCCTATCCAGCCACCTTTGGCACCGCGCAAAGCACCAACTGTTGCACCGCCAAGTAATCCAGAAACTGCACCTGCGGTGACATTGCCGGTGGTGTGTTCCCCCTGTCCGGCGGTGTTTTCATAGATACCGTACGCGCCCAAGGCAGCACCAACGACTGCGCCGGCACGTTGCATGTTTCTGGCCCTTGGTGTTGGACTTGGTGCTGGACTTGGTGTTGAACTTGGTGTTGAACTTGGTGCTGGACTTGGAGCCGGCGTTGGTGTTGGACTTGGTGTTGGACTTGGTGTTGGGCTTGGAGCCGGCGTTGGTGTTGGGGCCGGTGTTGGTGTAACCCCAGGCATGCCGTGGACATTAATTAGACGGCCCGTGTTTGCATCGCGCCAGCGATGGTCACTTATTGACTGGACGGGGACAACGCCTGGGTCGTTCCATGACAGTGCAAAAGCATTGTTGCAAATTAAACAAACAGTAAATAATAAAAGTATTGTTTTACGCATTGTCAATATGTTCCCTGTAATTTGCATTTTGAAAATTCAATGCCTTCGTTACGACATTTTTTTAGTTTTGAAATATCTGCGATTATATCAGAATAAATTTTTTTCTTGGTTGCACATAAGGAATCCCGATATGTTGCAATATCTTGTTGGCGGTTCAGGTATTTTTCCTGGGATTCGATTTCAATTGGTTTATATGCACTTTTATCCCGATATGGTTCATAGCCAGCCGCAGAGTTTGCCATGCGTTCGCTGAATGATAAATCTGCGTACGTTGTGGGAAATGACGCACGTTCAATATGTTCGTTCCCTGCCCCATTCATTGATTGCAGTTGTTGCAGTTCCAGTTTGCGTTCAATGACGTCAGTTTGCCAATCCATTAACTGAATTTCATACGGATTTTCTGGCCGAAAATCCGATTCTGTCGCCGCAGCATTCGGTGTTGTGGCATGTGGAAATGCAACCACGCCAGTTGGCATCGCATTGCCGTATTTCTGGACGTATTCGTTAAACGCCGTGTCAATATAGCCAGCACACGCCGTTGCATAATTGCCGTTCGGTATGCGTGACAGTTGTAACATTACCGTGGGACGGACGTCCGATAACTGGGATTCAATACAATTGTTCTGCATTGCACATGTTGTGGCAATCAGCCCAGATACAACACGTTGACAATCACCCGTTTCCACGTCCGGGCCGTCCGCGTAAACCGGTGTTGGCATACGCTGATTATACGGTGCGTTTGGTGACCAAAACGGATTTGATGAATAATTCTGGACGTTCTGGATTACGCCATATTTGGAAAACGGGGTGTCCGCCGCATGCGACAGCCCGCAGAATATTATAAACTGGGTACAAAATATGCATAATAATGATTGGATACGTATTCTCATTTCCGGGTCCCTGTGTGCGTATTATATCAAAAATGTCATGCCAATCAAAGATAAAAATCCACCCAGTAAGAAAAATGGTGCAAATGGTATGTATTTTTCTTTGTGAATGTATGACCATATCATGCCCGCTATGCACGAAATTACTAATGCAATGGACAGACCTGTTATCCCCAGCCATATCCCACCAACCCCAATTAACTTGATGTCCCCCAGGCCAATCGGGGTGGTTGCTGGTTTGTGTGGAATGTGCACAAAGATGAACCCCAATGCCACCGCCATAATATATCCGAATATCCCACCAATAATACCCGAATAGATGTCAATCGGATATGAAAAAAATCCGGTCAGTACCAACCCCGTCAGCATCAGTGGAAATAAATATATGTCCGGTATAATGCGATGCCGAAAATCTGAAATAGATATCCGAACCGACAAATATGCCGAAATCAATAATAAAATTGTAAAAAAGATGTATGAATTCATATTTTTCTTCCTTGCCTTTCGAATCGGAACTGTGCTATGCTGATATTATAAAGTATAACAAGGGTTTTGTAAAATGAGTAAAGGTTGGGATAATATCGCACTGAAAAAATTAAAAGCACTGACCGGCAAAGGGTTATCTACGTCCGAAATCGGACGCCGGCTGGGAATGTCAAAAAATGCAATCGTTGGGAAACTGAATCGTTTGGGCTGGAATGCCAAGGCCACCAAAGAAGACGATAAAAAAATCGCCACAGCAAAAAAAAGTACCTCGGTCAAATCAACCACCACCAAGGCAGAAAAAGTAAAAAAATCTGCAACCAAAGGAACGATAAATAAAAAGGCAGAAACTGTTAAGAAAAATGCCACTAAGGCCAAGTCTGCCAGTGCTGTGAAAAAAAATACAGCCGCCAAGGTTGCTGAAAAAAATACCAAAAATATAAAAGGTGCAGGAAAAACACAGACCGGGAATAAGTCTGGCACCAAGGTAAGTGTAAAAAACTTGGCGGTGCATCAGCGAATTGTTCAGCATGCTTTGGAAATGGCAAATCTGAAAAGTAATCAGTGTCGATGGCCGATTGGGGATCCTGATTCGGAACATTTCCACTTTTGTGGGGAAACAGTTTTTGTCGGTAAACCGTATTGCTATGAACACTGTAAACAGGCATACCAGTTCGCACCACCAAAGAAAAAATAATCGCAGTCAAATATAGGGAATGTTTACATGTCAAACGAGAGAGAAAAAATTTATCAACCATTGACAAGCAAGGACTTTGAAATCCAAGGGATAGCGTTTCGTGCCTTTTACGATGCGGATGATAAGCTGGTCTTGGTTTTGGATTTGACGGTTGATGAACTGAAACCAAACGTTTTGTTGGTTATTAATCCCATGGGTAATCGTAAATGGGATGATATTTTGATGAATGATTTCGGAATCGATTTAGAGACTGTACGTCCAAAAAAGGATAATAAATATCAAAAATTAGATATAGAATATGCCGGGTTGGCGGATTATGATGCTGTAATTTCAGCAATGCAAAATGGCGAAAATACCGACGTGGCAATGAAAAAATTAATGCGTTTTCGGACCGCCGCAGCCAGACGGGCCGCGAATGAACGACTGACAGCGGCAGAGCTGACTGCAGAAAAATCACGTGAAACAATCGAGAAAACAACTGAAGCAATCACAGATTTGCAAGAAAAATTAAAAAAACTGCGGGCAAAACTGGCAGAATATCGCCGGAATGTCGGCAAAGAACCAACCAAACAATCGGCGGCCAGGATTCTGAAAACAGAATCGCAGATAGATGCAATAAATGATAAGTTGGCACGTGCAAAAAAACGACTGGATAATGCAAAAGTTCGATTGGATGCGGCCGAAGACGATAAAGAACAGGCAATTCATATTTTAGGATTGCTGGATAATAACAATGTTGAAAATGCTGATGATGAACAAGGGGCGGATTTGCCAATGGTGGCACCAGTGTTTAAGGTTATGCAACCACAACCTGAAAATGGCGATGTTATGGTTGTAGAACCTGTGCCTGTGCCCGCAACTGTTCGTTCGGCAGATAATGATATAACCATGGAATCAAAGGCAACTGAAATGGCAGACGAAGAAGTTAAACCATTGTTTGATAAAAATCCAAACATCTTGGATGAAGAAATTGCATTTAAACCAATTGACTTTGACGTGTCGACCGGCAAAACTGCACCGGTTGAACCTGTGGCACAGCCGGCACATGATGTGGCACCGTTGTCTTTTGCACCACCTGTTGCCAGCCAGAATGCTGATGATAAACCTGTGGCAGATGCAGATTATTCCCGTGAATATATCGAACCAATCGGTGGTTCAATGTTGGACAGTTTGACCCCCGTTGTGTTGCCGTCTGAACAGATTGATTCTGAATTAATGTCGGATGTGCAGTCCACGCCAGACCTGGTGTCGGAACCTGATATGCCACACCCAGTTGCAGCATCGGCAGATGTGCCCAGTGCAACATCACAAGTAATGCCAGAAATTGCACCTGCACCAGTCGATTCAGGGTTCAGACCTGTGTCTCCAATTACAGGTATGGCGACATCAGAAACCGTGGTGACAAATCGTAAACCAACTGCGTTGTACTATGTTATGTTGGTTGTACTGATTGCGTTGTCAATATTTACGCTGTGGATGTATCAAACCAAGGTTGCAAATGATGCCAATCCTGATTTAGGTGCAAAAACAGAACCTGTAGAAGAGATTGTTGTTGAAGAAACCGTCACAAAAGATGCTGTGCCAGAGCCAATTGTTGAAGAAAAATCGGTGGAACCAGAACCCGCGACAGTGACGCCTGTGGCGGTCGTTGATGTCGCAGAAATCGTGGCAGATGTAGAACCAGAACCTGTGCCAGTTACGCCCGCACAGCCCGTTGCAGCGTTGCCTGAAATTCAGCCAGAACCTGTTGTTGTGACACCAGAACCAGAGCCAGTTGTTGTCACAGAAGAACCTGTTAAGAAAATACCGACCGAGGCGGAAGTGCTGGCATCAAAGCCATCTTATAATGTTTCGCAAAATGAAAAAATGTTCCTGGCAGACGATGATTATGAAACAGATGAGGTTTATGAAGAAGTTGTACAGACATTGCCCAATATGGCGACAAGTAAGCCCGCAGTGACGGTTGGCGGTGCGTCTGTGGTTGTCCAACAACAGCCCGCCCCTGCACCTGAGATATATGCCGAAGATTTTGTCACAGAAGAGGTTGTGGAAACATGTGCCGATGGAAATTTACCCGATGCAGATGGTTGTTGTGCAGGGGAATTCTTGGCCGATATGGGGGGCGGTGAATATGCGTGCTGTGTCGAAGAAACTGGTGAGTGTTTCCCGCCAATGTTTTAATTGAAAATGCATTAAGAAAAAAACCGCCAGTTGGCGGTTTTTTTATCGGGCGACTTCGCCACGCAGACGTTCATGACATACGTAGTTGTGTAATTTGAATCCGCCGTCTGCATGCCAATTTAACATGCCGTTCCAGTTTTTATCTGGGATTTCAACGGTCGGCAATGGTAATGGTTTGCGTTGTAACTGTAATGCAACCTGGGACAGGTGGTTCGTATAAATGTGGGCATCGTGCAGTTCGCCCTTTAATATGCCCGGTTTCAGCCCTGCTTCTTTGGCGTACAGTAACAGTAATAATGCATAACTGGCGATGTTGTATGGAATCCCCAGGAACATGTCACAGGAACGCTGGGTCCATATCAGATTCAGTTTGCCGTTGCGGACAATTAACTGGTGCATCATGTGGCACGGCGGCAGTGCCATATATGGAAAATCAGTCGGATTCCATGCAGATACAATAATGCGGCGATCGTTTGGATTGTTCTTTAGTTTGTCAATGGCATTGGCAACCTGGTCAATGCCGGGTTTTTGTGGATTAAAATTGTCGGTTGGATTCTTGTCAATGCGTTTGGGGTTCCATTGATATTCGCCACCAAAGTGCCGCCACTGGAAGCCATATACGGGGCCCAAGTCGCGTTCGTTATCCATAATCGAGTGCAACAATTCTGTGGGGTTTGTTGCCGTGGGCAGCCGCATGTCATATTGTGCTTTTACTTTGACCGGATTGGCCCATTCGTTCCAGATGTTGCATTTTCTGTCTTGCAGCCATTTCTTGTCAGTGATTCCATGTAAAAAGAATTCCAGTTCGGTGGCAATGTTTTTCAATCCCATTTTCTTGGTCGTAATTAATGGAAAGCCCATTTCCATATCGTGTTCAAATGTAGCACCGTGTCCCAGGCCAATGTCAGGGATTCCTGTGCGATTGTGGCGAATGTCGCCACATTTTCTGTAAATGTTATCTAAAATATCTAAATATGCTTTCATTGTTGTTGTCCTGTAATTGAAAAAAAACGCACCAAGTAGTGCGTTTTCTTGTTTAATTAACGTACGGATGCCTGTTTGAACAACTCGTCTGCAGCGACCTTTTTCTCTTTGGTCTTGACATGTGTTAACATAGCGTCCAGGGCCTTGCGTTCAAATAACATACCACGCAACATTGCCAAGGCATTTTGATTCTTGTTATAGAATTCAAACACCTGTTTTGGATCTGGATAACGTGCGGCCTCGGCCCAGATGGCCTGTTGCAGGTCTTCGCGGGATACTTCAACCTGGTTCTGGGTGCCCCACTCGGCCAAGATTAAGCCCAATTTAACACGGCGTTCCGCATCGCGACGTTCGGTCTTTTCATCCCATTTGTGTTCGCATTTTTCGTCATGGCAATGGCTGTGATTGCGGTCGAATTCAGACTTTGCCATATTGTATTCCTGGTCAACCAATGTTTCAGGCAAATCAAGTTTTACCTTGTCAGCCAGGATGTCCAATAACTCGTTACGCATTTCGCGTTGGGACGCATCATTGTATTGTTCTGTTAAAATATTGCGAATATGTTGTTTTAATGCATCGACAGATTCCTGGCCAACTTGCTTTGCCAGGTCGTCATTTAATTCTGGCAAAATATGTTTGCGAATTTCGTGAATTTCAACCGCAAAACGTGCATCTTGGCCCGCCAGGTTGGATGCGTGATAATCTGATGGGAATTTTACATTTACATCAAATTTGTCGCCCTTTTTATGACCAATGATTTGATCTTCGAATCCAGGGATAAATGAACCAGAACCCAAAATCAGATGATGCTTTTTCGCGGCACCACCTTCGAATTCTGTGTCACCCAGAAAACCTGTAAAGTCAATCACAGCAACGTCACCGTTTGCGGCGGCATAATTTTCATCTTGTTTTTCTGCCAAACTGCGTGATTTACGAATGTTTTCCAGGGCTGTGTCAACCTCGGCCTCGTCTAATTCTGCAACTTTCTTGGTGATTGTGAATTTTTCCAGCTCAATCGCAGGCAATGTTGGTAAAATATCAAAATCCAGTGTGTATTCGGCATCCTTGCCAATTTCCCAAGCAGTCAGGTCGGCATGTGGTGCACCCGCCAGACGGATTTTTTTGTCTGCTGTATATTCGTTCAAATCTGTGTTCATTAATTTGTCAATGGCCTCGCCATGGGCGGACGCATTATATTTCTGACGCAGAATGGATAAAGGAACCTTGCCTTGGCGAAAACCGGGCATTTTAACCTTTTTGCCATATTCAATCAGAATTTCATCGGCAACAGATTGGATTTTGTCTGCGGAAATAGAACCTGTTAACGAATAATGTAAATCTTTAATTTTTTCTTTCTTTATCATGTGCTTCCCCTAGTATATTTACTTTTTAGATTGCCGTGTGATTATACACTGTTTTTTAACGAAAGCAATAATAAAAAAATCCCGAAAGCCGGGATTTTTTGTTTTCGTTCCAAACGTATGCAAATTAACGTTTGCTGAACTGTGTAGAACGACGTGCCTTGCGATAACCATAATGTTTACGTTCTACAACACGGCTGTCGCGTGTCAGGAAGCCGGCGGCCTTTAATACAGAACGTAATTCTGGTTCGATTTTTTCCAATGCTTTGGAAATACCGTGTTTTACCGCACCTGCCTGGCCAGATAAACCGCCACCGTCAACCATCGCAACAACGTCGTATGATGTTTCACGATTTGTGATGCCAAATGGCTGGGCGATAATCATCTGCAATACTGCACGACGGAAATATTCGCCAGATGGTTTGCCGTTAACGATGATGTTGCCACGGCCCGGCATTAAATATACGCGTGCAACAGAATCTTTGCGTTTGCCGGTTGCGTATGTCGCATCTGCCAATTTTGGTGCAACAACCGGTGCGGATTTTTTTGCAGTGGTTGTTTTTTTCGCAGGGGCAGCCTTTTTAACTGTCTTTGCTGCTGTTTTCTTTGCTTCTGCCATTATTCGCCCCTTTTGTTCTTACGGTTCAAACCCGCAAAGTCAATTACCGTTGGGTTTTGAGCCTGGTGTTTGTGTTCGCCGCCCGCATATACGTGCAGTTTTGTTAAACGCTGGTTCGCCAAGGCAACCGCTGTGCGGCGACCCATCATGCGTTTTACCGCGTTGAATACCAGTTTTTCTGGCTTTTCAGAACGCATCTGACCCAATGTACGGGATTTTAAGCCGCCTGTCCATAAACTGTGCCAAAAGAAACGATCTTTGTCAGCTTTGTGACCAGATAATGCAACCTTGTCCGCGTTGATGATGATAACATGGTCACCACAATCCATGTTCGGTGTCCATGTTGGCTTATGCTTGCCACGCAGGATGTTCGCAGTGTATGCCGCCAAACGCCCCAGCGTACAATCAGTTGCGTCAATCAGATACCATTTGGCGTCTAATTCGCACTTTTTTAACGATTTTGTCGCTGCCATTTTATTTTACCTTTTTAAGTTTTTTAATTAAAGCGGGGCTATTATGCAATAACCCCGCAGAAATGTCAAGAAAAATCAGTATGGTATTATTGTACCGTATTAATAACATGGCTTGTTTTAATGCACACCCCCCTAGATTGGCAAAACTGTGCGTACGCGCAAGCCGCCCATGTCACTGTTTTCCAAAAACAGCTGGCCGCCATGGTTTTCAATTGCAGTTTTGGCAATTGACAGACCCAGGCCTGTACCCCCTGTGCTGGCAGCACGGGCGTCATCCAGGCGAACAAATGGACGCAGAGCGTCATTCTTGCGATTGTCGGGAATGCCAGGACCGTCATCTTCAATGATAATTTCAACCATCTCGTCTGTGTCGCGTTCTGTTATCTTTATCCGCCGGTTCGCATAACGTGCCGCATTTTCCAGTATGTTGCTGAATGCACGTGCCAATGCCATCGGACGAGCATAAAACTGGGCCGGAACATCAGGAAAGTCTGTGATGATTTCTTTGTCCGGTGCAGCATCACGGGCAATACGTATTAACATGGGTGGTAATTCTGTGGCCTGCTCGATTTCAGGGGCTTCGCCACGGGCAAATGCCAAATAGCCATTTACCATTTCTGTCATACGATCAATATCGCGTATCAGGTCGGCGTTGGTTGCAGTGTTTGTTTCAATTGCCAGTCGCATACGGGCCAATGGCGATTTTAAATCATGACTGACCGCGTTCAGCATGTCTGTACGTGTGCGATTATATCTGTCCAGACGCTCTTTCATTGTAATCATGGATGTGGCGGCTTCGCGGATTTCTTGGGAACCTGTTGGGACAAACCCTGGGGCATCCAGACCACGACCAAATCGACTGGCCGCACGGGCAATGCGACGAATGCTGCGCGTGTGCATGATTATAAATGGGGTAACCAATATTGATACAATCAAAATAGAACCAACCAACCAGATAATAAATACCTCGGTACTGGTGGAATAAATGCGATATAGTGATGTGCCGAATGTCGCAATTCGATTATCTTGGGTTGGCACATCTACAAATACCAGTCTTTTTCCACGATCCATATATATGTCGGCGCGACGTTGTAGACGCTTGGACAATTCGGACGCCAGGCGGCCTGTTTCGTGGGCATGGTTGTCATTGGACTTTGGTCGATTTAATGTGTCATTTATTGTGACGTTGATGCCTATGTCGCGGGCCATTTTTTCAACCGCCGCCATATCGCCAGAGTCTATAAATTTGGTCATTGTGGCAATTTCGCCCGCCAATGTTCGTGCCAATGTGTCGTGTACACGTGACCAGTGGTTACCAAAAAATGCGTTGGCTACAATTACCTGGGCGATAACCAGGGGTAGTAATATCATCAATATTGTCCGCCATAAAAAACTGCGTGGTATAAGTCTCATGCCTTTGCCCCCTTTTTTTAGTTGCGTTCACTTTGTTGCGTGGGTGGTGGATGTGTCTAATAATTTGTACCCACGTCCACGAATTGTTATTATATCCAGATGTGATAATACTAAATTTAATTTCCCGCGCAAGCGTTTTGCAACCATTGGGGCCGCAGGAACAATATTGCCCATGGGACTGATTAAACTTTGCAGTAACTTCTTTTCCTCGCCCGATAAGGCCAATAGGCGTGGTGTGCCATTGTCAGATGACAAAACAAAAAACTCGTCATCAGTAAAAATCATTCCAGCAGGTAATTTTGTGTCGGTTGTGTTTTGACGGCTGATGATGTTATTTAATCTTAGTACCAATTCACGCATCTGAAAAGGTTTTGCCAAATAGTCGTCCGCACCACCAGATAAACCCGCAATCGCATTTTCCGCCCCGCCCATCGCAGTCAACATTATGACAGGGGTCTTGTTGCCTGATTGCCGAATGGCACGTAAGAATGTCAGACCATCTGTGTCTGTCATCATTCTGTCCAAAATAATGGCATCAACCGTTATCCTGGAAAGTATTTTATCGCCCTGCTGGGCCGACGAAGCCAGTACCGCATGAAAACCTTCGCCCCGCAATCCGTGGGCCAATGTGTTCCGTAAAACATCATCGTCATCTATGATAAGTACAGTTCGTGTCATTTGCGTGTCATCATTATCATTTTTTAATGTATATGATAATGATATACTATTTTTTTACAGGTTCAACTGCATATTCGCCTGGCATAATTGTTCTGGTGCTGTTCGCAGAATCTGATTCTGGGTCGCCAAACATTTTCGCACGAAACTGCATGTTGCTGGACGCGAATTCGGTTTTGAATAATGCGTATCCTGTACCGCCCCCCGTTGTGGGCCCCTGCATACCCAACGAGTAATAACCACCCAAAATACCATAGTCCAAGTCTATATAGTCCAGACTGACAATCAAAGATACACTGCTGATGCCGTCGCTGGTCATATTACAAGAAAACTCGCGATTGGATAAAATGGCCTCGGAATTAACGGGGACCATTATGTCCATAATCGTTGGTTCGCACATGCGGTTGATGCCATTAACCAGAAAGTCATAGGTCATGCCAACTGTTGCCTTGGAAAGACCGGTGGATGTACTGACCTGGGAAATTGTGGCCTTGGGTATCTTGACCATTGCGTTTGCAATACCACTGCGAACAGGAAATGATATGCCAGATTGCAAACAATCGCGCGAAAATGGGTCTGCTTCGCAAATATATACACGTGAATGTGCATTCATCATGAACATGTTTGCCAGACTGTTAAATAAAAACGAGCGAGTTATTTTATCGTTTAATCGGGTGCAACCAAAATTACGACAAATTACCATGGGCTTATCCGCAAACATTACCCCAGGATGTGCCGCCTGTTCGGCAGCACGTGCATCCAATATGTTTGTGTCATAGTCTAAACTGTCTGCACGTTCCATAAACTCGGTCTCGGGAATAAAGTTTGGGTCGGATGGATATGCATAGTATGACTGAACGGGTGTTTGTGTATAGATTGTTTGAAAGTTGTCGTACATAACTTCTTCCTGGGCATGGGCAGCAAATCCGCACAACGCCACAATGCAGGACATTAAAAATAATCTTAGCATGGTAAATCCCCTTGGTTCTCCTTTGGGTTAAATCTTAGAACATTTTTGATATTTATGTCAAAACAAAAATATTTTTATTGAAAATGATGGTGGCTTTGTTCTAAATTGACGGTGAATAATAAGAAAGGTGAAGGATAATGATTGACTGTATTATTACAGGCGAGGCCGGAAAACTGCATGCAGTATACCACAAATCTTCCCAGCCGGGGGCACCGTTGGCGGTCGTTCTGGCAGGAAACCCAAGGGAAAAATATCATATGAATGATCGCGTTTCATATGCCATGTTTCGTGCATTTATGGATATTGGTTTTTCTGTTGTTCGATTTAACTATCGCGGGGTCGGCAGCTCGGAGGGGGTAATGGGAACAACGGCAGATAACATGCTGGATATCGCCACAATTATCGATTGGCTGCAAAATAAACATGAAGACAGTGAAAAAATTTGGCTGGCCGGAAACCAGTTGGGGGCCTGGTATGTGTTGCAATCTATGATGCGTAGGCCCGAGGTTTCAGGGTTTGTGCTGGTTTCGCCAGATCCATCGGTTGCAGATTTTTCCTTTTTGTCACCCAGACCAAATCGTGGACTGTTGCTGCAGGGCGGAATGGAGTCTGACGAAGCACGTGCGTTCGCCGGACATATGACACAAATACTGAAAAAACAGGCCCAAATCGATCTGGAAACCATCAGGGTCAAAGGGGCTGATTCTATGTACAGCCAGCCGGCAGAACTGCGGCAGATGTATAATGATTTAAAGGCCTATGTAGGACGCGAAAACGAAGAAGATAAACTGTTGTAAATATGCAAAATAAAAATAGATTCTTGGACGCAAATATACCAGATGATATGGCCGTAACAATTCGTCCACGGTCATTGGACGACTTTATCGGTCATGATAGTTTGAAGCAGAATCTGTCTGTCTTTATATCTGGTGCAAAAAAACGGGGCGAAGCGATGGACCATGTCTTGTTGTATGGGCCACCTGGACTGGGAAAAACAACATTGGCACATATTGTGGCAAATGAACTGGGAACCAATTTTCGGGCAACGTCTGCGCCAATGCTGACCAAGCAAGGTGATTTGGCCGCTATTTTAACCGCACTGGAACCAATGGATGTTCTGTTCATTGATGAAATACATCGTCTGCCAACGGCAATCGAAGAAGTGCTGTATTCCGCAATGGAAGACTTTAAATTGGATATCATGCTGGGCGAAGGCCCCAGTGCAAAAAGTGTGCGTATCGACCTGCCCCCGTTTACGTTGGTGGGGGCCACAACACGGACAGGATTGCTGTCTAACCCACTGCGGGACAGATTTGGTATTGATTTGCGTTTGACGTTCTATTCGCCAAATGATTTGGCACAAATAATTATGCGAAGTGCAAATATCTTGGGTACGCCAATCGATGCAGATGGGGCGTTGATGTTGGCAAAATCTGCCCGTGGAACACCGCGTATCGCAAACAGGTTGTTAAAACGTGCCCGCGACTTTGCAACCGCTTTACGTCGGGAACAGATTGCCACAGATACAATTAAAACAACACTGGCTCAATTACATATTGATGAGTGTGGACTGGATGAAATTGATAGGGAATATATGAGTACGATTATTAATTTCTATGCAGGTGGTCCAGTCGGAATTGAAAACCTGTCGGCGGCACTGTCAGAGCCGTCTGATACAATCGAAGATGTTATTGAACCATATTTAATGCAGCTGGGGTTCGTTCAGCGTACGCCACGTGGGCGTATAATTACAGATATGGGGTATAAACATTTGGGACTGGAAAAGTAAAGGGTGTGTTTTATGACAAGAGCAACCGTCATTGGGCTACAAATGGATTCAAAACTGTATAATCAGGTTGTTTCCGCATATCGTAATGGTAATAAAAATGAATTAATTCGATTGGTGCTGGAACAGTATAACTGGGTAATCAGGATGTCGCATCAGTCTGAAAATACGCTGACGTACACTCAATCGGTTAAACTGACGGTTTTATATATGACTTTGGCAAAAATTGCAAATGCAATTACTAATCGGGGGGAATATAATTTGTCTGATACGCGTACTTGTGAAGTGATTGGGCATCGTGGATGGTATTTGCATGATTATATATTAAAGGATATTGTTGAAACAGCTTTGCCAGAAATGGGAAATCTTCATCAAATGTTTGACAAAGGTCAAGCGTTCTTGTCGCCAGAATATGGTGTGATTCAATCTATCGTTACGGCCCAGGATTTGCGCAAGTGGTCGGATATGTATAAAACAAAGACGTTCAATTCAAAAGATACGAGTCCAGAAGAATTTTTTGCAGATGCACAACAGTTTTTCAGAAATATAGATTCTGGACGGTCGGTGATGTTTTTGACGAATGATGGTTTGCGTGCATTGACAGAATTTACAGAAATTTTTGCCGATGAAAAAAATCCTGCGTATAAGCCCGAATATGAACCTGCAATAAACAGTGCGATTAATACGATTAAACGTGAAATTACAGAATTTAATAATGCGATGCAGGCAAATTCAATAAAACAAGATAGATAGTCGCATAAAATGAAAACTCATACTTTCCCTTTTACAATCGCATATGCCGATACCGATGCCGAGGGTATCGTTTATCATGCACGATATCTGGAAATCGCAGAACGGGCACGCATGAATTGGCTGCGTGGACATGTTGTCGTTGGTGATGATGTTGGATTTGTTATACGTGAGTTAAATATTAAGTATATTCAACCACTGCGGCCCGCAGACGATTTTGTCGTGGAAACACGAATGCTGGATGTTGGGGCCGCAATTGTAAAAATTGAACAAAAGTTCGTGAAAAATGGGAATGTTTATGCTATAATAAATATCAAAGTTGCTTATCTGGGGGGCGATATGCGACCAAAACGGATTCCAGCTGAAATTATAACGGCTTTGGTGTAACAAAAAAATAACAGTAAAAAAAAGGAAAGAAGGAAATGGAAAACAGTTTTTCTATGTTAACTTTGTTTACAGGCGACATTATGACACTGTGTGTGTCTGTTGTTTTGTTGATATTCAGTGTTCTGTCATGGGCGGTTATTATAGAGAAGTTCCGACTGTGGCGTATGGCAAAAAAGAATCCTGTAAAAATCAAGCCAAATGATAATCTGAACGTGATTGTAGACAGACTGGTTCGGCCATTTGATAAAAATTTGTGGTTTTTGTCTATGGTGGCATATATCTCGCCTTTTATTGGGTTGTTTGGAACTGTGTGGGGTGTTATGGATTCGTTTGCGTCCATTGGTGTAAATCAGTCGGTCAGTATCGGTGTTATTGCACCGGGATTGGCGGTGGCACTGGGGACAACTGCGTTGGGACTGATTGCGGCGGTGCCGGCGGCAATTGCACATCAGTATTTTGCAAAGCGGGCCGACGATTTATACGAACGTCTGGACGATACACGTCGTGAAATGCAATCAAAAAACAAGGATAAAAAATAATGACACGTATAAGACGCAGACAGTCAGATGCAGGAATTCAACTAACGCCTATGATTGATGTTATGACGGTGTTGTTGGCGGTGTTTATGGTCACAACCCCCATGATGACAACGGGAATAGATTTAGAATTGCCGCGGGCCGGTGCATCCGCAATGACGGGCAACGATCACGCAATTCAAATAAGTGTAGATTCGTCTGGACGCTTTTTCCTGTCTGAAATGGAGTTGCCATGCGATGAAATCGTAAAGCGGGCGATCGCCATGCGTGAAGAAAATCCACAACTGACCATTATGATAAGTGGTGATACACATGCAGACTATGGTGCGGTTATGTCTGTGATGGGAAAACTAAAGGATGCTGGCTTCCAAAAGGTTGGTTTAAGAACGCAGCCGGAGTAAAATTAAAATGAATAAATGGTGGCGACAGTTTAATGCTGAAAATATTTTAATGTCAGTTGGTGCACACCTGGCGTTGGCGGCGGTTATGGTTACTTCCTTTGTTATTGTAATGAACCGTGCAATGATGGTCGCACCAGACAGAATCGAAATTATGGAAATCGACCTGAATGACGTTGCGGTCAGTGGTGATGAAACGAAACTGTACAACGTGGGTCAGGTGGCAGAATCAATACCCGAAGAAGAAACGTCTGCCCCAGTGGCACAGCCGGAACCAGAACAACAGGAACCTGAGCCCGTGACAGATGAACCTGAAAAACTGGATATAGAACAGCCAACACTGGTCGAAGAGCCAAAGCCAGACCCCCTGCCCCAGCCACAGCCAGAACAAACAGAATCAAAACCTGTGGAACCCGCACCCGTTCCCAAGAAAAAGAAAAAAGTGGTGCGTGTCAATCGCGAAGTTTTATCACTGGAACGTACGTTAACTGTTTCTGTGGTGGATGCGTTGCGTGTGGCAATGACACGTTGCTGGGTCATAGATACAAAACGCCCCGATGTTGCAGATATTCGTGCGGTGGCACATTTGACCATGCGTAAAAATGGAACCGTGCGTGATGTTTGGTTCGAATCCGCCGCACGGGCAGATAATGATCCTGGGTTTGCGTATGTGCTGGAAACAATTCGTTCGGCCATAGATACATGTCAACCGTTTCGTATGTTGCCTGAAAACGAGTTCAGTAAATGGCAAAAAATTCAGTTAACTTTCTATCCCACCCAGGGTAAGGTTATGTAAAGAGTTAACACATATGGTATCTGTTATGCGTTTTTGCACAGGATAAATCACTTTTATGGAAAAAGCAGGTAGTGTTTGCCCCGTTTTGGGGCGATTTTTTATTGAAAATCACATAAAACATGATAATATTATTGGCACGTCAGATGAACGGAACATGGCTGATTGTCGTTTGACGGTCAGAGGAAAGTCCGGACTGCATGGGACGACGCACTGGCTAATCTACCAGGCGGGGCGACCCGACGATTAGAGCAACAGTGACGAAACGATTAAGTTCGAGTGAAACGGGCAATCTCTGCGTGCAGCAACTTCAAATAGGCCCCCTATGCTGGTCCCAGGCGGGGGCGGGTAGAAGGCTTGACATATCGCAGTAATGCGATATGCAGATTAATCATGTTCACTGCCCCGGTATGAGTAAGCAATTACTGGGCTGGTGGCAGAACAGAATCCGGCTTATATGTTTGTCTGTGCACGTGTCCATTTGGGCACGTGTTTTTTTGTGCAAAAAACACTTGCATAAATTCCGCGGGATGCAGTATAATATCTGGCATAGCAAGGAGATTACCACTGTTGTTTTTTAACGGTGGTTAAAAATTGGCATATTTGTTAAATATTTTTTCCCAGAAATCCGCATGTTTCACATCCCCCCATGGTGTTGTTTTTTAACCACCGTTTATTTTCGGCAATTCGTGTATTATTGGTGTCAATTGCACTGATGTCAACCGGCGACGCATTTGGCATTATATGCAATGCGGGGTATTACCTGTCCAATGGCACATGCGTCAAGTGCAGTGCGGGAACATATTCTGCCGCAGGGGCAACATCATGCACTTCATGCGGTACAGGTAA
>JAFWZK010000040.1 GCA_017522445.1 Alphaproteobacteria bacterium
TGTTAAACGGCATGACCAACGTCTGTGTACCATCTGCACCAATCGTCATTGTTGCTTCTGATGTTGTGTATGCTTTGGCCATATCATGTCCTGCGTTTTCAGACCATGCATCTGGTATGTTATCATCGTCTGTATCCAAATCATAAGGTACATTCCATGCAGTTAAATATGCTGTCCTATCTACACCATTACTTTGTATTGATGTATAAACACGACCAACTGCTTTTCCTTTGTATGTGTTGTTACCCTCCGCAGGAACTGGTACTGGCAAACTATCCAACATATTTGTTCCGGAAATAGCATATCCACCAGCAAATAATTGATAATCTTCTTTTGCTAACAATGCATTGAATTCTTCATCTGTACGATATTTATCTAAATCCGCACTACGATTCAAAGTTCCTGCACGTGCGGCAAGGATATCTGCATCAGATGATAATTCTTTATTTTTTGATCTGTATATTGGATTGAAATGACCAAAGTCAGAATATTGCAATCCGGCATCTTCACCGTTTGTACCGAAAATCATTCTTTCGTCTACACGATTCCAATGACCACCGGATAAATTGTTTTGTGTCGCCAACGCATTCAAAGCAGCCATATCTTGACCATTATCTACAACACGAAACTGTGCATCATCTTGACCATCGAGTACGTATTCAAAAATTGGTCCTGCAAATGTGTGTGTATCCACAGTATCTCTTACTATGCGACCACTTGCTTCGCCACCAACCATCATTTTTACAGCATCGATTTCGCCAGTATTATTGTTCAATTCCAGATTTATGTATGAATGTCCAGATATATCTAAATTTTCAGCTGTGAATAATTTAACATCATCTAATCTGTATGATGTATATGTAACACCGCCATTGTTTACTGTTGCGGAACGAACAACAGATACAGGTGTATTGCTGTTGGATGCAACAACTATTTCAGATGACATATTTGTTATTTCTGCGTTACTTGTTGCTACCCCTGGTGTAACAGCAGGTCTTGGTGCAACATAACCACCACTTGGTGTACCGGCAGAACCACCGCCACCAGAACCACCACCACATGCTGCTAATGCTAATACGGATGTTAACATTACATATCTTTTCATGGAATACCCCTTTGTAAAAAAAATTAGACCGCCATGGGATGTTAGGCGGTCGGGGAGTTCTCAAATCAGCGTATTAGTGATTCTGTTGTTTTCGGGTTGCCCCTGTTGTATGACAAACAGCTCCCCGACTTATTAAGTCAGGGATAAATCACGACACAAAACCACAGGAATGACATCGGATGACGATGCCGTCAGTAATTTTGCACCGAATACGCTGGGCTTGAGATAGCCCCGAACCCATATCCCTATGGATTCATTTCATAGTCTATCACTAAAAATCAAAAATCTCAATCAGATATTAAAAGTATGGGGTTTGTATTTGGTATGATTAAGTATGGGTAAAAACTTTACATAGAAAAATGGTTAAAAAATGGCGGAAATGTGAGTGGTGTAGCGATTTTTGTTAAAGTGAATTTTGTATTTAATATGATTAAGACTTATGGATAATTTTACATATACTAGACATCAACTATTACAAAACAAATGAAA
>JAFWZK010000041.1 GCA_017522445.1 Alphaproteobacteria bacterium
TTGAACGCGCGCTGAAAAATACAATTCACAAATACTGGGACGACACACTGCCCCCACCAATGACCCGGGAAGAATTTCAAGAATACTTTCTGGAACAATTTGGCATTGAAATCACCGATGATAACATCAGTGATATTTACACCACACACCCCGAATGGCACTGCCCAGACAACAATGGCAGTCTGTTGAATAAAATGTGGTCGGATATTGGCATGATTTCACGCGACCCATATATGGTAAAATGCATTTTTGATGCAGTAAATTCATACGATTGCGTTCTGGCAACATTTGGCGCAGGACACCTGAACAAGCAAATACGGATTCTGGAACAGGCATTCGGCAAACCAACATTTGTAGATATAAAGGCATAGATATGACAGATGAACAGATAATAAAAGCCGTACAAACCGTTCTTGATAAAATTCACAATCCTGAAAATGGTATTTTTCAGGAATTGAATTTGGGACAAAAACGCAAGTTAGAACAAGAATTGGCCGATAAACGCAATATTGATATTCGTGATGTAAGATTTGATTTGTCGGGTCGGGAAATTTTTGAACAAAGACTTGGCGACCTGATTTCTTGCACGGGGATGACAAAAGCATTTTTATATGTCGCCCAAAATTCTGGACTTGATTTGCGTGCCGCGATTACAACAGAGGTGGACTGCCTGAACAACGGACACAGCAACAATGGACACGTGGTACCAGCGGTAAAAATGTCAGACGGCCAATACCATATTTTTGAACCGCGTGCAAAAAATGCACAAGGTGCCAACTTTCAAAAAATGCTATCACAACCTGTTGCAGTTGGAAAAAATGTTTTCCACATATTGAATTCTATCAAAGACAAACCATATGAGGTTGTTGATATTATTACCACGGAACAACTGGAACAAATCAAAACAATGGGCGATATAATAGAAAAAAGCCGCCGTAAGCAATAATAGGGATTTTGATATGAAACTGAACTGGAAACAAAAAGATTTTGAATCGGATATAGATTTCATTCTATTTCATCAGACGGATGATACGCCAACATGGTGGAAATCGGAACTATATCGGGCGCATCCGTCACTGAATTTTGACTATGCACAATCACTGACCCAAGAAAAAAGATTTGAATATCTGACAGAAAGTCTGCGTAAAATCAGAATTGAAAAGAAAGCAGACATCGAAAAATCAATTCATATGTTTCAAGACGCGTGGGAACCAGTTGCAAAAAATCTGAACGATGCGTATTCGTCTGCGTTTGATATGGATTGTTCGGTAATATTAAACGATATGGTGGGGCTGGTCGGACTGAATCCAATTTGTCCGCGTGATTTATCCGATAACAGTTTTTCCGTCTATTATTACTTTGACCCAAATTATGCAGTGGAAACGGCATTACATGAAATAACGCACTTTGTGTGGTTTTATGTATGGCAATCGCATTTCAAGGACGATGTGGCGGAATATAATTTTCCACACCTGAAATGGTTGCTGTCTGAATTGGTGGTTGAAACAATTATACGAAATTCCGATATTGCAAAACTTACCCCACAATCGGAATATATCGCATATGATTATTTTTACAGGATGGACATAGACGGCAAACCGATTTTTGACACACTGCACGACATGTACACAAACCGCAAATCGTTCCCCGACTTTATGGAAACGGCATACGATTGGATACTTAAAAACGAACCAGAACTGCGTGCCAAAATAGCAGAAGCAGAGAAATAAAAGAACATAAAATGAAATACACCAAAGGCGGAAACTTTACCACCCAGGAAATGAGCATGCTGGAAACCCTGCAAGAACTGCAAGATGTGATTGATATAGCCAAAATGTTTTGTGACAACAAAAATGATACTACATACAAAAATCTGGAATTTACAGAAGACTATATCACACACCTGCGCAAGAAAATCAAAATCGCATTGGAACACGTGCCAGAAAACATACAAAAACAGGAATACCTATAACAAACCGCCCATTCGGGCGGTGGTTTTTTTTGCACGATGGGCGGGGTGTCGGGCTAATTCAAAGACAGGGGGATAAAAATCGGCTGAAAACGGCACCGCACGGCAAAAATTGCATCGTATATGGCCGTTATTTGAAAGAGAATACAATCTGTTGCCTCAAAGAAAAAGAGAATTCGAAATAAGAAAACTGACCTAGGAAAAA
>JAFWZK010000042.1 GCA_017522445.1 Alphaproteobacteria bacterium
AATCAGATATTTTTATAATCAAAACAGTTTTATTAACCAAGGGGTTTTAATTATGGCATCTTATATTGCAAATGATATGCGTGTGGGTTGGGTTATCTCGCACAATGGTAAACGTTATTCTGTGACATCAATTACCAAAGTTAAACCAGGCAAGGGTGGGGCATTCGTTCAGGCCGACCTGCGTGATATCGATTCTGGAAACAAAGGTGGTGATCGCTGGCGTGCAGAAGATAAAGTTGAAAAGCTGATGGTCGAAGATTTTGATTGTCAATATCTGTACGCAGATGGTACAGACGCGTTCTTTATGAATCTGTCTGACTATGAACAGTTTACAATGCCGGTTGATTCATTGGGTGAATCAATGAAATTCTTGGCACCGGAAATGGTGGTCAAAGCGAACTTTGTCGAAGGACAACCTGTATCCATTTCATTGCCCAAAACTGTAATCGCAACAGTCGAAGAAACAGAACCTGCATTAAAGGGACAAACTGTTTCATCCAGTGGCGGTAAACCGGCCATCTTGGACAACGGTGTGCGTGTTCAAGTGCCACTGTTCATTGAACAAGGTGAAAAGATAGTTGTAAATACTGAAACGTTAGAATACGTTGAACGGGCAAAATAAAAAAATTAAATATAATAATTCATCTGTGGACGGTTCCGACAACTCATGTAGCGTTTGTACACTACGTTGTCGGAACCGTTTCACATCTAAATCATTCTATTTAATTTTTACGCATCTGACGTGCTGTGTGCGGGTGTGGGCATCTTATGTAGCGTTTGTACACTGCGATGCCCGATTTGGTTTTATCTAAATCATTCTAATTTATTTTACGCATCTGATGTGCTGTGTGTGGGCGACAACTCATGTAGCGTTTTGTACACTACGTTGTCGCCCCCATCCCATATCTAAATCATTCTAATTTATTTTACGCATCTGATGGGCTGTGTGTGGGCAACTCATGTAGCGTTTTGTACACTACGTTGTCGCCCCCATCCCATATCTATATCATTATAGTTTATTTTCTGAACCCATTACATTTCGTATTTCATTTATACATATGTCTGTCATGGATGTGCGGGCGGCAGATAAAAAATCACGCGGATTAAAATTGCCGGGGTTTTCAGTCAAATTTTTGCGAACCGCAGCAGTAAATGCCAGACGAAGGTCGCTGTCTACGTTTACTTTGCAAATGTTCATTTGGGTCGCACGACGAATCTGGGCGGTTGGTATACCCAATGCACCAGACAGATTGCCACCGTATTCGTTTATTGTGTTCACTAAATCTGCGGGGATGCTGGATGCACCATGTAAAACCAATGGAAGATTTGGCATTCGTTCGGCAATTTCCGATAATATATCAAATCGTAATTCCTGGGTCGCGGATGTGCGTTTAAAGGCACCATGACTGGTCCCAATCGCAATCGCCAATGAATCTGTGCCCGTTTGTTTTACAAAGCGTTCAACGTCAGACGGATTAGTATAGCACGAGTCTGTACCATGTGTGGTTTCGTCTTCGATTCCAGACAATGTCCCCAACTCGGATTCAACACAAACATTGTATTCATGTGCATAATCAACAACCTGTTTGGTCAATTGAATATTATTGTCAAGTGGCAGTTTACTGGCATCTATCATGACAGATGAAAAACCATTCTGGATGGCCTGGCGGCAAATTTCAAATGATGAACCGTGGTCCAAATGCAGGCATATTTGCATGTTCTGGGTTATGTTGGCACCCAATATCATGCCCGTTAACATGTCAAAACCCATGTACTTTAGTGCAGATTCAGAAATGCCCAAAATAACCGGACTGTGTGTCGTGCGGGCGGCAGATAAAACCGCCATCAACGTTTCCATGTTATATATGTTAAATGCAGGTATCGCATATTTGCCCGCAATCGCGTCTTGAAACATTTTTCTGGTGTTGACCAGCCCCAGTTCTGTGTATTTCATTTATCTGTTCCTTGGGTTGTGTTTGGTCGTATTATAGCATTTTTTTGTCTGATTTTCAGCCAGTTTTTTACGGATGTTCTTGACATGGGTATAATTTGTGCAACAATTATGGCATGAACTGGGGGCGGACAGAGATTAAATGCTTGTAAAGGTGTGAAAAATGAAAAAGACTGTATTTGCATTATTTGGTTTGGTTGTTTTGTCTGGCTGTGCGGGATATTATGACTATTACAAGGGTGGGGTGCGTTATACCCAAGATGGTGAAGATTGTGTTTTCTATGCTGCAGAACGTGGTCGCCGCTATTCAGAAGATATTCGTTCGCTGAATACGGATAAAAAGATTGTGTATCGCAATACTGCGTGTCGTGATTTATATCTGCGTGATAATATGTGGCAGACACCGCGTACAGAACGTCAGACGTTAACGCCTGTCAATACGTCCGAATGTGGTTGTGCAAAAAAATGCGGCAAAAAGAAATACG
Organism: Alphaproteobacteria bacterium; assembly: GCA_017522445.1. Taxonomy (GTDB): domain Bacteria; phylum Pseudomonadota; class Alphaproteobacteria; order Rs-D84; family Rs-D84; genus Enterousia. The sequence goes on from JAFWZK010000042.1 coordinate 2,437, forward strand.
TGTTCGTAAAATAAAAAATATCCCCCAATTCGGGGGATTTTTATCACGGATTATTTTATTTCTGTCCGGATTGTGATATAATGTGCTGGCTATGGCAAAAGATAAGTATATTTCAGTCAGTAATCGCGTCAGTGGATTTTCATTTGCAAATCTGGGATTGTTTACAGGTTTTGCAGATGGTATTTATAATGCGGTTTATTCGCTGGTCATATTGGAAATTTTCAGGTCATCTGCAACAGTCGGTGTTTATGTCGCGATTTATTCTGCGTTCTGTTTTATTGTGGGGTTGTTCGCAAATGAAATATTCAGACGATTTTCCAAGGTGCGGGTGTTCTATTTTGTGTTGATTATGTTGGCGGTGTGCTATGCAATGATGAGCTTTTCAATCCTGCCGCGTACGTTTATTATTTTAGATTATACCACAGGGATTGCAGCGACATTGGTTGGGATGTTAATCCCACTGTTTATGTCGGATTTTTCAAAAAATATTGGTATGGCACGTCTGAATGCGCGATATCATTTGTGGATAAATGTCGGGGCTGTGTTCGCACCAACTGTGGCGGTCGCAATCGCAAATCATTTCGGAAACAGGGCGGCGTTCTTTGCGTCGGCGGTTATATATCTGGCCGCATGGGGGGTGTTTAAGTATTTTAAAGTGGTTCAACAGGATAAAAAAATCAGCCCAGTTAACCCCAATAAAACCGTTCGGGCATTGTGGAAAAATGCAATTCAGTTTTTTCGTCTGCATGGTATGGCACGTGCATATTTTGTGAATTTCGGATATTATTTCCTGCGGGCAATGCGGGTGCTGTATGTGCCAATTGTTATAATTGAAAATGGTTTTTCAAAAGATGTGTTGGGGTGGGTTTTGACACTGGGGATTATTCCATATTTGTTATTAAGTGAAGCTATGGGGCGTGCCGTGCGAAAGTATGGTAAAAGATTGTGGTTGATTCTGGGGTTTGGGTCGTTTGCAGTGCTGTCTGCAATGGCAACAGTTATGACCGGAATTCCATTGCTGATGATTTTTGTCGCATGGCAGATTTCAGGTGCATTAATGGAATCTGTGCATGATTTGCTGTTCTTTGATGGAATAAAAAAAACGCAACAGACCAAGTACTATGGTGTGTTCAGAACCAGTGCAAACCTGCCCAATATTTTTGCACCAATTTTTGGGGCCGCGGTTATTACTGTGTTTGGTGCAACACATGCCGTTTGGGCACTGACCACAATTTGTGGAGTGCTGAGTGTGATTGTGTTGGCGGTTAAAAAGTGATACTTGCATTTCTGGGTTTTTCTGTGTATGATTTTTACGAAATCAAAGGGGAAAGTTATGGCAAAGAAAGATACAGCCAAAGAAGTTGCAACAGGTGGAAAAAATCCTGCACTGGAATCTGCATTGGCACAAATTCAAAAGCAATTCGGTAAAGAAGCAATTATGAAAATGGGCGATGGGTCCCAACAAACAATCGAGGCAATCTCGTCAGGGTCGCTGGGGCTGGATATCGCGTTGGGAATCGGCGGATACCCAAAGGGACGTATCGTTGAAATCTATGGACCAGAAAGTTCAGGTAAAACAACATTGGCACTGCATGCGGTTGCAGAATCACAAAAGAAAGGTGGTACATGTGCATATATCGATGCAGAAAATGCGTTGGACCCGTACTATGCAAAAAAACTGGGGGTCGATGTTGCAAATCTGATTATTTCACAACCGGATTCTGGGGAACAGGCACTGGAAATCGCAGACACACTGATTAAGTCTGGGGCGGTTGACGTTGTTGTTATAGATTCTGTGGCAGCACTGGTGCCCAAGGCAGAACTGGAAGGTAATATTGGGGATTCCTTTGTCGGGACAACCGCACGGTTGATGAGTCAATCTTTGAAAAAACTGGCGGGGTCGGTTTCACGCAGTAATACATTGCTTATCTTTATCAACCAGATTCGTATGAAGATTGGTGTTATGTTTGGAAATCCAGAAACAACATCGGGTGGTAATGCGTTAAAGTTCTATGCGTCTGTGCGTTTGGATGTCAGACGGACAGGGTCGATTAAGGATAAAGAAGAAGTACTGGGGAATGAGACACGTGTCAAGGTTGTGAAAAACAAGGTTGCACCGCCATTTCGTACAGTGGACTTTAAGATTATGTACGGCGAAGGTATTTCACGGGTCAGTGAAATCCTGGATATGGGGGTAAAATATGACCTGATTGAAAAAGCCGGCAGTTTTTATTCCTATAACAGTGAACGTATGGGCCAGGGCGAAAATAATGCACGCCAATGGTTAAAAGACAGGCCAAATGTACAACAGGAACTGTTGGATAAAATCATGGCACGTGCCGCAGGTATTGCAGAAGAAATGACAACCGGGCCAGGCGATGATGATGACGATAATGTGGCGGTCGAAGAATAATTGTGTCCCAGTCAAATGTTGTTTTGGCTGGGTATGTTTATAAAAATAAAACAGGGGTGTTATGATGAATCTGAAACGTACGTGGGCAATGACAAAAATTGTTGTGCAGGGGCATATTTTGAACTGGTTCTGGCGGGACAGAAAACACAGACGTATGGTACGCAGTGCGGTTATCGAACGTGAAATACCAAAATATTTTGAACGATATTTGCCCGCCGCGGCCGCCGTCAAAGAACGTAAAGTTATTAATAATGATGCAAATGATAAAATCTTTTCGCTGTGGTTGCAGGGTGAAGAAAATGCACCAGAACTGGTCAAGGCATGTTTTCGCAGTGTCAGACGCCACTGTAAACAGGAACTGATTGTGCTGGATGAAAAGACAGTGTTTGACTATATTACACTGCCAGAAGAAATTATGAAAAAAAGAAAGCAGGGTAAAATATCACATGCACACTTTGCAGATATTTGCCGGGTGGAACTGCTGTATAATCATGGTGGGTACTGGTTGGATTCAACAGGTTTTGTAACCCAGGCAATTCCAGACTGGATTGAAAATGAAGATTTCTTTGTCTATATGGCGGGACAAAATGTCGGCAGTCCGTACAGTTATATGCAAAACTGCTTTATCCGTTCACGCAAGGGGGCATATTTGCTGGATGCCTGGCGGGCGATGATTTTGGATTACTGGATGCATGAAAACAGATGCTTTGATTACTTTATGCATCAGTTGTTGTTCAAGACAATGGTGACACATGACCCACGTGCGAAAAAGTACTTTGCAAAAATGCCGCATGTTGACCAAGACCCAACACATGCACTGTGGTGGGCGTATCATGACAAGCCATATAACAAAGAAGAGTTTGAACGTGTGACATCGGGTGCATTCTTTCAAAAGACAACATATCACCAGGCCAAAAATCCAAAACCAGGAACAGTGGCGGCAGAAATGCTGAAGATGTAAAGAAAGGGGACGGTTATGCCAGTGGTATCGGTTATTATTCCTGTGTACAAGGTTGAAAAATATCTGAAACGTTGTTTGGACTGTCTGCTGGCACAAACCATGGGCGATTGGCAGGCAATTTGTGTCGATGATGGCAGCCCAGACAAGTCGCCTGCAATACTGGATGAATATGCCGTACGGGATAGTCGATTTGTGATTGTTCATAAGCAAAATGCAGGTGTGTCCGCAGCCAGAAATGATGGGATTAAATTGGCAACTGGAAAATATATTCAGTTTCTGGATGCCGATGATTGGATGGATTCTGGGTATTTGGAACAAATGGTCAGAATTGCAGAACAGTATCAATCTGATATGGTGGTGTCTGGATTTGTTAGTGATAATAAATATACTAAATCCATTATTTATCACAAGGAACGAGTGGGAAGAACAATCAGGGAAAAATTAAGATACTCGTTCGCATTGACTGACTCGTACGTGTGGCGGTATCTGTTCAATGCGGACTTTGTTCGGAAAAATAATCTGGAATTTAATACCAATTTGATTGCCCAGGAAGATACTTTGTTTGTCTTGGGGGCAATCGCTGTGGCAAATATGGTTGTGACTGTGCCAGGGGTAAGTTATCACTATATGTTTAATGAAAATTCAGCATTAAACTCGCGCGAGGCGGAACACAGGGCCAAGGTTAAAATGCAATATCAAATCGGTAAAAAGTACAGACGTGACTTTGCAAAAAAACATGGGGTTATGACTTTGTGGCGAATGCGAAAGATTATTAATCTGTTCAGATAATAAAACCAAGGGGGGGTAATACAATGCCGGCGATTTCAGTTATTATACCAATTTATAATGTTGAAAAATTCCTGAGAAAATGTTTGGAAAGTGTGCAAAAACAGACCTTTCAAAACTGGGAGGCAATCTGTGTAAATGATGGAAGCCCAGATAACAGCGTCGAAATAGTAAAAGAGTTTGCACAAAAAGATAAACGATTTAAATTGGTAACCAAGGAAAATGGCGGATTGTCCGATGCCAGAAATGTCGGTATGCAGCATGCAACCGGCGAATATGTCTTGTACCTGGACAGTGATGATTTTATTCATCCACAGACCATGGCAATAACATATAATCTGGCAAAACGTGACGGAACCGATATTGTCGCGTTTACATACGACAGGATATACAGACCACAGTTAATGGTGCGACATTTCCTGAAAATGGATACAGATAATGTTATTCCAAAACGTATAAATAAAAAATATAACCTGGATAAAATACCAACACTGATTACAGATGATATATATGCATTCGCAACAGAGCGTATGGTTAATGTGCCGCGGAATAAAAAGAAGTGGATGATTAAGCACTGTCAGGTGTGGAAAAATCTTTATAAAAAATCGCTGATAGAAGATATTCCATATATCAAGGGAATTTTATTCGAGGATTTCCCATGGTGGAGTATGGTTATGTTGCGTAATCCACGGGTTACAATCGCAAACCTGCCGTTGTATTTCTATGTGCCTAACTTTGGTGGAATAGTTTTAAGTGCAAAACAGTTAAAGATTATGAAAAGTTTGTGTGTGGGATTGGATTGTGCGTACAAGGCATACCAAGAACAGGCCACACCATATCAAATGAAAATGTGGTCCGAAAACTTTCAATGGTATTTTATCGAAAAAGCGTTCAGTAAAATCAAGTATCTGGACGGAGATGATGAAGTCGCAGTGGCGTGCCAGTGTTTTCGTGAACTGGAACGTAATGGGGTGCTGGACAGGCCACCGTATAAGTGGGCAGCAAAATTGCGAAATGATATTTGCTGTTTGATAAAACAGTGCAGATGTGAATAAAAATCCCCCGATTGGGGGATGTTTTTATTTTTCGAATGAACTTTTGTTTGGAAAGCGTTCCTGCATAAAGCGGGCGTTGTTTTCCAAAATTTTATCGCTGGTATCGGCAGAATCGTTTATACAGAATATCGGGGCACGTAATATCGCATCGCGACCTGATACCGTATCCATGCAATAAACAGGAGAGTTCTTTATCTGAAATGCAAACAGGGTATTATAGATGGCGTCTGTGAATTTGTGACGTGTGAACTTGCGGGCACGCGAATGTATAAAACGGGCACGACCATGTATCAAATCGTACAGATTAAATATCCAACGTTGAACCTCGGTATTGGTGCGGAACTTGTTATATATTTGCGAGTCTATTTGTGGGGCAATTTTGGGATGGGTGCGACATTCAATCCAAGATGACTTTATGTATGGGTCGATACCATGTGAGGGACGATACTTATATACGTTGCGACCAAATACACGATGGATGAATTCCGCAGATAAAATCAGTGTTTGATTGTATTCATCAACACGCGATTTCCATTGTTCTATGTCTTTGGTGCGTCCCGAATGATTGCTGAAACGGACAAGGGCACGACCATGACGGTCAAAGAAAAAGTTGGGACTTAACGGACGGTTAAAAAATAAATCGTCATTCATCAGTAAAAAGTGTTCTGATAAACCGGGAATGTTTGGTATGCACATCTCAATCGCTGTGGCATTAAAAGTTGGCAAAGCGTCAGATGGAAATATCTGTTCGTGCGGAACAATCGTAATTTTTGGATGGTTGATGTTCAGCCACTTTGGTACCTGACCAAAACCAGTGATAATATAGATGTGATTCACCCAGGGGACAAATTGTTCAACACTGCGAAGCGAATAGCGCAACTCGCCATTGTCACGCCAGCGGGCCTCGACCGCGGCATCGCGATAGACGGGTTTTTGACCCTTGATTATTTCCAGCCATTTATCTTTCTGGGCACGCCATGATTTGTCACTACCGTCAACCCATAAATAGACCAAGTCAATTTTCATATCTTGCTTCATGTTTGTTATACCCCCGATTTTATAAAACGTTTTGGTATTTTTACAACGCGTTTAATGCCAAACATGCCGGGTTTATCCCATGCGTATATCGGACGAAATATGCGTTGCATAATGCGTGCAATTTTCAGCCATCTTTCACCGTGGGCACGGCGATTTGTGACGTCGTTTATCGTGCCATTACCACGACGACGCAGGTGGTTTACCCAGTCGGGACCACGAGATTCGGCCTTGGCCACCAGCATGTCCATATCGACCGCACCAAAATGCAACAGATATAAATTGGGGTCAATGTGAAAGTTGTGTCCGCGTATGCTGTGAAAACCACTGCCCCAGGAAACGGGCCGGTTTATAACAACCGGTTTCGTATACCGGGTCGATAACAGTGCATAGCTGCGCTGGGATAAAAAGGGCTTGGATGTGTCCAATGGGGCTTCGTGTGTCATGTGTTGACCAACGTCCAGCCCCAGCCCAGACAGTGTGGTTTTTATGTCCCGAGATGACAGATATTCTGATAAAGATGTATTCACGACAGGGTCAATAATTAAAAACTCGTCACAATCGCAGCCAATCACAATGTCATAACCGTCATCAAATAATTTTTTTGCCAGGTCGGATAGTAAATTGATTCTGTATTTGTCCCCCGTGGAACGGCCCATGTCGGTGTGGGGCAGTTTGGTTATTTTAGCGTTGCCAGCGTTTTCTGGAATAGTTTGGTCCGTGCCGTCCAGATAGATATACAGGTTTTCTGTGCCAATTTGGTCGCCGTAATACTTAATCCAGCGGGATAGAAAGAATTCATCGTTACGGGCCATAGTTATTGCTGCAATACGTTTTTTCATGTTCAGATTCCTTTGATAAAAAATTTATACAAGGCATAACGAATGTGACGAAAACCAGAACGAAGTGGATTTTTTGTTAATAACCAATCAAGATGCTGGGGGCCGTATTGAGCAGCGGCAGATTCCAAAATTATTTTACGTAAATCTGGTGATAACTTGTTCAAAACGTATGAAATCTGGCGTCCCAAGGCACCATAATGACGATTAAAAGCAACCTTTTTCATAAAGGGCATGCGGGCGTTGTACAGATGCTTAATCCTGTTATAAACACCGCGATTGTGGACAGAATACATACATTTCCATCGCAAACCATGAGAGGTTATCATTTTTGAAAAGCCCAATTCATAAACACGGGTAATGGTGCCTTTGCTTTTTTGCCTGGTTATACCACGCATGAATTCATCGTACCATGGGGACAAGAATACACTGGGGTGCATGCCTATGTACCAAGATTGAATGTGTGCCTTGGTGCGGTGGCGTTTTTGCACCATCCCAAATGCGTCAACGTGATAGGATTCTGTTTCGCGAAAATATGGCGCCAAATCATAAAAAGGACCGTACACAGAATCGTTGACCATGTATACAAAATCATAGTCTGATAATTTCAAATTTTCTGTTGCCCATATGTATGCCCGCTTGTAAGAGCCAAAATCATATTCGCCATGACGAACCCCAGATGCGTACAGGCAATAGGGGCGAATCCGGGATAATTCAGATTCAGAACAGTCAGAATCCATAACCAAAACAATGTCCCCAAATTCAGATAACGAACGTATGTAGTACAATAATGCAGAATCTGTAACCCCAGATGCGTTATAGCCCGCAAATAAAAATAAACGCTTTGCTGTCATATCCTATAATGTATACATTTTTATGGGAATTTGCAACTGTTTGATTCATAGTAAATAAAAACACCCCATCATGGGGTGCAGGTTTTTATTCTTCGATGTGTTTTTTTAACTTTTTGCGAGTGTTGCTGTCCAGTTCGCGTTTGCGAAGCCGAATAGTGTCAGGTGTTATTTCAACCAATTCATCATCCAGGATATAGGACAGGGCCTCCTCCAAAGAAATGCGACGCGGTGGTGCCAAGAATAATTTTTCGTCCGCTGTTACTGAACGCATGTTGGTTAATTCTTTGCCCTTAATCGGGTTTACTTCCAGGTCGTTTTCTTTGCTGTGTTCACCAATAATCATGCCCGAATAAACTTCGGTTTGTGGGTCGATGAATAATGTGCCACGTGGCTGCAAATTAAACAGGGCATATGTGGCGGCCGACCCCTTTTCCATAGATACCAAAACACCGGGACGATATTGCATAATTGGGCCACGGTATGTGTCGTATTTATCAAAAACACGGTTCATAATACCTGTGCCACGCGTATCGGTGCGGAATTCTGATAAATATCCAATCAAACCGCGTGATGGGGCAGAAAATACAATGCGGGTTTTGCCACCGCCAGATGATTTCATTTCGGTAATTGTTGCACGGCGTTTGGTCATTTTTTCAATAACAACACCAGAAAATTCGTCGTCTACGTCAATAACAACGTCTTCGATTGGTTCCAGGCGATTGCCGTTTTCGTCTGTGTGCATGACAACGCGTGGACGTGATACGGACAGCTCGAATCCTTCGCGGCGCATGGTTTCAATCAATATCCCCAGTTGCAATTCGCCACGACCTGATACTTCAAAGGCCTCGTTATTTTCGCTTTGTTCAACACGCAGTGCGATGTTGGTTTCGGCCTCTTTGAACAGGCGTTCGCCAATCATACGTGATGTTAATTTTTTACCACTTTTACCAGCCAATGGGGATGTGTTCACAAAAAATGTCATCGTCAGGGTTGGTGGATCAATTGGCATGGCTGGAATTGGTTCGGTTACAGATGTATCACACAGGGTATCTGCAACAGTTGCCTTGGAAAAACCAGCCACCACGACAATGTCGCCGGCGGATGCAGAATCGCGGGAAATCTTTTCAATGCCACGATGTTCTATAATCTTGGTAATTTTGGCGTTTTCAATAAACTCGCCGTTGCGATTAATTGCCTTGACCGATTGACCAACGCGTACCGTGCCAGATTCAATTTTGCCGGTTAAAATGCGACCGACGTATGGGTCTGCCTCTAGCGTGGTGGCCAACATTTTGAACGGTGCGTCCAGCTGACAACGTTCCCCGTTACAGTCAGGGGCAGGTACGTGGTCAATAATTAACTGGAACAATGGGGTTAAATCGCGGTGTTCGTCATTTAAATCGCGTACCGCCCAACCGTCACGACCAACAGAATACAAATACGGGAAATCCAGTTGCGAATCTGTGGCACCCAATTTGTCAAACAGGTCAAATGTTTCGGTCAGGACTTCGTCTGGACGGGCATCTGCACGATCAACCTTGTTAATGCAAACAATTGGCCGCAGCCCCAGTTTTAATGCCTTGGATAATACAAACTTGGTTTGGGGCAGGGGGCCTTCGGCACTGTCAACCAATAGTACAACGCCGTCAACCATTGATAAAATACGTTCGACTTCGCCACCAAAGTCTGCATGGCCGGGTGTGTCAACAATGTTTATCTTGTATTCGCCCCATAAAATAGATGTAGGTTTGGCAGAAATTGTAATGCCGCGTTCGCGTTCAATGTCGCCACTGTCCATGACGCGTTCATCAACGTGTTCGTTTTCGCGGAATGTGCCCGCCTGTTTTAACATGTTGTCGACCAGTGTCGTTTTGCCGTGGTCTACGTGTGCGATAATTGCAATATTACGAATTTTCATCTGGTTTTGCCCCGTTTTTTTATTTAATCGGGTACAGGGTATACTTAAACTTTTGACTTTTCAACAAAATATGTATGTTTTTTTATAAAAAATTTGACTTTTGCACATTTTTGTCTATATTGTTGTGGGCAGACTAATCAAAATATCAGGATGAAAAATGCAAAAACAATTTGAAGATACAGTTGTAAGAAATGCAATTAAAACCGGACTGGAAAGTTTTGTGTTGCTGGCAAAAGACAATCTTAGAAAAAGGTGGACGATATTAAAACGTGAAGATAAATATGCCGCTGCACGTGCGTTGGTGTTCATGAATGAACTGGCCAGAAATCCAGAACTGCACTTTGCACGCGAGAATACACAAAAAGCATGGGTAGAGCGTGCTGAAAAATATGCACTGGATAAAAAATTGAAAAAAACAGAAGAGGCGTACTATATCGTTGAATCGCCCCAGGTAATGGTTGTGGCAAAGGCACAAGGGGCATTAACAGGAAACCTGTATACAGCGTTCTTTGCATTCTGTACAGATATTCAGCAGTGGGAATATGACAGAACGTCACCTAATAAAAATAACAGGTATTTGGCACCTGTATCAGCAGAGATTTTGGTCGAAAAATCCGAAAAATTACATGCCAGTGCACAGATGACAATCAAGCATCCGGTCGTAAAATATCTGCAAAAAAAATGGCGGATGCTGACCAAATAATAAAAACGCCCGTTTGGGCGTTCTTTTTTTATGACTGTTTGTTCAAATATGCAATTGCATCCATGCCCGCAGTACAGCCCGTGCCAACGGCCGTTGCAATTTGCATCTTGATATCGCTGTGGACGTCGCCCGCAACAAAAACACCATCGGGCAGGTCAGATGGTGCCAGACGCCCCAGTGAATCGCGTTTTATCTTTTCGCACAGATAATCTGTGTTTGCCTCGTGTCCGATGGCAACAAATACACCGTCAACCGTTATTTCTGTGCCGTCTGTGGTGGTGACGATTAATTCGCCGTCCGCAGAATCAGGTTTTTCTGCGATTTTTACCAAGTCTGTGTTAAACAGGCATTCAATATTGTCGCGTTCTGCAACACGTTGACGCAAAATATCCTCGGCACGGGAGAATTCTGATTTGCGATATACAATTTTTACCGTCTTGGCCAAATCTGCCAAATACAATGCGTCGTTTAATGCACTGTTGCCACCGCCCAATACAATTACAGTTTTGCCACTGAAGAAAAATCCATCGCATGTCGCACAATATGATACGCCGCGACCCATTAATTCACGAGCACCCGCAATTTCCAGTTTTCGTGGCGATGCACCCGTTGCAATAATTACACATTTGCCAGTATATTCAGTGCCGTTGTCGCAACTTATTATAAAACCGTTTACAGAATCACCACAGACATTGGTCGCGGATGTAAATTCAATAGTCGCACCAAAGTGTTCGCACTGATTCTTCATAAATTGTGCCAGGTCATAACCACTGCCCGACCAGCCAGGATAATTTTCCAATACGGCTATGCCAGCCATCTGACCGCCCAGGCGGTTGCCACCCAAGACCAATGTTTTCTTGTTCGCACGGGCCGCGTATAATGCCGCGGTTAATCCCGCAGGCCCAGAACCCAATATAATAATATCATACATTATTTTTACCTTTCCCTGTCTATGTGCCTCAGCATAACATATGCCGCAATATTTATGCAAATGAAATAATTCAATATAAAATCTTGCACTGGGAGAGAATTAAAGCTATAATAAATGTCGTTATGATTATGAGTTTTCTGTTTTTTTATTTGTCTTCATCCCCTTTGGGGGAATAGTTTGTCGTGTATTTTAATTTAAAAATAGTACAGTGTATTTTTGATAAATAAAATAAAGAGGTAAGTGTTATGTTGGATATGAAATTCATTCGTGAAAATCCACAAATTGTAAAAAAAGCATGCGAATTAAAAGGTGTGACAGATTATGTTGATGAAATTCTGGCACTGGATGTGCGTGTGCGTGAACTGAAAACAATAACCCAGGCAAAAACTGCAGAAAAAAATAAAATTACACGCGAAATACCGACCGCTGTGGATAAAGCAACACTGATTGCACGCAGCAAAGAAATCGGAATGGAAATCGCAAATGATTTGGCAGAATTGGCGGCAGGGGAAGAAAAACTGGCCGATTTGTTGCGGCGGGTGCCACAAATCCCGGCGGCAGATGCACCAGTCGGCAAAGACGATACCGAAAATATAGAAGTAAGACGCGTTGGTGTGCCACGTGCATTTGACTTTACACCACGGGCACAATGGGATTTGCTGGAAATGAACGGTTGGTGGAAACCTGAAAAAATCGCAGGAATCTGCGGTACACGTACGTATGCTTTGTTTGGCGAGGCCGCAGAACTGGAACTGGCCATTCAGACGTATGTTATTCAGAAATTAATCAGCAAGGGGTTTGTGTTCGTAAACTGTCCGTCAATCACAAAACCACAGACTATTTTTAATGCTGGGCATTTTATGGGGACGGATTTGGCAGTGATGAATAATGATGTGTTTATGCTGACGGATACTGACAGATGTCTGGCGGGGACGGCGGAAATTGTGCTGAATTCGCTGCATGCTGATGAAGTCTTGAACGAAAAAGATTTGCCAATTAAATATGCAGGATATTCACCATGTTTCAGAAAAGAGGCGGGGGCCGCAGGTCGTGATACCCGCGGAATCGTGCGTATACATCAATTTAACAAAGTGGAACAATATGTATATTGTACACCAGAACAATCAGATGAAATGCATGAACATTTGCTGAACAATCTGTGCGAAGTTATGCAGGATTTGGAATTGCCATACCGTGTGGTGGCGGCCTGTACGGGCGACATGGGCTTTAACAAGGTTAAAATGCATGATGTCGAAGCATGGTTCCCCAGTGAAAATACATATCGCGAGCTGGGGTCGTGTTCGTCAATTGGACAGTTTCAGGCACGTAGAACAAATACCAGATATCGTGCAACAGATGGTTCGATGCAGTTCTGTGCGACTTTAAATAACACAGGAATTGCGTTGCCACGTGCAATTGTACCAGTGATTGAAAATCATCAAAATCCAGATGGTTCGGTAAATATTCCAAAAAAACTGCAACCACTGATGGGGGGACGTACAAAAATTGGTGGAAAACATTAAATAAAACGCCCAAATCGGGCGTTTTTTGTTCGTTATTTCTTGCCAAAGTGTTTTTTGAGTATGTCGTATGCGGCGGAAATTTTAGAAAACTCGACCGCTGCATTTTTTTTGTCTGTGGCGGTATCGGGGTGATATTTTTTCGCCAGGGTGCGATATTTTATACCAACATCACGCCATGATGCACTGATGCCCAGGTCAAATACACGCAGGGCAGAGGTTACATTGGTTGGTAATTTTGATGGCTGGGGCATTTTGTCAAATTGACTGCGACCTGTTAAAAAGTCGTTTATGAATTTGGCGTAATCCGTACCAGATGTTTTGCTGGGCCTGCCAGATTTTAACGGTGAACCAAATACGGATGTTTCCCAATCGTCTTCAATTTCTTCGTCTGTCATGCCAGCGTAATAATTCCAATTTTTATTGTATTCGGCCGCATGTTCTGGACAAAACATCCAGTATTCTTGCAGTGTTCGGTCCTTGGGGGCACGGCATGTACCTGCCTTGGTACAGCCGGGGTGGTCACATTTTCGTATCATTTATCAGTATCCTTGGGGGTTGCAAGTGGGTGATGCGATACCGTTTCAAGTAATTTGTCCGGCATCACGTGAGTGTAAATTTGGGTCGTAGAAATATCTTCGTGTCCCAGCATGGTTTGTATCGCACGCAGGTTCGCACCGCCCGCCAACAGATGCGATGCAAACGAATGACGCAGAACATGGGGGCTGACCCGGTCGGGGGATATGCCAGATAAAATGGCACACTTTTTTAATATCTTGAAAAATCCATCGCGGGTTATGTGACCCATTTTGCTGTTTGATGGAAATACATATTTCGATGTGTCATTGTCCCGTATGGATAACCATTTGTTTAATGCACTGATTGCTGTGTTGTGCATGGGAACCATACGTTCTTTGGAACCTTTGCCGTGTATCAGTAATTTGTTGCCCAAAACGCCGGTCATTGGTAATTCGCATAATTCTGATACGCGCAGCCCAGATGCATACAGTAATTCTATCATTGCGCGCAGACGCGTCGAATTGCGGGTGTCGCCAGCACTGGATATCAATAGTTCTATTTCTTGTACCGATAAGAACTTTGGCAGCGGGCGATTGCGTTTCGGTAATTCCAAATTCGTTGTGGGATTTGATGATATCATCTTTTCCAACATTAAAAATTTATAAAAGCCACGCAGGGCAGATGCCTTGCGGGAAATAGATGATGGTTTGTCTGGCAGGCCAGATAAATAGGTCTGAAGTGCGTGTGTGTCCGCATTCAGTAAACCACCCGGTATGGATGCGTCCGCCAATCGCAAGTCGGATTCATAACTGGCCAGGGTTTTTTCACTGCGACCGTGTTCGGCAGATAGGGCCTCGAGAAAAATTTCTATGTAGTTCATGGATATACTATTACCTCGGTCATGTGAAGGGGGGATGAAAATGATATTATCATCAGTATAATCAGTGCCGCAATCAGCAGCCATATCAGAACTTTTAATATTTTATTATGTGTTTTCTTTTTCTTTGGCATTGCGATAATCCCCCAGGGCTTAGATTGTGTCAAAACTGGTTATAAATATGCCCGAAGCCGCAATGATAATCAAAGGGGGGGCAATGATGGATAATACAGGTGGCAATGTGCCTGTGGACCCCAGCGCATTAAACATGTTTATCAGAAAATATACCGCAAAGCATGTGATTATGCCCAAGCTGAACTTTATACCAAAACTGTAATTGCGACGTTGTTTTGTCTGGGAAAATGCAATGCCCAATGTGGCCATGGATATCATGGTTAATGGTAAAAACAACAATGTCCACAATTGTACACGATGTCCGCGAACAGGCGCACCAATGGATTCCATGCGGTGTATGAAATCAGGTAACTGCCAAAATGAAATCTGGTCCGGTTGTAGATAACGGTCCAATACCGTCTGGGTGGTCAGTAATGTAGGTGTTTGCCATGTGCCAAATGTCGTCGTGCCGTCTGCATGCCAAATTGTCGCGTTGTTCGCATATAAACCCGCGTCAGACAAGGTTATAGTGTCTGCATTTATCCGGTTGGTTAATCTGAACGATGGGGTCTGGGTATAGACCGTGGCCGTTTCGAAAATCAGTATGTTGCCCGCCTTGTGCATGTTTCTGGCGTGCATAGTAATATAGCCGTTTTCAGATTCTTCACGCAGCCATATTTGGTTGTCAACCAGCTGTAAATGGTCGTGGGTGATGTTGTCTGAACTGATTCTGACCGAATATGGATTTATCACAGTTGTCGCAAAGACGCCAATCAAAAAGGCCCCAATCAAAAATGGACGACTGGATTGATATGGTGACAGACCTGCACTGGATACAATAATGCTTTCACTGGATTTGGTCAGATTGTATGCTGTAAACAGGGTGCCCATAAATACCGCCAATGGTAAAAATAATGGCACATATTCCAACAGACGTACCCACGATTCATATAAAGCAGCCATGGCAGTCGGATTAGATGGCAGACGTTCTACAAATGTGACCGCCAATATAATGCCACATACAACCAACATAACAAGACCAACACCAGAAAAAAATCGGCGAAGTAAAAATTTGGTTAAGATATTTATCCTGAACATATTATGTATACTATACATTGTTAATTTCATAATTGCAAAATTAAAATGAATGCGTATAATTTGCCCATCAGACCAACAGCAGGATAATAATATGGAAAAAAAACCAATTTCACGTGCAGGATTTGAAAATCTGCAAAAAGAACTGAGGGATTTACAGGAAAATCAAAGACCGGAAATATTGAAAACTGTCCAGTGGGCCAGATCACTGGGGGATTTGTCGGAAAATGCTGATTACAGTGCAGCAAAAGAACAGCAAAGAAAAATTGATAACAGAATCAGATTTATCGAAGATTTAATCCAAAATGCAAATGTTATAGATGTTGACAGTCTGACAGGAAACAGGGTGGTGTTCGGGGCACGTGTTATCGCCGAAGATGAAGATGGTAATAAAATGCAATGCCGTATTTTGTCCGATATTGAGTCTGATGGACGGACGGTAATTTCATGCACTTCGCCAGTTGGACGGGCCATGATTGGCAAGTGTGTCGGGGATACCTGTATCGTTCGGTTGCCAGGTGGTGAAAAAGAATATGAAATTTTGGAAGTAAAATTTAAAGAATAGGACAAATGTATGTCTGTACGCATTCTGCCAGATTTCTTGATTAACCAAATTGCCGCAGGAGAAGTGGTCGAAAGACCTGCCAGTGTGGTCAAAGAACTGCTGGAAAATGCACTGGATGCGGGGGCAGACCAAATTATGATTGATGTGATTGATGGGGGACGTACGCAGATTACAATCACAGATAATGGCTCGGGGATGAGTCGTGATGATTTATGCCGGGCAATTACACGTCATGCAACATCAAAACTGCCCGATGATGATTTGCTGAATATAAACTTTATGGGGTTTCGTGGCGAAGCGTTGCCGTCAATTGCGTCTGTGTCCGATATGACAATTGATACATGTAATGGAATTGATGAAAATGGATGGCAAATAGATGCAACAACCGGTGTCGTGCGGCCGTCTGATTGGGAAAGTGGTACCAGAATTCGGGTGCAGAACCTGTTTGCAAAAACACCCGCAAGATTAAAGTTTTTGCGTGGCGACAGGGCAGAAATGATGTCCGTGTTAGATGTGGTAAAGCGGTTGGCTATGGCACGGGCAGATGTTGGATTTACACTGAATAATAAATGGCGATTCCCAAAAAATCAGGATTTGCTGGACAGAATTGTCGCGGTTATGGGCGATGATGTTTTGGGACGTATGCTGGAAATAGATGCTGTGTCAAACAGTTCAAATATGAAATTGACCGGATTTATATCTGAACCTACATTGCGGCGGGCGTCCAGTATAGATCAATTCTTGTTTGTAAACGGACGGCCAGTAAAAGACAAGGTGTTGGTCGGGGCGTTGCGGGCCGCGTATATGGATGTTATGCATGCGCGCGAATTCCCACTGTGTGCGTTATACCTGACGTTGCCGACAAATGCCGTGGATGTTAATGTGTCACCCGCCAAGACGGATGTGCATTTCCTGGAACCTAATCATGTGCGGTCTTTTATTATCAAGACCCTGCGAG
The DNA here is from genome assembly GCA_017522445.1 of Alphaproteobacteria bacterium. Lineage (GTDB taxonomy): Bacteria > Pseudomonadota > Alphaproteobacteria > Rs-D84 > Rs-D84 > Enterousia. Next base: position 19,580 of record JAFWZK010000042.1, read on the forward strand.
ATAGATTGTCACAAACAATGATGCCGCAAGTCTATGAACGTAATGAATCAGCCAATGTGCCGGAAATAAATAATCATGGATGTTCAACATTTCGTATGGGGCCAAAAGCCGCCCCAGTTAAGTTTGATTTTGGTGTAAAAACTGATTTGCAAACTGTGCGTGATGTTTTGTTTCCTTTTATGCCTGAACATCGTGTGGAAATAAACGAAAATCCCGTTCTGGACAATGCGATTGTTGTGGATTTGCCGCTGGGGCGGGTCATCGGACAGGTGGGAAATAAATATATCATCGCACAAAAAGATGACAATATGGTGATAATTGATCAACATGCCGCCCATGAACGTATCACGTATGAAAAATTAAGAAATAATAAGATTAAAACTCAGCCATTATTGACACCGATTGTTGTGAACTTGCGCGAGGAAGAAGTTAATGCAATTGTCTCAATCGCAGATGAAATGAAACAGTCTGGATTGGTGCTGGACGCGTTCGGTGAAAATGCAATCGCAATTTTTGAAAAACCAGCCGATTGGGATTTAGACTGGGAAAAATTATTGAAATCGGTCGCAGATGAAGTGCGTGCAAATGGACACTCGGCACAGTTGGGGGAAAAATTGCACCTGAAACTGGCAAACTGGGCATGCCATCATTCCGTGCGGGCAGGGCAAAAACTGGACATGATGCAGATGGATGCACTGCTGCGGGATATCGAACAGACAGAACGGGGTGGACAATGTAATCATGGACGGCCGGTTTATAAATTTATCCCTATGACAGAAATTGATACCTGGTTCGAAAGATTGTAATTTGTTGTATTTCCGCTTTACTTTGTTGGGTTTATTTACTAATGTTTGGGTATTAAAGTAAGGAGATTCATAATGGAACAGACAGCAGATGTTGTTAATGTCGCCACACAAAATGTGCAGGCCGCCCCACAAAATGGGTTCTGGGGATTGGTAATGTACTGTGCTGTGGTGTTTGGAATTATTTACCTGTTTATGGTCAGACCAAATAAAAAGCGTATGGCGGAATATCAGAAAATGCTGGATTCACTGCAGGTTGGTAATCGCGTTATGGCCGCAGGTATTTATGGAACTGTTAAAAAAATCAACGAAAAATCATTGGAAGTCGAAATTGCAAAAGGCGTTGTTATCGAAGTTAATAAAAACGCAGTCGCAATTGCAGAGTAATAAAAGAAAGGGTTAGGTTATGTTTAAAAAACTGGCGATTGTATTTGTGTCGGTGTTTTGTGTGATGTTGTCAATTCCGACAATCGCACCAAGTCTGTCAAAGTTTTTCCCATCATGGATTCAACCAGTGCCGTTGGGACTGGATTTGAAAGGGGGGGCACAGTTGTTGCTAGAGGTTGATACCGCAACCATGTTAAAAGAAAAGTCAGAGCAACTGTATGAAGAAACACGCAGTGCTATGATTGACCGAAACAAGGGGGTTATTCGATTCTCGAATCTGAGAAATCACGATGGGGTTGTGTCACTGGTGGTCAGGGATGAAAATCAGGTATCCGATGCAAAAGGACGTCTGAAAAGTGTGTTCGCAAATACCGTGGATATCACATCTGATGGAAAAACAATCGAACTGAAGTATTCTGATAAACAAAAAGAAGAAATGGTGCAAGATGCGCTGGCACGCAGTATAGAAATTGTGCGTCGTCGTATTGATGCGTTGGGAACCAAAGACCCTTCAATTCAAAGCCAGGGCGGTAAGTATATCTTGATTCAGTTGCCTGGTGTCGATAACCCAGAACGTATCAAAGAATTAATTGGTCAAACCGCAAAAATGACATTCCATTTGGTTAATGAATCTGTGTCAATGGAACAGCTGCAGTCAGGGCGTGCACCAAATGGAACTGAGTTTATGCCTTATATGGATATGCCAGAACAAATGGTGCCGGTCTATACCAGGGTAGAGGTGTCAGGGGATTCGTTAAAGGATTCTCAGGCGGATTTTGATCAGAATAATATGCCGGTTGTGACGACTGTGTTTGATGCCAGTGGTGCACGTAAGTTTGCAAAACTGACAACAGAACATGTTAATGAACGCTTTGCAATTGTGCTGGACGGCAAAGTTTTATCTGCACCAACAATTCGTGAACCTATCCCAGGTGGACGTGGGCAGATTTCAGGGGGATTTTCATTACAAGGTGCCAAGGATTTGGCCGTGCTGCTGAGAAGTGGTGCGTTGCCCGCCCCATTGCAGGTTATCGAAGAACGTACGGTCGGGGCCGGACTGGGGGCAGATACGATTGAACAGGGAAAGGTTGGTGCAATCGCAGGTGTAATATTTATCTTTATATTCCTGTTTATGGTATATCGTGGCTTTGGTGTTATTGCAGGTATCGCGTTGATGGTTAACCTGGGGATGATTGTTGGGGTGACCGCTTTGTTCGGGGCGACACTGACGTTGCCGGGTATTGCAGGTATCGTGTTGACGTTGGGTATGGCGGTGGACGCAAACGTATTGCCGTTTGAACGTGTTCGTGACGAGGTGCGTAGTGGTGTACCGACCCTGCGTGCCGTGAATATGGGATTTGATAGGGCGATGAAAACCGTCTTGGATGGAAACTTGACCACACTGATTTGTGCGTTGGTGCTGTTCCAATTCGGTGCGGGACCAATTCGTGGATTTGCCGTAACACTGTCAATCGGTATTTTGACAACACTGTTTACATGCGTATGTCTGACCAGGGTTCTGGTTGATTGGTATATGAACGGTAAAAACAAAAAAATTGGCTTTATCGGTGGTAAAAAATAAGAATGCAAAAAGGGGTAAGGATTATGAAACTGCATTTTATGAAATATCGTAAGTTGGCGTATATTATTTCGGGGGCTTTGATTTTGCTGTCGGTGGTGTCGCTGATGTTCCGTGGATTGAATTATGGAATTGACTTCTCTGGTGGTATCTCGATGGAGGTAAAACCAGTGGTTGAAAATTATGGCGTAGAGAATATGCGTGTCGCACTGCAGGAATTTAGCCCAGAACTGCAAGAGGTTGATGGGGATGCGATTTTGATACGTTTGGGACTGCCCAAGGGGGCAACCGATACAGAACAAAATGAACGTGTGGCACAGATAAAAAATATTCTGGGCGACAAGGTTCAGTATGAACAGGTTCAGGTTGTTGGGCCAAAAATCGGGGGCGAGTTGGTTCGGGGTGGTATCTTGGCCATACTGTTCGCGTTCGTTATGATGGCGATTTATGTTTGGATTCGATACAAAGGCGGGTATGCAATCGGGGCGTTTTGTTCGTTGTTCCTGGACTTTGTGTTGATGTTTGGATTCTTTTCAGTCGTTGGGTTGGAAATTAATCAGACAGCAATTGCTGTTATTTTGACAGGTATTGGTTATTCCATTAATGACAAGATTGTTAACTATGACAGAATTGACGAAAATGTGAAAAAATATCACAAAATGCCTATGACCGATTTGATTGACCTGTCGGTGAATGAAATGCTGCGGCGTACAATGCTGACCAGTGTTTCAACACTGTTGGCGATGATTGGATTGCTGATATTCGGTGGTCAGGTGTTGCGTGATTTCTCAATCGCTATGATTTTCAGTGTTATTATGGGAACGTTTACCAGTATCTATATATCCAATATGATACTGTATAACTTTAACCTGCGTGATACAGACGAAAAATAATCGGGTACAGGCCGCAACCAAGAGGAGGGATAAAACAATGGGAATAAAAAAATTCTGTGTTTGGATTATGTTTGTCTTGGGGGCGGTGGTGCCGTGTTTGGCAGAAGGGTTGTTCTTTGAAGATGAACCTGTGCAAGATGGATTGCCGGTTTTTGAAATGTCAGAAACCTTTGCCGAGATTTATCAGAAATTAGATGATGTAAACTGGGCGGGTAAGGGGCTGAATATTGCAATCGAAAGTCTGGAAAATCTGAATAAATCTGCACATGTTGCCGCCACAGATGAACGGGTGGTGCTGGTTTGGGGGGACAGTATTATCGCAAATTATCCAAGACCAGATGAAAATGACTGGTACGGGTTCGGCGAAATTACAACTGCTTTGATATTAAAAATGCGTGCAAATGACCCATACCTGCGTAATATGAGTGAAAGTGAAACATATCAGGCGGTTGTTGATACACTGATACGCGGTGTTGATGAAAATGGACGCTATATCTTTTCAAAAGCGGCAGAAATCGCCGATGACAGCAGAATACTGACCAGTGTCGGTGTCGAAGGAATGCGGGATGAACGTGGAAACTGGCGGGTAAGCGGTGTGTATAAAGGTGGGCCTGCCGATAATGCGGGAATTCATGCGGGGGATTTAATCGTACAGATAAATGGTGCGAATGTTCGTGATATGACAGATGCTGATTTGGCCGCAGTGATAAGTGGTTTTAACTCTGGTACCGCCAAGATTAAGCTGTTGACACCAACAGGTGAAAAAGACGTTGTCCTGAGGCGGGCAACAATCGTCCTGACTGATGCGGATGTTATTTATCGTGACGATAAATCTGGTGGAATCCTGGAAATTGTAGTGCATAGGGTTTCGGATAATGCCGCCGCCGTCGTAAACGAGGCCTTGGCACGATATCAAGATGTTGCAGGGATTATTCTGGATTTGCGGGTGGCAACCGGTGATGACGAGCGGGCAGCAGCAAAATTGGGCGGATTGTTTGTTGGCCAGATGCCTGTTATGCGAATTGTAGAAACCGCCAAGGAAGAAGTAGAAGTTGTCCCAGGTGCTGATGCGGTAACAGATGTGCCTGTTGTGGTATTGATGTCTGATTATACACGTGGTACGGCCGAGGCACTGGTTGCGGTATTCTATGAAAATGGCCGTGGGGTGTTGGTTGGAACGCCAACCGCAGGAACTGCACGAATTGCGTCACGCATAGATTTAAATAATGGGGGTGCATTAGAACTGCTGAACAAGTCTGTTAAAACTGGTCAGGGGGGCATAATAGATGGACGTGGACTGTTTCCAATTGTATGCCTGTCCAATATCAGAACAAATCAACAGCAAAATGCATTTTTCTTGAACGTGATAAATAATCAATTTAATGCTGTGGACTTTAATAAACAGTTGGATATAAAGGCCGATGATATTCGTGCAGCGTGCCCGGTTATTGTCAGTGGAACAGATGAAGACAAGGTGGCCGTGGCTGTGGCTGTGCAAATCTTGACCGATAAAAAGGTTTATAACAGGTTATTGGCCGAGTAATTTTGATAAGGGGTGTGAATATGTTTTTAACAAAAGATAATCAAATTAAATGGAATAAAATTATATCGGGGGCGGGTATTGTTGCCGTTCTGATGTTTTTCGGTATCGTATGGTTTGATAAACCACTGTTTGTGTGGTTGCGTGATTTTGATTGTCGGATGTGGTGGTTTTTTGATCAGATTTTTTCAGCAAAAAATTGGATTTTTGTGGCAGCAGTTGCCGCGGTGTTCTTTTGTGTGAAAAAATGCGTAAAAACAGATTGCAGTTTCTTGAAATGTGCAAACAAGGTTAAGATAAAGGTTTTTTTGCGGGATTTTTTCGTAAAAACAAAGACAAGTAATGCGTTTTTAATACTTTACAGCGTATTAGGGGCCAGCTTGGTGGTTGCTGTGTTAAAGGTTCTGATTGGGCGGGCCAGACCAATATTTTACGAGGCCTTGGGAATGACGGGTTTTTTCCCGCCGTCAACAGAATGGGCATTTAATTCTATGCCGTCTGGTCATACGGCGGTCAGTTTTGCAGGACTGGTTATGATTGGGATGTTGGCACCACGATTTAAGCCGCTGACGTGGATGCTGGCGATTTTAATTGGTTTTTCGCGGGTGGCATATGGGGCACATTGGCCAACAGATGTTATTTTTGGGGCGTTTATCGGTATGGTTGTGGCCGATATTGTCAAAGGTATGTTAAGAAGGTCTTGAATTATCCCCAGCTTGGGGATTTTTTTTGTTAAATATTGTTCTGGGACGTTTGTGTTTTTGTGAATTTTATGATAAAATACATGCTGATATGGCAGGAAAATCAAATTTTTTACCAAAAAGTATAGCAGAATCTTTGCGATGGCTGATGGGCCGTGTGTTTGGTGCCGCTGTTTGTGGGGTGGGACTGTGGGCCGTGTTTACATTGTTGTTTTTTGATTCGAAATTGGCGGGTTTTGGCGTGGCCAGTACCTTTGGAGAACATTCGGTGATGGGGTATTTGGTTGCTATGTTGAAGTATGCAATTGGATGGGTTCCAGGATTTTTTGTTTTATTGTGTATTGTGCGGTGGGGTTTTTTGAAACTGATTGGATTTAATGCCGATGTGGCACCAGAATATAATTTGTTGCGCGGATTTATCGCAGTGTGTCTGGGAACCGTTGGGTTTGGCGTTGTTTCAACCAGTTCTGCCTTTGGTGGTATGTTTGGTGCAATTGCAGTGGCTGATTTGGAAAACGTGTTTGGCGATTTGGTATTGGTTTTTGGAATTGCATGTATGTTGGGCTTTTTTGTGATGGCGGGTATGCTGTTGCATATTAAATGGTCGCATGTGCGTGGGGCAATGCGTATATTTGTGCGTTGTTTGCGGTGGGTAGGGTCCGCATTTCATTTGGTGGGCGCACCAACCGAGGTGTGTGACGCTGGAAACAAAGTGGCCAGTGATGATGATAAGGCCGAGCAAGCCAAAATATCGACAGAATCTGAGTCCGGGGTACAAAAAAAACGGGGCGGATTGTTGGGACGACGTAAAAAACAGGCGGCGACACCTGTGGCCGCGGTGGTGGCCAATACCACAATGCCAAATACAGCACAGGCATATTCTGTCTATCGATTGCCCGATACCAGTCTGTTGGAATATTCCAAGGCGGCAAAGTATGCCGTCACGCCCGAATTGATGCAAAATGCACGTTCAATAGAAACCCATTTTGCAGAATATGGGGTTTTTGGCAAGGTCGTGGGTATTAAACCAGGCCCAGTTGTTACGTTGTACGAGTTCGAGCCAGAGCCAGGACAACGTATCGCAGATATCAGTAAAACAGGCAAAGATATGACACGTGCAATGGCGGTGGAAAACTTCCGTATCGCACTGATGCCAAAGTCAAATTATCTGGGTGTGGAAATGGCAAATATCAAGCGTCAGGTCGTGCGATATCGCGGCCTGATGGAAGACGAGATGTTTGTCCAGTCTAAATATAAAATCCCACTGGCTTTGGGGGTAAATATTGGTGGACATCCTATGTATTTTGACCTGGCGAAAATGCCACATATGATGATTGCAGGGCGTACAGGGTCCGGTAAGTCTGTGTTCGTGCAATCTATTATCACATCAATCGTTTATCATTTTACACCAGATAAATGTAAACTGATGATTATTGACCCAAAAGGGGTGGACTTTGGGTTCTGGGACAATATCCCGCACCTGATTACACCAATCGTTAAACTGGAACCCCAGCCGGCAATTAATGCACTGAAATGGGCCGTGCGGGAAATGGAAGAACGTTATAAACGACTGGGGCAATTGAACGCACGTAATATCGAAAGTTATAATGAAATTATGGCACAAAAACGTGACAGCGGGGAAAGATTAACCAAACAGGTCGCTGTGGGAACAGACCCAGAAACGGGTGAACTGATGTTCGAAACCCAGCAAGTTGATATGTCTGATATGCCATATCTGGTAATCATTATTGACGAGGTGGCCGACCTGATGGCGGTCGCAAAAAAAGAAGTGGAACTGTGTGTGCAACGTATCGCACAAAAGGCACGTGCCGCAGGTATTCACTTAATCATGGCAACCCAGCGACCAGACGCAACAATTATCACAGGTGTTATCAAGGCAAACTTTCCAACACGCGTATCGTTCCAGGCCGCCAGCCGTTTCGACAGTATGACATCCCTGGGGGCAGGTGGGGCAGAACAACTGTTGGCAATGGGCGATATGTTGTTCAGCGAAGGTGGGCATGCCGCTGTGCGTATACATGGGGCCTTTATCAGTGATGATGAATTAACAAAAATTGGGGACTTTCTGCGTTCACAAGGCGAACCAGAATATACCGAAGGGGTTACCGCAGGTGAAGACGATGGTGGTTCTGTAATCCCAGGTTTGCCCGGTGCAATTGGTGGCGGTGGTGCCAAAGATGACCTGTACGAGCAGGCCAAGGAAATCGTCATTCGTGATAAAAAACCAACAATTTCATATCTGCAACGCCGTCTGGGGGTTGGTTATAACAGGGCCGCTGGATTTATCGAACGCATGGAACAAGATGGAATCCTGTCGGGACCTGATGCAAAAAATAAACGCCAAATACTGGTTTAAATTAAATCTAATGGCATATCTGCAAGTGAACCCGCCAGTTTATGTAGCGTCTGTACACCGCACTGGCGGGTTCATCTTGCATCTGTGCCATTATCTTTAATTTAACGCATCTGATGGGCAGGGGGGTATGTAGCGTTATGTACACTACGATGTCGCCCCCATCCCGTATCTATACCATTATCTTTAATTTAATGCATCTGACGGGCATGGGGGCTTATGTAGCGTTATGTACACTGCACTGGCGGGTTCATCTTGCATCTATACCATTATCTTTAATTTAACGCATCCGATGGGTGGGGGTGTTTTTTTACTTTTATATGCTCTGATTTTGTGATAAAATTATCTTGATAGAGAGAATATGAAAATATTTAAGCATATTTTTGCAATGCTGATTTGTGCCATGCCGTTTGTTGCATCGGCCCAGGTCGCAACCACTGCGGGCAATAATCTGACCGCGTGGAATGGTAATTCAGGGGCGACAAATAATAATAACTGGAATCAGATGATGAACAGTCGAACCATGGCGGCCGGTGGTGCAGGGGCAACCGCAGACTTTGGAAATTGTAATTCACTGATTTTGCGATGTGCACAGCCAAAGTGTTCAGGGTGTTCAACAATTGATATAGCGCGACCTATTGTTCAGGGGTGTGTAAATTCTAATGATTCCTGTAAAAAATACGGTGATGATTTAATTGAATATATTTCTGCCCAGTTGGTGTCAAATGCCAATACCAAGGCACAGCAACAACAGTTGGCCGCACAACAGGCCGCATCAGTCGCTGCCCAACAGCAAAGTGCAATGCAAATGCAACAAATGCAGCAACAAATGGCACAAATGCAGCAACAAATGCAACAGCAAAATGAACAGCAGATTGCACAGATGCAGGCCGCACTGGATGAACAAAAACAACTGACCGCCGCCGCCATGCAAGAGGCCGCCGCCCAGCAACAACAAAAGCAACAGATTTCAACACCATCGGGAAATGCCATGCTGACCGATGCCCAGGTTGCCGCCGCACAGAACGGTGTTTCCGCAGATGTTCTGGCACGTGAACAAATTGCAGGACAGATTATGTCTAAAATCGAAAGTGCCGAGGTCGCATTAAAAACACTGAATGCGACAATGCAAAATGCGTTTGTTTATGCCGGATGTGATACCCGTGGAAATAACTGTTCGGGGCCAAAACGTGTCAAAACATTTAAACAAAAGGCAATGGCGTTCTTTGAACCATATGATGCAATCGTAGACGAGGCATACGAAGGACTGGAAATGGCATTGGCCGTTGGGGTGGATGTGTCGGATGTTATTATGATGTTAAGTGGTGCATGTAATCAATGGGGAAAATTCCTGTGTGTGGGCGAAGGAACAGAACATAAGCCAACAACATATGATGATAAAAATTGTCCAAACGGTCGGTCAGTAAAAGGGGGCTATATCAAAGGCGGTATGGAGTGCACATCAGGTATGGCGGTGCCACCCCAGGATGATGCACGCTGTACATTGACCAGTTTAATTGGTACTAATGGCGATAACGAAGATGTTTATCGTGAATGGTTGGACGAAAACTATGAAGGTGACCGTCTGGTGCGTGTGGGGTGTGCAACGTCTGCGTTGGATTCGATTTCAATATTTGGTCGCAGAAACAGTAAACGTGGAACGTCACTGGATTTGGATACGTTGGAAAGAATATTGTTACAGGATTCGCCGGAATATATCGGAAATAACAGATATATGCGGGGCAGTTCTGATCCTTTTACAGAACGTATGAAGTACTGTGCGTTAACACCAAATGGATATCAGACATTATTAAATGCCGTGCACAGTAAAAAATTGCCCAAGAAAATTTGTGTGGATAATGACACACTGACCAATAATTTTAAGTTTGGTGGTGTGATTGCGGCCAATGCATTCGGCGGAACGGGGTTGGACAGCAAGATTGTATCGTCTGCATATGATAGTCGGTCGTGTGCTGCATGGAACAATATGGCCCCAGATGGATGTGGCACCAAATGGGATGATGCGGGGGTGCGTTGTATTGTGACGGGGGATTGTAAGTTTACAGGGGATGATATTAAGACGATGTCGCGAATAGCCAAGGAACAAAAGCAAGCCGTAATAGACAAACAAGAAGCATCGTTGAATGCTGCGGCAAAGGCGATGATTGGTACTGCTGTTTGTGTTGTTGATTGTGGTGGGGGGGAAAAAAATCCGAGGGCACAGTCAGAAAGCGAATGTTGTTTGTGTTCGGGGCAATCATATAATCCCACTTTAAAAGAATGTGTGGATGGAGAGTTAAAGACTAAGAGATTCAAATCAATTACACTTGGGTTGAAAAAATGAAGTGGATAAGTAAGTTTTTTTGTTCTGTATTGATTGCGGTGTGTTTTGCCATGCCGGCGGTGGCGGCGGATAACGGCTGTGAAGACGAAGATAATGATATGATTGTCGCAGAATTGGCACTGTGTTCAACGCATGCTTATAATATCGGTGCACAGACAAATCCAACCGGGGCAGACCGTGACTTAATGCGGGATGTTATTGCAATGAAAACAACACTGATTACACAACAGATGTACAAACAGTACCAGGAAATGGAATCTTTGTTGCGGCGGTTGAAAACACAACTGGAAAAGGCAGTGCTGACCACAGGATTGCAGGCCAAGGGGGCCGATGCGGGTGGGTCTTCGTCCAGTGGCGGTGCGTCTTTTAAGTCGGATGACAGAAATATCTTTATGGCAGGGGTCAAGAATTGTAACAATGAGTTATTACCGATTGATGTGATGACTTGTTTAAACGGTAATATGAATACAATTTCAAATATGTCGGGAAATGGTAGCGAAGTTAATGCTGAGTTGGCAAAACAGTTGGCGAATGATTTTAGTTTGTTGAATTTAACAAGTGTTAGTGGAGCCTCGTGTACAACAATATCTAAAACGAATAATAAAGACTGTTTGAAGGATAAGGAAATTCGAAAGAAAAAAGATTTTCAGGAGTGTTTTGATAATATGCGTGCATGTTTAAGAAGCAAGAGTTATGAATTGTCAAAACCTGCATCGCAACAAGACAGAAAATAATAATTTTTACACCCGCAGATGCGGGTGTTTTTTTATCCTTTTATATTATCACGGGTTGTGGTATAATTTACCAAAAGGAGTTTTGTATCATGAAAAAAATTGGATCTTTATTTGTTGGGGCGCTGGTCGCAATGGGCGCAGTTAATGCAGATGCCGCAACCAACTGGGGGACACGTGCAGGGTCCAGTGCAGACCTGACAGGGGCACCCGCAACACGTACACGGGAAAATGTTAACTATGAAAAATATAAAACACGTACGTTAACAAAAACATACGAGGCAAAAGATGCAGCGGATTTGTACTATGCAAAACCTGCAAATCGCAGTGCGTTGTATAAACAATACCAGGGGGCAAATTCGTCCGCAGCAACCGCAACAAAAACAACCACGCGTACAACACGGGCGGAAACACTGGTCAGTAAAATGAAACGCAAATATTATCTGGCACATCCATTCTTTCAGCCGCTGGGGGGGAAATTTGGTTCGATTACAGATGTTGCATATAGTATGCACTCGTATGACTTTACAATAAATCAGACCCTGCCTGTGTGGAATAATAAAACGTCTGCGTATGAAAATGTGATGGACGGATTGGGGGGAAAATGGGATATGAATCGTATCGCCATCAAAGAAGACTTTAGTTACGGTATCACTGACCGTATCGCAATTCTGGGTATGGCACAGTTCGAAATGAACGAATATAAATTCGAATGGGACGATAATTCCCCAACGGATAAAATGGATGATAATGATTTGAATCTGTTCGGTCTGGGGGCACAGTGGCGGTTTGTCGACAGCCCAAAGTGGATTGGTATGGCTTCGGCATATTTCCAGCATCAAAAAGATGTTTCAAATAACTTCTTGATGGAATTAAAGGCAGGGTACAAGGTTGCACGCTCTACAATATATGGGCTGGCACGCGGTTGGTACCTGGACCTGGATGGTAATTCGTATGGCAATGGGCTCGATGGCAAGGATTCCAATGGAAATTCGGCGTTGATGTATATCCCATATCAGGTCGGTGACACCAGTGCAATCTATGTCGAAGGTGGTGTTGGTGTGTTCAGTGTGCTGGATGAAGATTGGACACTGAATGTCGAGGCAATCTTTGGAAATTATGACTGGCATAACCAGGGTAATGTCAAGGCCGCAATCGGTTGGCAACCAAATGATTGGTTCGCACTGAACCTGTATGCAAAGACCGCATTTTGGGATAGTGCCGATGGAAAGACGTTAGACCTGTACTGGATGGAACCAGGTATTAAGGCACAAGCACCAGGGGGGACCGAATTCGAATTAAATCAATTAACCAAGATTGGTACCGTTGATTTGGAAAACTTTGCCGAAACGTCAATCGGTTTGCAGGCCATTTTCCAGTTCTGATTCTTGTAAAGGTTAAAATTGCCCCCATGGGTTAGGGGGCATTTTGTTGATAATAAAAAGGAGAGAGTTTATGCGTAAGATTATCTTGGGAATCTTTGCCATTATGATGCCAATGTGTGTACAGGCGAATGTGTTGGAAAACGATACGTCTGATCCCCTGTTCCTGCAAAAGGCAGAAGATGTTTTTACACAGTCTTCGGTCGCGTACTGGGATCATATTCTGCGGGTGGGTCAGTCTGTTTCATATGGTATGAATAATCGGTTCAGTTTGGGGGCCAATGTACATTATCAACATGACTTTAATGGTGATGAAGACGGTTTTTCCGCCATGGATATAGGGGGCGTATACCGCGTCGCAAATGCAGGTGATAATGAATCTGATATTATTTCAGATGTTTTGTTCGGATTTAAATTTGGGGGCAGTTCCCAGGTGCGTACGCCGGACTATGCCGATTCAACCTATTATGTGGGACTGCGGTTCGGACGGCAATGGGCGGGGGTGACACTGGCCGCAACGGTTAAATCAACGTGGGTGTTTGATGATGAACGCGGGGTCGCATTTTTGGACTTTTCGCCCGAGGCATACTTTCGTGCCGCACCAGATTGGCGGTTCGGAACAGGGCTGACCATACGCAAGGCAACACACAAAGATCCAATTTATCATACCGATTATGACCAAGAATGGCTGCATTTGAAATTGGTTCGTCAATACGGACGCACCCAGTATATCGGGCATGTGGACTATGAATTCGAATCTGATGATGCACAGGTGGGGGGACGTATAAATATCTTGTTCTGATGCGACGGTCAAATGCCAAGGTGTATAAAGCTGTTTTTTGCTGTTTGGATGTTGGCTTGGACAAGCTGGGGGTGGGCGGATGATGCCACTTTCCTGGGGGTTGGTGGTTATGCCTGGGACGAAGTGGATAGCCGTAAACCTGCGGAATGGGACGATTATCCCCAGGTGGTCCGGGTCGAAGAAGTCAGTATATTATACGGTGAAGAGCAAGTGTCTGGAACCTGTACAGGGGCATTCGTCGCAGCCAATGTTGTCGCAACCGCCAGACATTGTTTCCTGTGGAGCTATGATGAGAAAGGAAAATGTTACGATCAGAGTGCGAATAACGAAAACATTTTCTTGCGCGTGGTTCTTAATGATGGCAGTACAATGCGGGCAAATGTAAAATATTGCCCAGGAAGAAATGTAGCAGCTGACTGGGCGTTGCTGCAGACCGAAAAGGTTTGGCCACATTATTATAATTTTGTGCCAAGTGATAAACTGGGGGTAAAAGACGCTAAAAAGGAGGTAAAAAATAAACTGGGAGTACCATATTATGAATATGTGCCAGGACATTCAGATCCAATTGATATTACGAATCTGGGGTTCGGCAGTATGAAAATATTAGAACCCAGTGAAATAGAAAAAGTGCGTGATTTGTTGCAAAAGTTTGCCAAAAGTCAAAATAATAACACCAATAACTATAAAGAAGTAATTAGTTTCCTGCAAAATACTGGACTGACAAATGACCACGATAAACTGAAGGTCTCGGAAAAGTGCGAGGCAATGTGGTTGCAACAAATGTTTTGGACAAACTGTGATGGTTGGACCGGTAATTCAGGTGGACCGGTTTTGAATTATGGTACAAAAAATTTGTTCGCGGTTGCGTCTGCTGTTAATAGAGATGTGAGCAGTGGTGTTGGAATGACAAATTTAATCGCGGTGGCAGTTCGGAACCCGCCTGGGGCTAAATCGCTGTTGGACGAAGCCCGCGATGCAGAAGAAAATCGAAAAAATAACCTGATTGAAAAGATGCAAGACTTTCAATCCATGTCGCCTTTGGTCGAGGTGCCGCAACTTGAACCAGAACAAGTCGCAGAAACAGATGGAATTAATTTAATGCCTGTATCTTATGTGAATTATGATAACTGGTTCGAACAGACAGAACATGAACTGAAAGAAAAAAAAGAATGGTTAAATAATTCTTGGGCAAGAATTGATGAACTGACAGATAAAGAAATTGTGTTGTTGCTGGATGCAATTGTCGGATATAACCAATTGCAGGAAAGATATGAACAGGCGTTGGAAAAAGAACGTTCGTTTGGTAATCGTATGTTGGGAAGCGTCGCAATGGGGGCAGGTGGTATCGGTACAATGATGGCGGCGACGGCAATAGCAGAACAAAATGCAGATGCACAGGCAGAACAAGATATGCGACAATATCTGGCAACATTCGTATGCAAGTATGACGATGGGGTGAATGTGCCGGGGGGAACGTATGATGTGGAACTGCCCGGTGGAAATCAGCTGATAAATCTGTATGGGGAATATGTGAATCTGGCCAACGATGTCAAGACAAGAAAAAATGCACTGGGATTAAAACCTGGAATAGAATCGGAACCTATATTAGATGCTGCGGCGTCTGGACTGTATGATAATGTGGGCCAAGATAGTATTGTGGGGGCTTATGTTTCGCTGTCGCGGGCTTTGCAGAACCCAGATGGCGAAGATGCACAAAAATGGGTCCAACAACAGGAAAAAAGTACGCAAAAAATGAAAACAGGTGGAATCGTCGGCCTGGGGGGGGTTGGCGTTGGGGCCGTTGGAAATCTGATATTTAATCAAGATGAAGAATCAGATGAAAAAGACTAGTCCTGTTGTTGTATCTTTTCACGCAAACTGTCCCAGTATTCCAGACGTTTCTTGATTTCACGTTCAAAACCACGTTCGACAGGTTGATAGAATTTCTGTCGACCCATCGATTCAGGAAAACAGTTCTGGCCAGAAAAGCCAGTGGCTGTGTCCGGGTCATAGATATAGCCCGCATTATAGCCCAGATTCTTCATCATTTTTGTTGGGGCATTTAATATGTTCTTGGGGGGCATTAAACTGCCTGTTTCGCGGGCGGCGGCATAGGCCGCCTTTTGTGCACGATAGTTGCCAATACTTTTTGGGGCCGTTCCCAGGTATATAACCAGTTGGGTCAGGGCCAAATCCCCTTCGGGACTGCCCAATCTTTCGTATGCAGACCAGGCCGCAATCGCAATTTGCAATGCGTTCGGGTCCGCCAGGCCGATATCTTCGACCGCAAAACGTGTTAAACGCCGAAATATGTACATGGGATCCTGACCAGATGTCATCATGCGGGCCGTCCAATATAATGCCGCATCGGTATCACTGGCACGCAGTGATTTATGTACCGCAGATATTAAATTATAGTGTTCGTCCCCGGATTTGTCAGATAATGGTGGACGCCGCTGTACGGCAGAAACCAACGTATCCGGTGTCAGAGGGGATGAAAAATTTGCGTTAAATAAATATTCAACTGTGTTTAATAAAAATCGGGCATCGCCATCGGCCATCTGGGCCATGTGAATACGGGCCGCATCATCCAAAGGTAATTTCTTGCCCGTGAATTCTTCGGCACGTGTCATCAATGTTAATAAATCTTCGCTGGCCAACGGTGATAGTACCCCAACGTGGCATCGTGATAGTAATGCGTTGTTCAAATTAAAACTGGGGTTTTCGGTTGTGGCGCCAATAAACACAACTGTCCCGTCTTCTAGATAAGGCAGCAGGGTGTCCTGTTGTGTTTTGTTAAAACGGTGAATTTCATCAATGAACAGCAATGTGCCACGGCCAATATCACGATTCATGCGGGCGGCATCCATTGCCTTTTTAATGTCTGATGTGCCAGAAAATACCGCAGACATCGGTACAAAGTCCATGTCAACACTGTTCGCCAAGGCACGTGCAATGGTCGTCTTGCCACAGCCGGGGGGACCCCATAAAATTAAATTCGATAATTTCTGATTGTCAACCATACGCCGTACCAGACCGTTTTCACCCAACAATGTTGTTTGCCCAACAACATCGTCAATCGTATTTGGACGCATTAAATCAGCAAGTGGACGTGTCATGATTATTTACTTAACTTTTATTTGATGTTTATTTGTGATATAATAACTGTATTAAATTATAAAGGATTTAGCAAGGTGGTAAATAAAAATTCTGATTTTACGTTGGCGGTGGCAAATCTGGCGGCGGCGGCAATAAATGCAAATCCAGAACTGACCATGGAAATGGCGGTGCAGCGGGCACGTGAAATACTGCGGGGAACATCAATCACACCGCAACAAATCGAAGATTCTGTGCAGCCAGATAAAATCCAATGTCTGGAAGATGGTACATGGCATGTTATGCTGCGTCGATATATAAAACGCAGATTTAATATGACCCCAGAACAATATCGGGCAAAGTGGGGGTTGCCAGATGACTATCCCTTTGTGGCGCCGGCATACGCACGCAAACGTTCGAAAATTGCAAAAAAATCGGGATTGGGACGGAAATAAATCTTGTAAATAAAACGGGAAAAATATGAAAGTATTTGTTGATGTGCATGATAAGCGCTGGAACAAGGTTAATGTCGATTTCGAAAAAATCGCAGCTGTCGTTGCAGGGGCAAAATATAAAAATGCAGAAGTGTCAATTATCCTGACCGATGATTCAGAAATTCATCAGATAAATAAACAATATCGCAATGTTGATAAGCCAACAAATGTTCTGTCGTTTGAATTGGGGGATGATGTGTTGCTGGGGGATATTTATATATCATATGACACGGTCAAAAAAGAAGCACGTGAACAAGAAATTTCTTTTCATGACCATGTGGCACATATGGTGGTGCATGGGGTGCTGCATCTGATGGGGTACGACCATATCACGGATGATGAAGCACAAATTATGGAGTTCAAGGAAATAAAGGTGTTGCAAAAAATGGGAATAAATAATCCATATGCAGATGAGGTGCGTTGTGTAAATGGTGATTGCTGTCCGGGGGCACGATTTGTTGCGTGGAAAAATAAATTGAAAATTCGTGAAAATGGTCTGGTGCAATATTTGCTGTACGCACTGTTTGGTGCGGTTGCCAGTTTTGGGTTCGCACCGTTCTATCAATGGTGGTGGACAATAATTGGTATTGGTGGGGCATACTGGCTGACCTTCAGAAATAATAATATTGGGGGATTTTGGAAATCGTTGGGACGGGTGGCACCATTTGGGGCAATGTATGCGATTGCTATGTTCTGGTGGACGTTGCATTCGATATATGTGGCCCCAGAACTGACCCAGCAATTCGCAATTTGGACCGTCCCAGGTGTTGTTGGGTTGGCAGTCGCAGGTGTGTTTATTTTTTCGTGGCCATTTGTTGCACTGGCCAGGTGCCAGGGTGGGGCGATTAAAAGAGTGGTTGTCTTTGCAACAGTGTGGACGTTGGTGCTGTGGGCCCGAGAGTGGATGTTCACAGGGTTCCCGTGGAATCCAATTGCAAATATAACAATGCAAATACCAATCTTGGCAAATTCAATGGCACTGTGGGGGGCGTTGGGGCTGACGCTTGTTATCGTTGGTGGAACGGCCGCAGTGGTTGAATTCTGCAGAAAACCAAAACTGAAATCAACAGGTGCAATCTGCGCGGCATTTGTGGCGGTGATGATTGTTGGGGCGGTCGCAGGTTGGAAAAATATGCAGTTGGCAGATGTCGGATATGCAGATGAAAATGTTTTAATCCGAATCGTTCAGCCCGCAACCAGTCAATCACAAAAGGCAACACATAATCGAGATGCAGCAATCGCACAGGCCGAAGATAATCTGAAAAATTTGTTCCAGTTGGCAATGCAACCGGGAAATCCAGAAATTATTATTTTCCCAGAAACAACGTATCCATTTGTGGTGATGGCACATGATAAAATTGAGTTTGTTGCCGCAATAAATAAACCTGTTATCATGGGGGCAATGTCAATTGATTCTGGTGGGATGTTCAATTCAATGATTGTGACACAGCCATCGGGTGAAATAGATAAAATTTACAGCAAATCGCACCTGGTTCCGTTTGGTGAATATAAACCAATGGGAATATTGCCGGCACCTGTTAATCTGACACCGGGGACTGGGCCAGAAATTATCGAGGTCGTGGGATTTAATTTTGTGCCGGCGGTATGTTACGAGGTGGTTTTTTCCGATTCGCTGATGCCACAGGGAAATACAGAACGGTTAAATGCAATTGTTAATATTACAAATGATAACTGGTTCGGAAATACACCGGGAACATATCAGCATTTGGATATGGTGCGGCGATATGCAATCGAATCGGGGCTGCCTGTGGTCAGGGCGAACTATTCCGGAATCAGTGCGTTTGTTGCGTCTGATGGCGAGGTGGTTTCTGCGTTGCCAGTTGGTCAGCCAGGTATCTTGGACGGATTTGTCTGGGGCGAGCATAAAACACCATATCGGATTATCGGACTGAATGGATGGATGATTATTATACTGATTGTCGCTGTGGCGGTTGTGCGTTGGACGGAAAAACAAGAATAAAATAAAGATTTTGTGTGTTGCATGTTAGCAATATTTTCTGTGCCGGCGATGGCAGATGAACTGTCGGATGCCAGGGAACTGTATAATGTGGCAAAAAATGTTTGTGCAGGTGTGCCAAAGGAGTGGTGTCAGGCGATGTATCCCTGGCGGATTTTGATGAACAGTGTCAGTTGAAAGATTAAATCTGAATACCGCCAAATTGGCGGTATTTTTTTTAGTGTTCAGATGTGGGTATTGTCATTTGATTCAATATCCAAACACGTACCGCAGATGACAAATTTCTGGTGGCGGGACGCGTGGAATCGATTTCATTTATTATCGATGCAACAGATTTGCCCATGTTGTGGGCCAGGGTACGCAATGCATCGATAAATTCAGGTTCCAGTTTTATACTGGTCTGATGACCCGATAAAGAAATAGATATCTTTTTCATTTTTTGTCTTTTTATATTTTGCCAACGATTAAACAGTCCAATAATGCCCGGTATGGGTCGTCATATTTGCGTATGGGCGTCAATGTTAAATTGTCCAGCATATAGCATTGACCAAATGCATCAAACGAAAACCAAAATAAATCATTGCGACCCAGTATCGTATACCCCAGTGTCTGGGGCAGGTTTGTTAATTGGTCGTTTATCTGCAAAATGGACGGTATCGGATAGCGGGAATCACGTATCATTTCGTTCGGTCCAAAAATATAACCACTGCCCAGATTAATGCCACCGCAAACCTGGTACAGTTCTGTCAGGAATTTCGGCAACATTGCACGGCGACGTTGCTGAAGCGATGTGTTGGTTAATGTTATGTCTGCAACTGATGCCGCAGGTAACAGCACCCCCCCACGAGAACGTATGGTTGATAAAAATTCGGAACATGTCATAAATCTTGCCCCCTTTTTATATGTCGCGATCCGCCGCAATTTGTGCAGATATTTGTGCCAGACGATCTTCGGTCGCGTTGCCACCATCACCACCAGATGCCGTGTGTGCTGGCAGATATATTTTCTGGGCCGGATTCGGTAACCATACGATTTCATTGCCAGATTGTTCAATTATAAATCTGTCCAGATTATGGCTGTGCGGAAATGTCCAACACATGAACATGTTATCCAGTTCCAATTTGCCACCCCATACCAATGGTACACGCAACCGAAATGACATGTTTTCAGGAACAGACCGCCCCATAATCAAATTCATAAATTCGTCCTGGGATAAATTCATAAATGCCAATGTTTCAACCGTATCAGTCAAAGATGTCATAAACTGACGACATAATTGTTTATACTTTGGATACCAGTCGGGAGATACCGATGTGCGTTTTGGACGAAAAACGGTCAGTGGCATATCGGACATGCCCATATCTGAAAGTATTTTTTCTGCATTACTTGACGTCAGATACATTATATTTTATCCAGGTATTCTATCACAGTTGATATGTATGATGAAAACGCATCAAAATTGCCATCGTCGTCAGATGGTATCGGTGGATTTTCATGTTCATGCATATATTTATCCAAAGATGACGGTGTGTCAAATGTTAATATGTCCGGCGATTCGGGATTGTCTATGTCAAGGGGCGAAAGCACAAAGCCGTTTACATTTATTGTTATATCCTCTAGGGTATCTGCAAATATCTGGTTTATAATGTCCAAGGCCGATTGCAAGGTCGAAGTTTTGATACCAACCGCACCAATCCATATCGTTTCGTTTGTGCCAATTGCAAACAGCGATGTTTGAACGCCACCGATTCGGGGCGTTGGCTTTATAACATAGCCAGCAGATTCAAATATTTGACGTAATTGGGGCCAATCATCGGTTTCTGTTTTTTGTTGAACTGGTGGTGTGGGGGTGGTGGTGGGGACTGGTTGTGCGACCGGTGTTGGGTGCAGTGTTGGTGTAACCGACAGATTCAGTCGCGGTGGCCGCGTCAGATTTATTTCTGGTATTTGATTGGGGGATGGTGTCGATTCTGTTTTAGGTTGCTGGGGCATACTGGCCACAGGTGTCGACTGTGCCATGGGGGGTGTGTTTGCCACAGGATTTGTTGGTTTTGATGACGCGTTTTGGTGGGGTGAATGCGATGTATAGCGGTGCGGAATAGGAATTTTCCGTACGTGTGGTCTTAATAATAAATATAAAACATAGATAATTGAAAATACAGCAATTATCATCGATATATAAAATGTTGAATTGACCGGAATTTGTGCCGCCTGCATATAGCCCAGATATTTCCAATGGGATGCAGAAAATATGTTAAATCCAAATTGGTTGTTGAACCAAAAACATAACCCAAGGGACGCAACCGTCAGCCACAAGGTGCCCAGTAAAATATTGTTTATTTTGTCTCTCATTGCGATTTTAATTGTATCATATTTGTGATAAAGTAAAAAGTACAATGATAGATAACAATATTATTTTTGATGATTTTTCGCAAAATACTGCACTGTGGTGTGGCGGCGATATGGAACCTGGGGAACTGGCACGAGCCGTAGAGTATGTGCTGGAAAATAAAATGCGTATGTTGTCTGTGCCGCCAGATGTGGTAAAAACTGTCTGGCCATGGTTAGAGCGGACAGATGTTAAAATTGTGTCACGATTTTATTTAACAGGTAATAAAATTAATGAAAAACAAATCTCGGACGCGACAATAAATATAAATAATGTATTAAAACAGGGGGCAAATGGGGCACAGATTTTTCTGAAAAGTGCGGGACTGGGGGAACTGGTCGAACAGGTGCATGTTATTCGTGATGATTTGTTCTTTGATAAAGATTTGATAATCGGACTGGATATCGCGGATGTAGAACCGTGCGATTGGAAAACTGTTTATGAAAAATTGCGTAAAATAAATGCCAGTGCATTGATGCTGGTGCTGACACGTGATATGGGACTGGGGTCTGATTTCCCGGGAAGATTCTTTGGTGCAATGAATGCATGGGATACCGATAATAATTTCGATTTACATTTTATGCTGGGGAATAATCCAATGCGAATCGAACAAGTGATGCGTATAACGAAACTGATACAACCACAAATGTTGGAAAATATGCGATTCTTTGTTAATCACTGATTTCGTAAAATTAAATAGCGGGGCGATTCGGTGCCGGCTTTGTTTTTGTGCTGATAACGTGTTTGAATAATTTCCATGTCTGGGATTGTGGCAGACAGTGATGTGGATTTTGTCTGTTCCAAAATCCAATCAAAATATTCCCAGTGGTCGGTGCCAATAATAATTTCTCCGCTGTCGGTCAAGTATTTTGATAATGTGTTCAAGAAATCCGCAGACAGCAGGCGGCGTTTTTCATGGCGGCTTTTCGGCCAGGGGTCAGGGTGCAGTACCCAGATTTGTTCAAATTTCGAATCTGTATCCCGCAGAAAATCACGCACGTCATCCGCCCAAATACGAATACCAATATATTCGTCCATAACCCGATTCGTTTTTTCATCTGTTATGGCGGACAGCAGACTGGCCACGCCATTAATAAATGGTTCTGCACCAATAATGATTTTGCCAGGATTGGCACGTGCCAGGTCGCGTACGTGTTCGCCCGCACCAAAGCCAATTTCCAAAATATCGCCATGCGTGGGTTTCAGGGTGGGCAACAGGTTGTTAATCAGTGCTGATTGACGTGCAGATAATTTTTTGCCGTGACGACGACCAAATGTTCTTATTTCTTGTTTTTCCATGTTTTTAGTATAGAATTGAGTTAGCTAAAACACAAGGAATATATAGATGATGGAATTTCCAAGACGAATTGATTGTGGTGATTTTGAAATGCGTAAACCTGATGCGACTTTTCAGTTGGCGACAGAGTTGTTTCGTATGGTTGATAAAAATCGCACTTTTTTAGAGCCGTGGTTGGGTTGGGTGGATTTTGTAAAAAGTCCCGAGGATGAATTTAGTGTTGTGCAATCTGTGGCAAAAAAGGATACAGGAAAATATTTTATTTTTGTAAATGGTGCACTGCACGGTATGATTGGCTTTGTTCAAGAGCATAAATCAAAACAGACTGTTGAAATTGGGTATTGGTTGGATAATGCAGTGAATGGTCGTGGGATTATGAGCCGCGCAGTAGATAAATTAACAGCATTGGCGTTTGATGTGTGGGGCGCAAATCGTGTCGAAATTCAAGCCGCGGTTGAAAATAAAAAATCACGTGCAATTCCGGAAAGACTTGGGTTTAATCAAGATGGAATTTTGCGTCAGCGTGAAATTGTTCGGCCAGGTGTAATTCAGAATGTTGTAATTTATTCAAAATTAAAGTCAGAACGGGGAAAAGGAAAATAAAAATGAGAAATGGTTTGTCAAAAGATTTAATTGCACGGGTTTTGGGCGGGGTGCCAAAGTATACAATCGCAGAACTGGAAGAAAAATTCCCAGCACGCAATTTGGCAGAGGGTGCGATGGTGACGCGTGTCGCCCCCAGTCCAACGGGATTTATGCATCTGGGAACGTTGTATCAAATGATGATTGCAAAAAAATTAGCCCAGCAATCGAACGGGGTCTTTATGTTGCGAATCGAAGATACAGATACAAAACGTGAAGTCCAGGGGGCGGTTGATGTTATCTTGAAATGTGCAGATGCGTTTGGTTTGCACCCAGACGAAGGACCAACGTATGGTGGCGATTATGGTTCGTACTATCAATCAGAACGCAAAGAGATTTATCACAGTGTTGTGGCAGAATTGCTGGAACGTGGGTTGGCGTATCCGTGCTTTTTATCTGCCGAAGAAATGGAAGAGATTCGAAACCGCCAAAAGGCCGCAGGTTGGGCAACGGGCATCTATGGTGAATGGGCCCGGGATCGGGATTTGACCGAATCGGAAATCACAGAACGTTTGGATTCGGGATTGGTGCCTTCGATTCGTTTGTATTCAATGGGAAATAAAGATAATAAGGTTTTCTATAACGATAAAGTGCGTGGGCGATTGGCATTGCCGGAAAATGAAGAAGATATCGTTCTAATCAAATCAAATGATGGTTTGCCAACATATCATTTCGCACATTTGTGTGATGACCATTTTATGCGGACGACATTGGTACAACGTGGTGAAGAATGGTTGTCTTCGTTAAATCTGCATTTGCAATTGTTCCGTATGATGGGATGGCAAAATCCTGAATATATTCACGTTGCAACAATTAACAAGTTAGACGAACAAACGGGAAATTCACGCAAACTGTCAAAACGTACAGACCCCGAAGCAAATACAATGCATTATTTAACAGCAGGTTGGCCGATTGAGGCAGTGTTAAACTATCTGTATAATATTGTGGCATCTGGGTTCGAAGAAGAAAAAAATAAAAAGCCAGATACAACAATTTGGAACTATCCATTACGGGTGAAAAAAATCCCAACCAGCAGTGCACTGTTTAATACGGATAAACTGGAATGGTGGGCCAAAGAGTTCATTGGTTCGTTGCCAGTGCCAGAATTGGTTTCGCGCGTTGTCAAATGGGCAAATGAATATGGAACGGAAACGAATCGGATGCAGGTCGCAGATGTAGATTATCTGACAGGTGTTCTGGGAATTGAACGCGATAATCCAAAACGTGTACGCAAAGACTTTATCACATGGTCCCAGACGTTGGACAATGTTGCGTTTTTCTGGGATGAATTGTTTGTGCCAAGTGCTGAATATGAATTTAACAAGGATGCTTTGTGTGCGTTCTTGGAAACATATAACGAATCGGATGATAAGGACACCTGGTGGGCAAAAATTGTTGCGGTTGCCGAATCGCTGGGGGTTAAAAATGGTGATGTTGCAATGAATCTGCGTGTGGCTTTGTCGGGTCGCACAAATACACCAGACCTGTATTCAATTATGTCGGTTATGGGCGGTGAACGCGTGATTAAACGAATCGAAAAGGTGATAAAATGACCAAGGAAAAACGGGCCAGAATTCGGGCGGTTAAAAAAGATGAACATGGTTCAAGATTATTAAAAGTTCTGCGGGCAACGGGGTTGTTTCGCTGGGAAAAGCCCAGTA
>JAFWZK010000043.1 GCA_017522445.1 Alphaproteobacteria bacterium
AGATTGCCAATTTTTACAGCCAGTTCGCAGTATGCGTGTGGTACATCATCCGGCGAGTTTCGCCCTTGATGACGGTTCTCTTTGTGGGCAAAAACAGTTATTTAGTACAAGGAGTAAAATTATGGCAACTGTTATCCGTTTGGCGCGTTTTGGTGCAAAAAAACGTCCATACTATCATATCGTCGTGACGGACTCTCGCAATGCACGTAATTCTGGTAATGTGTTGGATACCGTCGGTAAATACGACCCAATGCAGCCAAAAGACAGCGATAAGCGTGTCGTCTTGAAAATCGATGAAATCAAAGCTTGGTTGGCAAAAGGTGCACAGCCATCCGATCGTGTATATAAATTCCTGGCGAATGCAGGGTTGACTAAACCACGTGCAATCCCAGTGCAGACAAAAAAACATCTGCAGTCTGAAAAAACACAGATGAAAATCAAAGATAAAGCCGAAAAGTTGGCCAAAATCGCAGCAGAAAAAGCAGCCGCAGAAGCCGCAGCTAAGGCCGCAGCAGAAGCACCAGCCGATGATGCCCAGGCCACAGAAGTTGCTGAATAACTTTATTCCAAAAAAAGTCTGCCCGGGATTTTGCCCGGGCTGATTTTACCTGGAACAGGATATAAGATAAAGAGATAATCATGAATGATGTTTGTCCACATAATGATAAAATAGTATGCGATTATATATTTAGACTGGATGAATTCTATCGTCAAATGAAACTGGCGTTCGAAAATGGTGCAAAATCATTTAGCTATGTATGCAAACCAGATGTCTGCCCGGCACAATTCAAAAATTGCCCACGTTTCTTGGCGGCAGAGCAAAATCAAAAACAACGATAGGTAATAAATGGGGGTACAAATGACAAACTGGTTTAACCCAGATATCAAGGTTTACGGACGATATGATAAAAAGGCACTGAAACATTCAGAGTCTTTGGAACAAACCCCACGGGATTTTGACCCCAAACGTGACTGCCCATACGACAAGACACTGTGTCGGCAAAAACTGGTATATTTAAACATGTTAACCGATGCAATTAACTATGCAGAAAAAAATCACTGTGATACGGCATTGTGTACCAGTAATGACAGACTGAACAAGTGTCCGGTACCAATGCTGAACTGTATTCGCCAGGCACGATATGAAATTATCTGCCAGGAAAATAAACGACAAAAATAATATACAATGACAGAGAATAAACAAATCTTGGTCGGTAAAATCGTCGCCCCCCAGGGAATCCAAGGGGAAGTTCGTGTGCAATCATTTGCAGAAAATACGACAGACTTTAAAAAACTGAATATTCACAGTGCAAAGTTTAATGATGGCGATTTTCAATTTGTACGGGTGGTGCCGAATTCCAATGTAATTATCGCAAAAATTCGCGGCATCAATGACAGAAATGCCGCAGAACTGCTGCGTGGAACCGAGCTGTTTATTAATCGTGATGCCCTGCCGAACCTGGGCGATAACGAATACTATCAGGCAGATTTGATTGGATTTGCTGTTTTCCGTGATGGGAAAAAACTGGGCAATGTTGATTGCTTTCAAAACTTTGGTGCGGGCGATATAATCGAATTGGATAACGGTGAAATGGTGTCCTTTGGCGGTGCAGACGTTGATATCACAAACAAAACAATTACAGCAAGGTAAAATATGTCATCAAAAACTAAAAATAATATTGAACAAAAGGTTAAGCGGGAGGGATTGCACATTGTGGTCCTGTGTCCGCGTTTTACGCGTGTGTGTTTGCTGGGGTATTATTGCCACTCGCACCCGCAAAGTATCAAAATGTACGAAATGAAACACCATAATGCGGTTATTATAAAGTCTGAACAGATACCAATAAATGTACTGGAAAATCAGATTAAAAAAATATGCGAACAATGCCATAACAAGACTGCGTCACGCAACAAAACAAGGTAAAAAACACATGAAAGCACCATTTTCAGTTAAATCAAAAAATAAAACTGTATACGCAATGTGCCAAACCCCACGACCACGTTGCCCGCTGTTCCAGTTGTTTGCACCGCTGCCGAATCTGCGTGTGCTTAGCGGTCAAACACCCGAAAACAACTTTCTGTGCAGCATTGTACTGCGTGGAACACCGGCGGAAATTAACGAATATATGCCTGTGGCGGTTAATCTGACCCAACAGGTCTGCCAACAGTGCCAGGAAAAACTGAACCAGGCAACACAAAAGACAAAGGTACGATAATGCACTTTCACATACTGACAATATTCCCAGAAATGTTCCCAGGAACACTGTCAGGTGGGGTGGTTGGTCGTGCATTGGACAAAGGCATTTGGTCGTATGATGTGATAAATATTCGGGACTTTGCCATTAATAACTATGGCAGCGTAGATGATACCCAGTTCGGTGGCGGGGCCGGCATGGTAATGCGACCTGATGTGCTGGGGGCGGCATTGGACTCGATAAAAAACCCGGGTAAAATTATATACTTTTCACCACGTGGTGCCAAACTGGAACAGAAAATGGTACACGACTTTGTGGCGGACGAAAATGCGACATACACCCTGCTGTGCGGCCGGTACGAAGGAATTGACGAACGTGTTATTACAGAATATAATATTATGGAATTATCAATTGGCGACTTTATACTGTCTGGGGGCGAAATCGCCGCACAAGTTTTTGTTGACAGTTGCGTTCGTCTGATGGATAATGTGGTTCACGGTGGCAGTGATACCACACAAAATGAAAGTTTCGAAATCGGCGGGTTGGAATGGCCGTTATATACCCGTCCGTCAGTATGGCGTGGACAAAGTGTCCCAGAAGTCCTGCTGTCCGGTCACCACGGCAATATTGAACGGTGGCGGAAACAACAATCGGACGACATAACCAAAGAACGCCGTCCGGATTTAATAAAGGAAAATGAAAAATGAGCATTATTAAAAAAATCGAAGCAGCCCAGGTTGCAAAACTGGCGGGCGATAAAAAAATCCCGAACTTTAAGGCCGGGGATACACTGAAAGTTCACGTCAAAATCAAAGACGGTGATAAATTCCGTATCCAGGTTTTCGAAGGTGTCGTTATCGCACGTGATGGTGGCATGGGAAATAATGCATCCTTTACAGTGCGTCGTGAATCATACGGTGTCGGTGTAGAACGCAAGTTCCCACTGTACAGCCCATCTATCGAAAAGATTGAAAAGGTTCGTATCGGTAAAGTACGCCGTGCTAAGTTATTCTTTTTGCGTGGATTGTCCGGCAAAAAGGCACGTATTGTCGAAGATTTGTCGGCAACATCTGCAGAAAAGAATGCAAAATAATAAATCCCCCATTTCGGGGGATTTTTTTAATCCGAAAAAAACGCCCCGATGTTTTGGGGCGTGGACATGAAACGTTTGCTTTTTTTACGCAATTAACGGTCGCGTGATACCGGACGGTCAATAAACATCCATATCAACCATACCAATGCCGCAATACCAATAATCGCATAGACGATATTGCTGGCCAAGGTTGCAGGCCCAAATAAAAACGCAACCAAATCAAAACCAAAGATGCCAATCAATCCCCAGTTCAGGGCACCGATAAAGGTCAATGGTATCAGAACATAGTTTGTAAGTCCTCTCATCTGTTTTTTCTCCCTTGGATTAAAAAGGTTTACAATTGTCTTGTGATAAGACGTATGTATTATAAACCTTTTGCGGGGACGTTGCAATCCCAATAAGCCAAATGGGAAAAAGTACCCAGCCCAGGATTTCCGTCATATTACAGGTACGGATTGCCGAATTATTCCGCCATGGCCCCGGCAAACACGGACGCCCGAAACCCATCAGTTAAATAGACGCCAATGCGACAACTGCTCGCGCACTCTTGTCGGCAATTGCTCGCATTAGAGTATCTACTACCTAACACCCACGGGGACGCGGCAATATTGGGTTCTGTCATCTTGCAATAACAATATTGTCCCCCCGCCGTGGCATTTTCAATCGCAGATTGGTCGGTCGCAATGAAACCGGCGTCCCGCGCCGTATTTTCTGGCATTATCGTTGTGCATTTTGATACGCCATTTACAGTACCGTATGGAAACACCACCTGCCACGTACCGGACACACCGTTTGAGGCTGTATAGGTGCTACCATCAACCCTCAGATTCGCCGCCAAATCCGCAGGTGTCGCAATCAGCCCAGATGAGCCAGGTGCATAATTTGGTGTAATCAAAATGTCCGCGTAATAAGTGTATTTAAATGATGGTGTTGGTCCTGCTATTGATTCTCCGAGGTATGCAACCTGGGTATTGTTGATGTATATCGCCCAACCACTGATGTAATACCCCGTGGGCGGTGTACAGGCCGATTTTAATGTCGCAGGGGTAAATGTCTCGTAATAATTCACAACAGCATCCGCCGGCAATGTTCCGCTTTCCGTGCCATCGCCACAGCTGTATATTACATTGTATGTCGTTTTAACGCATGTTTCCGCATTCGCAACACCAAAAACGGATGCAATCGCAATGCACAATGTTGTTATTTTTATTCCCTTCATTTCCTGTTCCTTTTTGTTCTGTTTTTTTATTCTTTGAACCATCTGTTATCAACTGGGGTGCCACGCGGGGGCTGCGGAAAGTGGGAATACGACCCCACACGTGGCAGCCCAGTTGATTACCCCCCCCATTATTCCCACAGGGCAACCAAACGTATGTTCCCAGGCACCGTCCATGTCCATGACGAACCCGGCAAAATAACCGTACCCGTGTCATTACCCAATGCATCCAATACGCGATACCCCGCAAATGTCGTGCCATCCGCCGCGGTGCACACCGTGGTGGACGGGGTGATACTGTTGCCAAAGGTGGCAGAAACATAACTGCTGTTTGTTGAACCGTTATTACACAAATACGCACCGCCATACACGTTTGCCGTCCATTGTGCAACCATCGTTTTATCCGTGGTGTAATTATAACTGTACGAACCACCCCTGCTGATACTGGTTGAATCTATCTGCCAGCCACTAAGGGAATAGCCCGGTTTATTACATGTACCCGCACGATATGGGCCGGTGTAATATAGTTTGTACCGAACCGTTTGCGACTCTGGCGGTGTACCGGTTGCACCATCACCACAACTGTACGATAATGTATATGCGGCGGGCGGTTCCGGAAACACCTGACCCCCATCATCTGACCATACCGCACGCAACTGAATATTTCCAGGCCACGACCATGTGGTTGATTGTCCTGGGGTTAACTGAATACCTGTTTCATTACCATACATATCCAACAACTGGTACCCCAACAATGTCTGACCATATGGATTTGAACATGATAAACTACTGGCCACCTCAAAATTCGAATTATACGTACCCGTGGCATAGCCCGAACTGGTAAACGTACTGCCCGGACAATAATTGCATAAATACGCACCGCCGTATGTGTTGGGCGACCATTGTGCAACCATCGTCTTGTCCGATGTGTACTTATAACTGTATGCCGTACCGGCGGTCAATGATGTCGAATCAATTTTCCACTCACTGAATGAGTATCCAGGTTTTATACATCCCGCCGCATTATCGGGCCGATTGTATAAATCACCCCACATCATTTCACGCGATTCTGGTGGTGTGCCGGTCGCACCATCACCACAACTGTACGACAATGTGTATGATGCGGGACATAACTGTCCCGAATTCGGGTTCGCATGATATATTGCATCGTTATGGGCGATATTCAATGTGCCAGCTGATTGGCCACTTATCAAATCAATATAACAGACCGTGTCGCCACGCTGTACATTTATTGCAGGGGTGGTGTTTCTTGTCGCAAATAAATCAAATCGATACCCATTTGATGTGTTCAAACTGGTAATGCCGGCACCGCATAACTCTACACAGTCGCCATTTGCATTGCGATAGCGGTTTGATTCCGGCCCCAAATATGCCGTGGTACCATCCGGACATGCCGAATATGCCGACAATGGCATTAATACAGGTATAACAATATAAACATTTCTGCGATTCATTCCCATATCCCCCAATCAAAAAACCGCCCATAATAACGGCGGTCGGGGAGTTAGCAAATCATCATACCAGTGATTCCAATGGCCTTTCGGTGAAACCGTATTTTATAACCAATGGCCCCCCGACATTTCGAATCGGGGTCATAACGGTGCGATGGCACCGGAATACCGTAAAATCTGACGATGCAATATCGCACCGGGTATAATGGGCTTGCTACAGCCCCGAACGCAGTCATATACGTTCGTGTGTTATTATATCGATTTTTATGATTTTATACAAGACAAAAATGCCCCAGGTGTACAGTTATTTAATGTCGGTACAGAACTTTGACACGACATGTATTGCCACGCTGACGCTCGCAATGACAAAGTAAGAAAAAGGCATTCACCTGGGTCCCGTGGTCAAGCCACGGGATGACATGGGTTTTTATGTTTGTTGTTTTCGTGTTTGGTGCTGAAGTAGGAAAAAGGCATACACCTGGGTCCCGTGGTCAAGCCACGGGATGACATGAGTGGGTGGAGGTCTTGGTATGACGGGGTTCTGGATAAAAATTATGTTTTATAAAATGTATTAAGTTTTTTGTCATTCCGTGGCTTGACCACGGAACCCAGGTAGTGTATCATTGTTTTATGAGATTTGAACAAAAATATTATTATGTGTATATTTTGGCCAGTTCCAGAAATGGGACACTGTATATTGGGTTTACCAGTAATTTGCCACAACGTATTTTCGAGCATAAAAATCATTTGTTGCCGGGTTTTACGGATAGATATAATGTGGATAAATTGGTTTATTTTGAACGACACGATAATGCGAATGATGCAATTCGTCGCGAGAAAAGGTTAAAGGATTGGAAACGAAACTGGAAAAAAGATTTAATTGAAAAATATAATCCATTATGGCGGGATTTGTATGAAGATTTGAATAATTTGTTATAAGATAACACCTGGGTCCCGTGGTCAAGCCACGGGATGACATGAGTGGGTGGAGGTCTTGG
This sequence comes from Alphaproteobacteria bacterium, assembly GCA_017522445.1. Taxonomy (GTDB): domain Bacteria; phylum Pseudomonadota; class Alphaproteobacteria; order Rs-D84; family Rs-D84; genus Enterousia. Next base: position 6,975 of record JAFWZK010000043.1, read on the forward strand.
TATGACGGGGTTCTGGATAAAAATTATGCTTCACAAAATGTGTTAAGTTTTTTGTCATTCCGTGGTCAATCCACGGGATGACATGGGTTTTTACATTTGTTGTTTTGGTGCTGAAGTAAGAAAAGGCATACACCTGGGTCCCGTGGTTCACACTTCGTTAAAACTTCGTGCGACAGGCAAGCTACGGGATGACATGAGTGGGTGGGAAAAACACAATGGATACCGGCCGCCGCCGGTATGACGGAGTGGTGGGAAAAAGTGTGATGCAGTGACTATTTCAAATAAAATGTTATCGTTGATACAACGCGTACCTTTTTATTTATAGAATTACGCTCGTTCGAAGACCAACTGTCGGTCGGATCGCGGGATTCTATGCTGAACACCCCCTGGGACGCGGTCTTAATCCGACCCAATTTCGCATGGGCATCACGGGCAAACTGCTGGCCCGCGGCGGTCGCGTTTTGGGTCGCCTGCTCTATCATCGATATCTTGATATCGTTCAGACCGTTAAATATGTATATCGGCCCAGCATAGTCTTCGGTTATAGTTATGCCACGACGTACCAATTCGCCCATGCGACGCGATACACGATCAACCAATGCAACATCATGTGAACGTACCATTACACCTGTTTCAATCACATAACGACCATCGTTGCGGGCCCCCTTAAGCTCTGTATCCGAATAACCCGCGTATTTGTCGCGTACCTGGACACGTAAATTCTGGATGTCAGATGCCGCAAAACCAGCCCCCATTAAAAATCCATATATCTGCGTTATGTCGTCGTCAATCCGTTTCTGTAATGTGGATAAATCACCACCAACACCGTTTATCTTGATGCTCCATACCGCAGTGTCCGCAACAACGTCGCGTTCGGCCAAACCCTTGACCGTGACGGTGCGAATCGTCGATGCACGATATACGCCATTGCCAATAAAATAGCCACCCAGGGCAATGCCAACAGATAATACAACAACCCATATATCAGGTATTAATCGTATTTTTTCCAATATCTTCATGATAAATTCCCCCCGTATGTTTAACAATGCGAATAATACTATAAATCAACGCAGATTGTCAAAAACTATTATCATTAACAACCGACATTATTACCCAATTTGCCAAAACCAGACCAAATGTGCCAGTCACCGTTATAACAGAACCCAGGTTCTTGGCATGACCCGTGGCAGAAACAACCTGCTGGGACGAAAATGCCACAGGAAAATCAGGCAGCCCACTGCCACGTATCATTCTGCGAACACGCGATGCCAATGGACAGACACAGGTCTGGGATATACGTGAAATACGAACCATTGTCGGGTCCGTCTTGCCCGCAGCACCCATGGACGATATAAACGGAATATTACGAGACGATGCCCAATGATACAAGGCAACCTTGGATTCAACAGTGTCAATCGCATCAATTATATAGTCTGGCATAATATCCAGGTCAAAACTGGAATCAAAAAACATATTTAATGCGTCAACACGAATCCCAGGATTTATGTCATGAATACGAGACAAGGCAACGCCAACCTTGGGCCGACCAACCGTCGAATCCAGGGCATATAACTGGCGATTTATGTTCGATTCTTCGATGCAGTCAAAGTCAACCAAGATTATGTGCCCCACACCTGTGCGAGCCAATGCCTCGGCCGCAAAGGAACCAACCGCACCACAACCAACAACCATTACAGTCGTGTCTTGAATCTTTTTTGTGGCGGCTTCACCAAATAATAAACGTGTGCGATTTAATCGTCTCATTTCCCCAACATCCTTGCTGCGTTTCGTACAAATGTCGATGTGTCTGTATCCAATGCCGCCGCCAAGTTTTCAGCAACCACAGATATCACAGTGCCAGGAATGGAATCCGTCTCGGATAATATACGACCAGTCGGTACAGAACCTGAACGATTAATAGCAGACGCGTCACAAAAAGAAAAGTATGCATTATATTTTTCTGATAAACGAACCATCTGTGATGCCGAACCAGAATATCTGTGAAACAAAATAAATGGCGGCAATACGTTTCTGCAACTGTCCAGAATTTCAGTTATCCTGTTCAAGGTACCCGTACTGTGTACATGCACGCCACGACCCAGACTATGGGCAATTTCCAGCTGGCGTATAAAGACAGAGGTTTGACCCTGAATATCAGGCCTGTGTTTGTCCAGACCAATTTCGCCAACCATTAAATCAGGATTCTGTACCAACGTATCATACAGGCGAGCGTCCCAATCGTTCGGTAATTCTGATATGTACCAGGGATGAATCCCAATCGCACCATAGGTGTACAATGATACACCGGCCACAACAAATGGCCAATCAGAATAACGTGCCGCATTTATAATCCGACCCACCCCCGTTTCTGGGGCGGAAATATTTTCCAGATGACAATGTGCGTCAAAATATTTCAACATGTACAAATAATATAACATACTTTGTCAAATGTCAAAAAATCCCCCAATCGGGGGATTTATTTCGATTGCACAAAATGATGCCTAGTTCGCCATTTCTGGGGCCGGTGCAGGCATTTCAGGTGCAGCCATTTCAGGTGCCGGAACCGGGGCAGCAGGTTCTGCAGATGGACGTGGGCCATGACGCATTTCCTTTCTGGCGGCCTTGAATTCCGAACGCGTGATGCAACCATTATGGTCTGTATCCATCATTGGTGCCATTTGTGCCAATTTTTCACACTTAATCACCATGCAACCTGCATCATCAAATTCTGGACGTGGGCCAAACTTACCCTTGCCGCAACAACACATTTTTGCCGCAGCAAAACCCAATGCAAAAATAATCAAAAACAATATTAACTTTTTAAAGAAACCGCCACGACGACATTTGCAGTGTGCGTGCTGGGCACAGGTGCCACCACATGCACAATTTTTATCACAGCCACATGGATGTTTTTCAATAACAGGGGCGACAACCTTGCCGACATCTGCCACTTTCTTGACAGGTGCTTTCTTGGCGACTACTTTCTTGGCCGCAACAGATTTAGAAACAGTTTTTTTTGCAGGTGCCTTTTTAGCAACCGGTTTTTTTACAGATTTTTCTGCCATTTGTCCTTCCTTTGTTTGTTTGACACTCGGATTGTATTCAAATTAAAAAAAATTGTAAAGAAAAAAATAAAAAAACGCCCCATCAGGGACGTTTTTATGAACTTTAATCAAATATTTTAGTTCAATGCTTCCTTTAAAGCTTTGCCAGGTTTGAATTTTGGCTGAGTAGATGCTGGGATTTTAATTGCAGCACCTGTCTGAGGATTGCGGCCTGTTGTTGCCTTGCGTTTTGCAGTGGCAAATGTACCGAAACCAACCAAACGTACTTCGCCTTTCTTTTTCAGAACCTTGGTTACAACGTTGATGAACGCGTCCAAACATGCAGCTGCGTTTGATTTTGTTACATCTACTTCTTTTGCAATAGCGTCAATTAATTGCTGTTTGTTCATAGTGTTTCTCCTTTCATAAAATTATTTAAAGGTGTCCCGCAGTTCCAATGGACATTCCTTGTACTGCTTGTCCGAATCGTAAAGAATTCTGTACTTTATGTCAAGACAATTATTAAAAACGCCCCGTTTTTCGCAACCTGGGTCATAACCGTCGCCCAGAATGCACGGATTCCGCCGGAACCGGACGTGCCCCGGGCGTGTTCGATTCACATAAAACCTGGGGTTTGTTCATGCCGTCAACACGAACACTGCGGAAATAATTCGGCGTCAACATCAACATTAATATAATTACAATGCCCCAAAAGTATAACTTGGTTAATCCCCATGGGGTCTTGAATGCGTCACGCATAAATTTGTCCTTTAATAGATTCTGATACAATGCCCATAACCACAAAAATATCAATATCATCAGGGCAAATATAAATCCTATGACCATTGGACGTTTAAGCTGAATCATCCCATTGGCCAAATCGTCCCAGACAGAACTGACCGCGGAACATACATACAATGTATTCGGTGCGTCTGATGCAGATACAGCCACCGTCGTATCCGGTGATAACGAAAAACCAAATGTCGTCATCAAGACTATGGCCACCAGCATTATTATCGCATACAGCAAGGTAGGTTTCATTTTTTTCCCTTTTGACTATGTGTCATTATAGCATAAAAAACTAAGACATTGCAATTCATCAAACTTTTATTTAATATTTTAGTATGTTCGGTAACAAAGTAAATTGTGTAATTGGTATCACAACCCGATATAACGAATATCTGAATATATCCGTTCCGGGGGTGGCACGACTGAATAAAAACTTTGTCCTGGTCATATATAATGATAATCCAAACACAAAGCTGAATAAAAAACATATTCGACAAATGGGATTTCAAGGCCCGCTGTATATCATTAATAACAGCGTCTGCGTCGGATGCAGACAGGCCAGAATGAATATCATCAAATTCATAGCAGATAAAAAAATAAATGCACAATGGGGACTGTTCCTGGATGATGATGATGTGCTGACCAGTTTAACAATACCACATGTTAATGAAAATAACTGGGCCATTATCCAAAATATGATAACGGTTAAAACACGATTTATAGATATGCTGGGGGTCGCGGTTAATCAACAATATGAATTGACACCTGATGGAAAAAATGTGCTGCTGGTGCGGCCGCATTTGGGACTGGCGGGGACACCAGTTAAAATGGATGTGCTGAAACGTATGGTGACGATTTTTGATAATGCCAAAGAAAAATTGTCCATGATAGATGAATCTGTAAACTGGCGACCGCCCGTCGATGAAATGATGTGGAATGCCGTAAATCTTATCGCGAAACACGATAACCCAAATGCACTGCCCATATTCATGGATGTGGTCAACTGTGTAAAAAATGCAGTCGATACCGCAGACGGAAAATATGGATTGCCAAACCCACCCATCGCAGGTCAGCCAGAACAAGTCAACCGAATGCTGGAAAAGTATAATGCCGTTATTGTCGCAGAACTGAATGCAGATGCCGCCCCGGCGGGGCAAAATATTACACAATAAAAAAATCCAAAATATTAAATATTGATTGAAACAATGGGGTATAATCTTTACAATGCCCATAGAAATAAAGGATAAAATAGATGACATACAACGAAATAAGAAAAGCTTTTTTGCAATACTTTGAATCACATGGACATAAAATCGTACCGTCCGCATCGCTGATTCCAAACGACCCGACACTGTTGTTTACCGTGGCGGGTATGGTGCCATGGAAAGGCATCTTGCAGGGAACAGAACCTGCGTTCGCACCACGGGTTGCGGATGTGCAAAAATGTATTCGGGCGGGCGGCAAGCATAATGACCTGGAAGATGTGGGGTTCGATGGTCGGCATCATACGTTCTTTGAAATGATGGGGAATTGGTCGTTTGGCGACTATTTCAAAGAAGGTGCAATTGAAATGTCATGGGAACTGCTGACCCAGGTGTTCGGACTGGACCCCAATCGTATTGTCGTCACAACACACTATTCCGATGAAGAGGCAATTAAAATCTGGAAAAAGGTCGCAGGCAAAGATGCAATCTTGCTGGGGGACAAAGATAACTGGTGGTCGGCCGGTGATACAGGCCCATGTGGACCGTGTACAGAAATGCACTATGACATGGGTGAACATTTGCCCGGTGGAATGCCAGGAACACCAAACGAAGACGGTGGGCGTTGGGTCGAAATCTGGAACGATGTGTTCATGCAATATGACCGTGATGCAAATGGAAATCTGACGCCACTGCCCAAACAAAATGTCGATACGGGGGCGGGACTGGAACGCTTTGCGTCCATTATGCAGGGAAAAACAGATAACTATGATACGGATTTGTTCGTAAACCTGAAACGGGCCGTGTCCGACATCACAGGCGTGGCAGAAACAGATGAAAATGTCGCCAGTTTCAAGGTTATTACAGACCACCTGCGGTCGGTCGGATTCGCAATCGCAGATGGGGTAATTCCTGCGAATACAGACCGTGGATATGTCATTCGCAGAATTTTGCGTCGTGCAATGCGTCATGGACAAATACTGGGGCATCGGGGGGCGCTGTTGTCAAAACTGTACCCTGCCCTGATTACAGAAATGGGCAATGCGTACCCAGAACTGGCACGCGAACAGGAACGTGTAGTCGAAATTATTCAAAATGAAGAAAATGCGTTCGCAGATATGCTGCAAAACGGTATGAAGTTGCTGGAAAACGAAATCCCAAAGTTGAATAATGCAGTTCTGCCGGGGGATGTCGCATTCAAACTGTTTGATACATACGGATTCCCACTGGATTTAACCCAGATGATTCTGCGGGACAGAAATATCGATGTCGATGTGCCTGGCTTTGAAAAAGCAATGGCAGAACAAAAAGAACGCAGTCGCGCCAACACCAAGGGAACGCGTATTTTCTGGGAATCACAGACAGAACTGGCCAATACAGATGACAGTGCAAAATACAATCCAACAGACATGGAATCAAATGTTTTATCGATTCTGAAAAACGGCGAGTTCGTACAATCGGCAAATGCCGGGGATGAAGTCGAAGTTGCACTGGACAAAACCGTTTTCTATGGCACCCAAGGCGGTCAGGTTGGTGACAGCGGCGAACTGAAACGCAATGACAATACCGTCATGAACGTGACCGAGGCCGCACGTGTCGATAATGTCGTTATTCACAAAGGTACACTGGTCGATACAATCAGTGTTGGCGATACTGTAAAGCCAGTTATTAATGCGGCAATACGTCAACAGACTGCACGGGCACATACGGCGACCCACCTGTTGCAGGCGGCATTGCGACATGTACTGAACGAAGACGTAGAACAACGTGGTTCCAAGGTCAGCCCTGATTCTGTGCGTTTTGACTTTCGATTTGGTCGTGCAATGAGCCAAGAAGAAAAACAGGCGGTCGAAGACCTGGTAAACAAGTGGATTGCCGAAGATATGACCGTTACACACGAAGAAATGACACTGGATGCCGCAAAAGAAAAAGGTGCAATGGCACTGTTTGGTGAAAAGTACGGCGATATGGTCAAGGTTATTACCGCGGGTGATGTGTCGTGCGAACTGTGCGGAGGAACACATATTCATCATACAGGCGAAATAATCAAAGCACGAATAAATAAAGAGAAATCCATCAGCAGTGGTATCAGACGTATCACTATGTCGGTCGGCACATTGGCCGAGTAATCGATAATCGCCCAGAAACTGGGCGATTATTTTTATTTACTTGATTTTAGGTAAATTTGCACTATCATTATGTCGTAAATCGAGAGAATGATTAAACATATTCGTTGTGTTTAATACGGATTTTATCCCTGTGTCTTTATTTTTAATAATAAAATACCATAGGGTATTAAACAAGGCCGCATAACCACAGATTCACTGTGTATAAAGAAATCTTTCTTTATCGATAATGAATTTGGTGGTTGTGCAAAATGTATAACCATAATAAAAGGATTATAAATGGTAAAAGTAAAAGAAAAAAAGACTGCACCAAAATCAGGTGCTGAACCCAATATGCCAAAGACAATCAAAGGCATGAACAAACACGAAACAGATGCAAATGATGATAAAGTATATTTTATGGCGTTGGGTGGACTGGAACACATCGGACAGAATATGTACCTGTATAAATACAAAGGTAAATATCTGGTGGTGGATTGCGGTCTGGGATTCCTGGAAGAAGAAATCGGTGCCGGTGATGTTCAATACTGTGATACAACATGGCTGGAAAAACGCAAAAAAGATGTGGTCGGTTTTGTCATCACCCATGGCCACGAAGATCATATCGGGGCACTGAAATACATTTGGCCAAAGTTCAGAAAGCCAATTTACTGTACACGATTCCCAGCAGAAATATTGCGTCGTACGTTCACAGGTATCGAAATGGACTTTGACCCACACAAAGATATTGTGGAATTTGACCATAATGGGGCAACACTGGATATCGCACCCTTTTCAGTCGAAACATTTCACGTCACACACAGCGTACCAGAAGCACAGATGTTAATCATCAAAACTGGGGCAGGAAAAATTCTGCATACAGGTGACTGGACATTTAATGACGACAACCCAATCGAACCAACAACGGACTTTGCACGGTTGGCAGAAATTGGTTCTGACCCAAAATTGCTGGCATGTATGTGCGATTCAACAAATTCATCAAAACAGACCAAGCAAACAACAGAAACACAGGTTCGGGATACATTAATCGAAATTATGAAAAATGCACCAGGCCGCGTTCTGGTGACCGGATACTCGCGCAGTTTGGCACGTATGAAAATGTTCGCCCAGGCCGCACGGGCCGCCGGCAGAATCGCCGCAATCAAAGAACGCAGTAATCCAAATCCTGTACCCTATGTCGGATTGCCTGAATTCCGTGAAATGGGTATCAAATTCGGATATCTGGACAAAGATGATGTTTATCTGCACAGCGAAATAAAAGACCTGCCGGCGGAAAAACAGGCAATATTCTTGACCGGTTCACAGGGTGAAAAATTCGCAATGCTGACACGTCTGTGCCATGGACAGGTAAAAGAATTAAAACTGATGCCGACTGATACCGTTGTGTTCAGTGCAATTATTATCCCAGGACGCGAACAAGATGTGTCATACCTGTATAACAAACTGGCACGGATGGGTGTGAAAACACACACTATTTTCGATACAGATAATCTGCACGCCAGTGGACACGCAGGACGACCAGAATTGGAAAAGTTCTATGATATGGTTCATCCACAGGTGGCTGTGCCAATGCATGGTGACTATATCAATGAAATGCTGAACGGTAAAATGGCAATGGAACGTGGCGGTGCAAAACATATGATGGTCGTACATAACGGTGAAATGATTGCGTTCGCAGACGGGGCAGAACCATATATCGCAGAAACAATCGATACAAACTATGTCGTTATGGAAGGCGAAACAGAACGCAGTGCAAATGACCAAGTGTATAAAAATCGCAAAAAAATCGCATCAAATGGTGCAGTGTTCGTAACACTGCCAGTTGACAAGCGGGGATTCTTGAAAGGTGTGCCCGAAGTTTCCAGTGCAGGTATCTTTGAAACAGATACAACCGGATTTATGAAACGGCAAATCCAAATCGAAATCACCAAGGCAATTGACGCATTAAGCAAGCAAGAACGCAAAGACCGTAATAACCTGGTGCGGGCAGTGCAAGTCGCATCAAACAAGGTTGTGCGGGCGGCACTGGGGGCGGATAAAAAGCCACAGTACAGTGTACACTTTGTACAAAAGTAAACAAAGCCCCTGGTTTGGGGGCTTTGTTTATTTGATTTTGCACCAATGATGTTTTATAATATGTTCCATGAGTAAGATTATTTTTATCTTTGACAGTAATAATTGCTGGCGTTCTTAACGCCATGGTCTTTGTTGTGCCAGCCCGGGGCATATGAAAAAATTGGGCTTTCATTTTATAAACAAAATTACTAGAATCATATTAAGAAAATAAAAAGGTATTTATTATGTCAAATACAGATAATGTCGTTCTGACGGGAATTAAACCAACCGGTATGCCACACCTGGGAAACTATATCGGGGCGTTAAAGCCAATAATCGAACAGTCGAAAACACATAAAACGTTTATGTTTATCGCCGACCTGCATGCACTGAATACAATTCATGATGCAAAACAAATTAAACAGCATACATATGAAATCGCAGCGTTGATGATTGCGTTGGGACTGGATATGAATAACACAGTGCTGTTCCGACAGTCTGATATCAATGAAATATATCAGTTAAACACAATGCTGATGAATGTCACGCCCAAAGGACTGATGAACCGGGCACATTCGTACAAGGCCGCAATGGATAAAAACATCGCAAATGGCGAAGATGTTGATGCAGGTGTCAATATGGGACTGTACACCTATCCAATCTTGATGAGTGCAGATATCCTGCTGTATAATGCAGATATCGTCCCAGTTGGGGCAGATCAAAAACAGCATGTGGAATTCGCACGTGATATCGCGGGATACTTTAACCACACGTACGGCAATGTGTTCAAGTTGCCTGAACCCGTTATTGGAAAGGACACAGGTTTAATCCCCGGACTGGACGGACGCAAAATGAGCAAGTCGTACGACAATACAATCGCACTGTTCGCACCAGAAAAAGAACTGAAAAAGAAAATTATGCGTATCATCACGGATTCCAGGTTGCCAGAAGAAGCAAAAAATCCAGATGAGTCAACAATCTTTCAACTGTATAAACATTTTGCATCAGAATCTGAAATCGCAGATTTTGCAGATATGTTCCGCCGGGGCGGTTTGGGATATGGCACGGCAAAAACAATGCTGTTTGAAAAAATCAATTCTGTTCTGGCAGAACCACGGGCAGAATATGAACGACTGATGGCAAATACAGATGAACTGGATACCATATTGCAAAGTGGTGCCAAAATGGCGGCCATGGTCGCAGAAAAAACAATGCAGCGTGTAAAAAAAGCAATGCTGGGATAATCTGACAAAGGAGAGAGCAAAAATGAAAAAAACACTTGTTTGGTTTGGGTCTGTTATCGGGACCGGTGCCGTTTTGGCATTGTTGTTCGGGGCAATCGAAAAACACAGTGAACCACGTATAATCAGCGTTAGTGGTGAATGTTTAACAACGGCACCAAAGGATAAAACCGCAATCACACTGCGGGTGTCAACGTTGGCACCAACGGCGGTCGAATCTGTAAAGTCTGCAACTGAACAAATCGCACAGATTACAGATTTCTTGAAAAATCAACCCGTGGAAATGCAGACCACTCAATTTAACTCGTACGAAAAGACCGAATGGAATCGCGATGAACAAAAATCGGTCGTGCTGGGTATCGAAACAACAATCGCAGTCGAAGTGTCCGCAAACAGTATCGAGCAAATCGAAAAAATACTGGGGCAGTTCGCAGGTATGAAAAACGTATTCTCGGAAAATCTGCGTATGTATACCAGCCCAGAAAAACTGCAGCCCATTATGGAAAAGTGCCTGGGAATCGCAGTAGAAAACGCACGCGTACGGGCAAACGCACTGGCCGCGGGGGATAAAAAACAGGCCGGCAAAATGATTTCTGTAACATACGGTACAAACACATCAGATGCGATTGTGCCAGCTTCAAATCTGATGCGAACAAAAATAACCTCGGCGGCGGCGACAGAAACCTTTGATATGGCGGGCGGTACAATCGTCGCAAAAGATACCGAAGTTAATGTTTCTGTGCATGCAATATTTGAAATTAAATAAGGTGCGACCGTGAATGATGCAGTGGCGGATTTTATTAAATATCTGACGGATGTTAAAAATTGTTCAGAACATACCGCCACAGCATACCAGGCAGATATCTGCGACCTGTTGAACTTTCTGGAAAGGTTTAATGGCAATTCACCCCTGCCCCGCGATTTGGAAAATGTCGATACAGTCGCATTCAGGGCATTTCTGGCAGACAGACAAAAACGCGGACTGTCACATAAATCTACGGCACGTGCACTGTCTTCGGTACGCGGGTTCTGTAAATTCATGGGACAAAAATACGGCATCAGAAATAACGCAATAGGATTGATTTCTTCGCCCCGCGTTCCACGCAAACTGTCCAAGGCAATAGATCCCAAGGATGTGGATAATATGCATGATGCCATTAATGCAACCAATAATAACGAACCATGGATTAAGGCACGCGACTGGGCTTTGGTGGTGGTGCTGTTTGGATGCGGACTGCGAATATCCGAGGCGTTAAGTATAAAAAACTGTGATATTCAGAACAGACCAAGTGTGCTGAAAATCGTCGGCAAAGGAAAAAAAGAACGTCTGATTCCTGTTCTGGATGCTGTATGGGATGCCGTCGATAAATATATCGAATTGCGACCATTTGGAAATGCACCAGATGATGCCGTTTTTCGCAGTGTGCGGGGACTGCCTATGTCATCACGAATGGCAGAAAAAGTTATCCAAAATCTGCGGTGCTATTTACAACTGCCGGACTATGTGACACCACACGCATTGCGGCACACGTTTGCAACAGCACTGTTGGCAGGTGGTGCCGATTTACGCAGTTTACAGGAATTGCTGGGGCATTCATCGCTGTCAACAACACAGCTTTATACCAAAGTAAATATGACCCAGATTTCAAATATCTATGCGTCTGCACACCCGCGTGCAAAAGATACATAATCGTATATTCGTAATTGAAATTTGAAAACAAGTATGTACAATTATAAAAAAAAGGAGTTTCTTGATGTGGACCACAGTCGCAGTTGTTGCAATTATTATTCTGTATTTTATCACGGTGTATAACGGACTGGTTGCACGCAAAAATCAGGCGCGCGAAGCATGGGCAACAATCGACAGTCAACTGAAACGCAGATATGATTTAATTCCCAATCTGGTCGAAACTGTACGCGGGGCCGCAAAACACGAATCTGAAACATTGTCCGCGGTAACAAATGCACGCAATGCAGCAATGGCCGCAAATGGCCCAGGTTCCGCCGATGCACAAAATAAACTGACACAAACATTGAAAAGTCTGTTCGCCGTCGCCGAGGCATATCCAGATTTAAAAGCAAATCAAAACTTCTTGGAACTGCAACGCGAATTGGCAGATACAGAAAATAAAATCCAGGCAACGCGTCAGTTCTATAATACGGTTGTAATGGCACTGAATACACAAATTGAACAGTTTCCGTCCAATATAGTCGCACGAATGTTTGGGATTATGCCTGAAAAGATGTTCGAAATAGATGAATCTGAAAAAATCGCACCAAAGGTCAATTTCTGATATGATACAGGATTTTACACTGCATACCCACACAATTGGATTTGATGGGAAAAGCTTGATTGCTGAAATGGCAAAACGTGCATCGGAATTGGGATTTAAAACAATTGGATTTTCAAATCATTTCATATTGCATCCCGACATATTAACGGCACCATGTTATAAATATTCAAAACGCGGAAGTTATGATAATATATATTGCGATAACTTTGACACAATTATGTCACGATTCACCAAACACTTTGATGAACTGGAACAAATTGCCGCAGATTCAAATACAAAAATTCGCATTTTACGCGGGCTGGAGGTGGATTTTTTTTACTATCCAGGATGGCAGACCTATCTTAAACAGGCCATAAAAATACTGCAACCAGATTATCTGATTGGTGCATGTCATTTTGTTGAACATAATGGAACACTGTGCAATGTTCACGATATCGCAAATGCAGACCCGGCAAATCGTGATATAATGATTAATAAATACTGGAAAAAGATTCAGGACGCATCCCAATCAGGAATCTTTTCATGGATGGCACACCTGGATTTGCCGAAAAAAGTATCAGTCGGACAAGAAGATAAATGGATTGATGCCGAGGAAAAAGCTGTCCAAACACTGAAAAAAAACAAAATGCCAATCGAAATCAATACAGGACTGTATCGACCATACTGTTATCAGCCATACCCCAGCCCACGTATTATGAAAATGGCGGCAAATGCCAACCTGCCCGTGCTGTTCAGCGATGATGCACATCACACAGTGCAAATTATGCGCCACTTTGACGAGGCCAAACAAATGGCACAACAATGCGGGATAAAAAATTATCTGACACTGCAGAAAATACTTGATTTTTCAAAAAAAACTATGTAGTATGTACCCCGCTGGGTAATCAGAACTGATTAAGTGATGGTGATTTTTGGTCCCATTCACGATAAGGATTCTGTTCTTGGTTGTGAACACCTGGCACCTGAAAAACCAAAAATAAAAGGAAAAAAAATGGCAAGAGCCGGTGCAAAACGTAGCACACGTAAATTGAAAATCGCCCGTTCTTTGGGCGTAAACCTGTGGGGTCAGGCAAAATCCCCATTTAACAAACGTAAATATAAACCTGGTCAGCATGGCCCAACTTCACGTGGTGGGAACTCGTCTGATTACGCAAAACAAATGCGCGCAAAACAGACACTGAAGGGATACTATGGCAACGTTGGCGAAAAGAAATTCCGTAAATATTATCTGGAAGCAGCTAATATGAAAGGCGACACACCAGAAAATCTGATTGGTCTGCTGGAACGCCGCTTGGACGCAGTTGTATATCGTGCAAAATTGGCACCAACTGTATTCTCGGCACGCCAGTTGGTCAGCCATGGCCATATCAACGTAAACGGTAAGCGCGTCAAAATCGCATCGTACCAGGTCAAACCAGGCGATGTTATCACAGTCAGCGAAAAAGCAAAACAGATGCCACTGGTTGTTTTGGCATTGGAATCTGGCGAACGCAACTTTGCAGACTATGTTTCTGTTGACAGTGCAAACTTTACCGCGACATTTGTACGCGTACCTGCATTCGAAGATGTACCATATCCTGTACAAATGTTCCCAGAATTAGTTGTTGAATTCTATTCTCGTTAATAGTGGTTCAAATCAATACTTTTTCCCGCCATTTGGCGGGATTTTTTATGACAAAAATAAATATTAAAAAATCCCCCTTTTTTTTAGGGGGAAATGCTTTATTTCTTGTAATAACGTTGCACTTCGTTCATAACAAAATTAAACAGTTTGCCCGCCTGCGAGGTCGCAGGAACAGACCAATCACGCTGCATATATGGCATCGCAGAAACCAATATAAATCGAGCCATAAAATGAAATATGCGATTCTGCTGATGCTTAGATAACTTTACAGGGGCATTCGAAACCCGAAACACCTCGTTCTCGACAGCATCATCCAACTTCTCGTTTATGTTATCCAGTATCTTTTGCGGATAATACAGTTTACATTCCTTGGGGAAACCTTCGAACATGTATGCGGCATCACCCTGGGAATATAACAGATTCCAACCAACGCGTTCAAATAAATCCTCTAGACAGGTGCATATCATGCGATTATAGGCCTTGACCCCGCCTTCGTAAAAATCTGCCAATTTTGCCTCGAGCTGGTTAGAGCGTTTAGATTTTACACTGCGTGCCGTTTCATAAACGTCATGCGTTTTGTTTTCAAATTCGAAAAATGTTCGTACCTGGCATATTATTTCCAGTGGAATAATATGTTCTGGGCCCGGGCCAATATTCAAAATAACCTTGGCATCGCGATAATTACGCGGATTTTTCATGTTATAAAAACTGTCGCGGACAGATAAAATCCTGTCAGGCATCATGGATTGAATCCGTTCTATGAATGTGCGGGCCTGGGGTATTAAATCAAACAGGCACTTTACACGCCATACGTCCTGAAGACGCATACGTGGACGACGAACCTTGTCCAGGGCACGAACCAAATCAACCGCAATCTTTTCATGACCGGAACCAATAATCTGTAATACTGTTTCAGACGGGGTGGATATATAACGCTGGTTCAATTTATCGCGGATTTTATCCGCAATGGCACGTGCCGACGCTTCGCGTTCGTGCGAGGCAATGACATTATAAACCGTGTCAGCAACCTCGTCCACATAGGAGGCATAGTATTTCCCTGTTATCTTGTCCAGGGCACGATTAATATTCTTTTGCGCACCGACAATAACAGTCACAATAGACGATACCGCCAAATCTATCTTGTGCCCGGCAGAACTAGTAAAAAACTGATTCCGCATAGGATCTGCGTCCAGACGATGATTCACAACGTATGGAGACAAGGGATTTAAATCCGAAATACGTATGGGTTCGTCAATGGCACTGTCGGTGGCATAGTCATATTTCATTACCGCGGCCTTGGGCGCCCCCAGGCATTTGCCCATAACATAAAAAACACGATGAAACCAGTGCAGACTGTCTGAATACAAAACACGCATATATTCGGCAGCCGCCTCGTTTATGCGACCGTCCGCAACCGCACGGTCAATGACCGCCAAATTATGACGGTCATTATCGGCGGCAATATCTTGGGCTAAACTATCTGTACCCGAACTTACCATTGATTCCCCCAATATCTTTACTTCATTATTGGAAACAGAATTACGTCACGCAATGTCGGCTGGTCAAAGATGATACTGGCCAAGCGGTCTACGCCAACACCAACACCGGAAATCGGTGGAAAGCCATGCTCCATCGCACGAACAAAGTCATTGTCTGGATTAAAGGCCTCGTCATCGCCATCTGCAATATTCTTTGCCTGTTCTTCGAATGCGGCCAACTGCTGAATTGGGTTTACCAATTCTGAATAACCTTTGCAAATCTCGGCACCACATACCAACAGCTGGTACATGTCTATGCGACGCTCGTCCGCGTTGTTACGACGTGCCAACGGAACCATATAGGCCGGATAATTATACAGGAATGTTGGGTTCACAATGTCGCCACGGATTTTGCGTTTGTATACATAGTCAACCAGGGCCGGTATAGATTTCAAATCTTCCAGTTCCGCCATCGGGAACATGCCAGCATCAACCAGTTTGTTACGCAAAACGTTCACATCATCAAAGTCCAATATGTTGCACCCAAAGAATTCGTTCATCTTGGCCGTATAATCAATCATTTCATACGATGAAAAGTCCAGTTTTGTCCCCTGGTATTCAATCTGTAATGTGCCACGACACTTAATCAACAAATCCTGAATCAAATCCCATGTGAATTTAATGTTGTCGTTATAGTCCCAATAGGCCGCGTACCATTCCACCATGGAAAATTCCTGCAAGTGCATAGCATCCATACCTTCGTTGCGGAAATCCTTGGCCACTTCGTAGACACGGTCAAAACCCGCACCAATCGCCTGCTTTAGAAACAATTCAGGCGAAATACGTAACTGAAAATCCGCATCCAATGCATTGTGATGTGTTGTAAATGGACGCGCCGCCGCACCAGATGCAATGTTCTGCATAATCGGTGTTTCAATTTCCAAAAAACCGTGTGCGTTCATGAAATCACGCCAGTATTGCATCATCTTGAACCGACCCAATAACGCATCACGAGATTCTGGGTTGGAAATAATGTCCAAATAACGCTGGCGATAACGCGTTTCCATGTCAGTCAAACCATGATACTTTTCAGGCAGTGGACGCAGGGCCTTGGATAAAATCTGGTACCCTGAAACACGAACCGTTAATTCGCCCGCAGTCGTATGGTACATTTCGCCCGTAATGCCAATGAAATCACCCAAATCAACGTTTGCCTTCATAAATTTGTAGTTTTCTTCGCCCAATTCTTCGCGGGACATGGAAAACTGAACCTCGCCGTTTATGTCATAGATACGACCAAACATCAGTTTGCCCAGCCAACGTAATGCCGTTACACGCCCCGCCAAGCGTACAGGTGTGCCGTCTGATAATTCGCGAGACTCTGCAATCGTATGCGTGCGGTCAAATTTATCCTTCCAAACAACGCCGTCACGGGCACGGATATTTTCGGCCTTTTGCAGGCGAGCAGTCAATTCGTTTGTCGATATCGGTGTGTTTTTTGTATTTTCTGACATTTTATTTTGGCCTTTTCGTTTTGTGTTAAAAAAGCGGGTGCAGAAATGTGCGCCCGCAGTTATTTATCTGTTGGTCGCACGGATTCAATTAAAACGTTTCAAAATATATTTCATTGTTTTGTGTACCACTGTTTTCAGTTCGCAGACAATTATTATATATCTTTTCTGAAAAGTAAAGCAAAAAATATATAAAATATTGTAATTATTGTTGACAAATAAATATACAGGGTTTATATATACCTGTATGAAAGAACAACCATTGTTATCTGTTATCATTCCCGCCTTTAATGCATCTGAGTGTATTCGCAGATGCATGAACAGTATTATCGTTCAGGATGTATTCCCGCAATCTCAGGTGATTGTTATTGATGATGGCTCGACCGATAAAACATCAAGTATTGTCCACGGATATACACTGAGATTTTCAAATATAGAACTGGTCAGCCAGTCAAACCACGGTGTGTCAAATGCACGAAACAGGGGACTGGATATCGCACGCGGAAAATATGTCAGCTTTGTAGATGCAGACGATATGGTCGGTGCTGTGTATAAAAATTGCCAGCCATATTTCTGCAGTAATGGACTGCCACACAGTTTGGGCAATTTGATTATAAACCGGGGTCAATGTCCAAAAGGTGTACCCAACAATCCACTGGGGGATAAAAAATTCTTTTCGCGTATGATTCAATCCGCAATTTGCAATAACGCAGAAATCGCAATGGGCGGTAAAATAACCGTGAACAGCAATTCGTATCAAATGTCGATGCTGAGATACCTGAAAGACGATGTACTGGGGGTATCGCCAGATGAGAAACATATCGCAATCCAACACTCAAATGTGCGCGAAAGTGCAAATTTTGCCGTATATCGTAAGGATTTTCTGGACGAACATAATCTGCGGTTCGAAGAAGATATGAATCTGGATGAAGATATTCTGTTCTGCATGCTGGCCACACTGTATGCAAACCGCGTAGTTAATGTGGCAGACAGTTTGTACTATTATTGCCTGCACAGCGGTTCTTTGACCGACTTTG
>JAFWZK010000044.1 GCA_017522445.1 Alphaproteobacteria bacterium
AATGCACGACGTACATCATCGGCTTCTTCTGGATATGTTATCTTTTTATGTCTAAATCTATCAACTCCATCAAAAACTGCACGTTCCCACCCTTTGTCAATCATTCCAATATCATCTACATTAGTACGCCCAAACATACGTGCAGTGTCTTTTATAAAATTATCGAATATTGGACCTGTGGTTTTTAAGTCACTTTTGTATGTTATGTAAATATAGTCATCTTTTACACCTAAGAATGCCTGGTTTGGAGAACCACTAAGACCAGCTTCTAAGGCACGTTTAACATCATCAGCTTCGCCTGGATATGTTATCTTTTTGATTTTGAATCTAATATCACCATCTATAGCGTGTTGTTGCCAACCTTTACTATATACACCAATATCATCAAGATTGGTGCGACCAAACATACGTGCAGTGTCAACGATATTATCAATATTGTTGATAGTTTTTCCCATTTTTGTGGCTTGGCGGATTAAATCATCGCCTTTGGTTGCCAATTTGTCAGGATTTATAATGAAAACAAATCCCAAAGCGGCCATGCTGACATAATTTCGTCCCTGCTTTAGGGTCGGTATATTATCGGGCGAAACTGTTGAGATAATATCTTTATCAGACAATATTTTTATCATTTTTTGCAATTTTTCAGATGCTTGGGCTTGGATTTCGGGTGCTAAATCAGACATATTCCCCATAATTAACGCATGATAAGTATTCAAAACGTCTGCTACACAATATTGATTTTCAATACTGGTATCTGTATCGCTGCATTTGTTGGCATGTTTCATAAATTCTTGATAGTCATTGTATGGAATTTTGCGCAGCCATTGATTTAGTTGTTCAAATCCCAAATCTGTACCAATAGACACGATAGATACCACTAAACCAACGCCACCGGTCAGATATGTTGCTACTAGCCCACCTGCAACCTCAATCCCCAGATTTATATGGTCTTCGGTTTGAGCATCTAGCAATATGCAGCCACCTTTTTCTGGCACATAGTCAGTTCCCTTCATACCGCGTTCTTGTAATTTTTTGCCAAGTTCGGTGCAATCAAAATCAGTTAAATCACGACAGTTTTTGCCATCAACACGTGCCCCCAAAATTGCACATGCCATTTTTGCTTCGCCCGATGTTGCCGCATAATCCATGGTTTCGGTCAAATCATCAAAAACAAAATCAACCTGTTTACTGCCAACGGTACAGTGCATGATATAATCGTATTCTTGGATGTCTATGACAGGACGTTCAGAATAATCACGAAGCAGACTGATTCCTGGGTTGCAGTTTATGTATGTTTCATGTGGAAACATTGTACGCAGATATTCTTCGGTTTGGGTCACGGCCATGTCGGCACGCATTTGGGCACCGCTGTTATAAAACACATAACTGTCCACGCCGGGCAATGTTTGCAGTTCTTCTTGGGACTTGAACTTATATTGACGCGACAGGCGGCAGTATCCCTGGTACATAACATTGTGACCGATTTTTATTGCCAAATTATGTAGTGGGCCATTGCAATTTTCCCTTGATACTTCGCACGATTGCCATTGTTTTTCAATACTGCTGTCCGGATGTTTTACAATTTTACCACCAAACATTTCACACAGGGCCGTATTTTCAGATTCAGCCGCGGTTTGCCCCGGGTCCTGATTCAAATCGTCAAATTGAAATTCATATGCCACGCCACCCGCACTGCATTTTATGTAGTCGTCGCCAATTTTTTTAATGTCTACTTTTTCATTAGAGCACGTAAATGCGATTTCGTGTTTTTTCCCATATGCATAAATAAATTCTTTGGCGGTGGGTACCTGGGTCTGCAGGGATGCAAAATCACGTATACATTTTCCATCACCACCATGGCACGATGCACTGTACACCAATTTATGGCCGTCTTTGCCGACGCATTGATATTGTTTGCCATCGGGGGATAAACTCCAAATGCCATTAAATTTGGTTCTGCAATTTTGTTGGGTTGCGCTGCCAGAGCCAAAACCAGATTTTTCTGCGATTGTATTTATAAACAGGCGACAACCGTTATATCCATTTGTGTTATTTATATCGAACCCGGCGGCCGCACAAACTTTATAAATACCCATAACAGATATTTTACCTGTTGTTTGGTCCATTTGCTTTTGATATTCATCGGCAGCTGCCCCGCGATGCGTTTCTGGCACCATTGTATTTATCGTATCTTCGATTGCGGATGCCTTGAATTTGATATAATTATCAGCCACCGCAGGTAACGCAATAAATGTACACAAAAATGCAATCAGAGATTTCTTCATTTCAATACCCCCGTACATTTTTCGGCGACTGCGGCCACTTTTTTTATCGCGGATATCTGTGTTGCGTTGAATACAGTTGCCGTTGCCGAAGCCACAGTTGTTGCGCCCGCCAACACATTTGACGCAGTATTCAGATTTTTTTCTTTCTGTTGTGCAGCATCACCCTGGGCCTCGCGTATTTTGTTTGAATTGGCCGATGCGGATGTAATTGTTCCGGCCAACCCGGTCGCAGCACCAACGGTAGATGATACAAAAGCACCTTTGGCACGATTATTTATCTTGGATACATCAACATATTCGTATTCGCCACAGGCGGATGCGATTGTTTCTGCCTCGGACACATCTTCGCCATTTATGCGTGCCTGCATCATGGAATTACGCAGGCTTGCAACAGATGAAATACAATTGTTTATTTGGGTTTGCAGGTCGGCATCTACTTTATTCGTGCCGGCAATAATTGCACCGGCCGCATTGGTTGCGGTTGCACCAGCCATCAGGCCTGTTCGCCAGTTGCCCAATTTTTTTGATTGCTGATTCAGTTTTTCAATTTCGGCCTGATATTTTTCAACCTCTATTTTTGCATTGGCCAGTTCTGTTTTCAGGCCGGATTCAAAATTATCCCATTCAGCATCTGTGGATTGCAGGTCTGGATTTTTTTGTTCAATTTCGCGCAGTTTTTCCAGTTTTATTTCGATTTGCTTGTCTTTGTCGGCCTTGACCAACCCTGTCACAGTTGCCCCAACACCGGTCGCCGTTCCAACAGATGTAATTGCTGTATTTATGCCGGCCATTGTTTTCAGGTCAGCCAATTCATCATCTATGCCAACACACGCCGTGTACGTTGCACGCAATGCATCATTCAACGACAGCACATCTGCATATGCGGGGGGGGGGTAAAAATGCACTAAAAACAACAACTAAGCCAATATGTCTTTTCATCTCTCGTGTCCCTGATGTGTGAATTGTATCACAATCGCCACAAAAAGACAAATAATTTCTCCAATTCGGGGATATGGTTATATACGTTTTTTGGGCTTGTATGCCAAAACATAGGGAACAAATTTTTCCCTGTGCGTATCCCCCAGCCATTTGCGTGGAATTAAAATACTGTTCCCCATACCGGCGGCCAGTTTTTCAACCGTTTCGCCACTTTTCGCATTTATTAATTGGGGCAATTTTACCGTCACAGAATCCATCGTCCCCGGTAAAATAAATGTTATTTCATCCCCTGCCCGCGTTTCATTACGCAACTCGAACGTTATATTGTCATCATCCACCGCCGTTATCACACCAGCCGCATGAAAATCAGATGTACTGCGTGTGGTTTCATAGTTATGTGCCGATGGCCCCAGCGGCCCATCAAAGAACGCAGTTGTATATCCACGCGTTTCCAAACGATTCAGGTTTTCCATAAATGGTGCAGGGTCAAAATGTTCAGGGTCAGTGGCATACGCGTCCATCGCACAGCGGTACGCATGAACAACAGAACCAACATAGTATTCACTGCGATTACGCCCTTCGATTTTTAATGAATCAGGGTTGGCGGAAATTACTTCGCCCAATCGTGGCATCAGACACAAATCACGGGAATTCATAATGTATGCCCCGCGTTCATCTTCGTCAATCGGCATTTCCAGCCCTGATTCACGCTCTCGCAGAATCACATCGTACTTCCAGCGGCACAGTTGCGCACACGCACCACGATTTGCCGGACGGCCTGTTATAAAGTTTGACAACAAACAACGACCAGAATAAGACATGCACATTGCACCGTGAACAAAGATTTCCAGCCCAATATCTGGACATTCTTGCCGAATGTTTTTGAATTCGGCGTGTGAAACCTCGCGCGCAAGGACACACAGTTTTGCACCCGCATTTTGCCAGAACTTTACAGTTTTCGCCGAACAAATGTTCGCCTGGGTTGAAATATGTATCGGCATATCTGGAAAGTTTTCACGCACCCACATAACGATACCCGGGTCAGACACAATCAGTGCATCAGGGGCCAGATATTTAATCACCTGGGCCACACGGGGCATGTTGGCATATTCGTGGTCGTGTGCGAACAGGTTAAATGCCAAATAGACTTTCTTGCCGGCGGCATGGGCCAGTTCTATGCCCTGCTTTACCCCATCGACATCTATTTTTGCACGGGCCCGCATGGAAAACCCCGGCAGGCCAGCGTAAATTGCATCTGCACCATATAAAATGGCGGTTTTAAAAGCATCCAGCGTACCCGCCGGCGCCAACAATTCTGGTAATTTAATCTTAGTCATGCCTATATTGTGCCCCAAATAAAATCAAAGGCAAGGGATTTTGTTAATATACTTGCAATCTAGCAAAAAAAGACTACTCTGTTTTTTGCAAATAACAAACAAAGGATAACATATGCCATTCACACAAAAAAACCGAAAGAATTCTACAATTTGCAATGGCTGCAGAAACAACTGTGAAATTGTTGTGCACCCTGTAAAAAAACTGCCTTATGGCGAAACTGTATACACATTGGAAATCGCAGGGCAAAATATCCCAGACTACCAAGATACAGATGGCAACATTCAGCGATTTGAATGCGTTACCAATGATGTTAAATACGCAATGAAACAGGCGTGCAAAATCGCAAAACTGTGTGATTACTATCATCACCAAACACAAATCCGAGAAATCTAAGGATATAAAAACCATGCCTTTTACACAAAGACATAAACTGAATATTGGCGACAGCACAGCGTGCGACACGAATCCAACACTGTCGCAAATCAACCTGTGCCGAACCGTCAAATGCGATGGCTGTGACAAGCGTTGCAAACTTGGCTTTCATCACTTTACAGCATTGTCTGTAAGCAATGAAATTGAAAAACGGTGTTGTCCAACCATAGCCGGTCAGCCAATCAGGCGGTACAAGGGTAAAAACGGCGAAATAATCGATGCAACTCAAAAGTATCATGTTTTTTCTTGTGTTGATATTGAATGTGCAAAGGAACGGATAAACAAACTGGCACAGGAAATCGTCAAATTCTGCGACCACTACAAGACACGATAAAGGAAACCAAATGTCATTTACACAGGAAAAACATAGAAATATCGGCGTATGCAATGGCTGTGAAAAACGTTGCGTATTGGGCGTACACCAAGAAATCACAGACACCACCAGGCTAATTGTTAGTATGTGGCCAACAATTGCGGGGGAAAAGATAGAATATTTTATCAATCATTTAGCCCTGCCCCAACCAACAATAATGACATTTGATGCAAATGATGCACCAAAGGATGCCGACGATAAATTTGCCTGGCTAGACTTAATGCGACAAACCCAAATGGAAAACGCTTGTGCAATCGCCCATCTCTGCGACCACTACAAGACACGATAGAAACAACAAAGTAAACACACCGCCCAATTGGGCTGTTTATATTTTTGTACGACTTTATGATTTTTTTGCTTGCGTTGGTGCACCCAAAAGAAAAGATAATAAAAAATTCTGTATATCACACTGCCGCCGGCGCCGCACAATAAGAAAACGGGCTTATGCCCGTTAAACTATAAACTTTTTAATCGTTGCCTTGCTGTTGTAATTGCGACTTCGGCGGCCTTTTTTTCTGCTTTTGCCTTATCTAATCGCGCTTCTTCTGCCTGTTTTTTCATTATCGCTTTGCTCAGTCTTTTTGTTTTTTCAAGATGGGCTTCATATGTTTCCCGCGCGACACTCAACAATCTTGAAAACATATGAAAACGAGCATTCTGTAATTCAGCTGCATCAGACCGCCCGCCCACATATTCACAATTCATATCCAGAATATGTTCGCCTGTCTTTTGTGCAGCAACAGTCAACTTGTTGCCCAAAATATCAAACGATATACTTATGTTATCGCCCAATGTATATATTTCTGTATTTCCATGTATCGAGCGCTCTAACCCCATGAGCTCCGACTTTCTAATTTTCTTTGCCAGATCGTTAATCAGACCATTTTCCGCACGAAACTGTTTGTTAAAAAATAGAATCATATTCGTTTCCTTGACTTCTTATTGACCCCAATATTTTTGCACAAAATATCATTATTGTCAACAAATATTTTTGATTACAAATTTATGATTTTTTTACTTGCGTTACGCACGCAGATATGTATAATTGGTTGGCATTGCCGGTTTAGCTCAGCTGGTAGAGCGGCTGATTTGTAATCAGTAGGTCGTTGGTTCAAGTCCGACAACCGGCACCAGAATTAAAACGCACCAAATGGTGCGTTTTTTTGTTGGGTTTTCCTGCTTTTTTGATTTTTGTGTTTGGTGGTGAAGTCGTACGGGGCGGGCGGGTTTTATTTTAGTTGGGGCGTGCAAATCCAACACAAATCCACCCCATGCCCCCAAAACACCAAAAACTGTTATGCAAACTGTGATGCGATGTGGTATAATCTGTGGGAAATAAAGGTTAAAGGCATTATTTACACAAGAAACTACAAAGAAACAAGCCCAGCACTGCTTTCATTATAATACCTTTAGTTTTTATTGCTATCAATAATGGCTTCAAATTTCGCCTTGGTCTTGGCAGGCGATGCCACAACACTAAAAATGGTATGACTCTCGCCAGTACCTGTGAACACAAGGTCGCCATACCCCAACAGCCTGCCTAAGATTCCCTGATGCAATCTTACTGTCTCAACCTTAACATTTCTAATTTCACTGGTATGCACAGAGATGATACCCCGTTTCAAAACGACACGTCTGTTCGTTATAACCATTTCCGTTGTCTTATTCTTTAGCCACTGATATACCGCCGCACCAAGAAAACCAATAGCAAACACAGGCAAATAATAAACAAACAAAGGCATAGGATAACTATCTGGTGCGTCCAGTGCTAATAACAGAAACGCCATCAAACACATTGTGCCTAAAAAAGCAAATCCCCACTGTTTCAGAAAATTTATCCAATGCAACTGGGCTGTTTCCAGTATTTGTTCATCTGCTGCCAGCACGCGTTCTAGGTACATTTTTACTCTCCTTGGAGTTATTTAATAACACAATTGTAAAGCTCTAAATCAAACAAGTTAGTTTCTCGCTTAAAAATGCCCGAAACTGTGATAGTTTGCTTTTCAGACAAAGCCAATACCTTATCCTTATTTTGTACAAAACAGGTTATATCATAAAACAAGCTAGATGTTGCAAGGGACACATTGCCGTCGGCATCCACCCGAGAAACTTCGCCCCTAACTGTCAAATGTTTATTATCATACTTTTGATTAAAGGCAAATTTGTTCGCCTGATATTCCTTGAACAAATCCGGGGCATATAAAATATTTTCTTTAGGTTTCGTTGATACAGATTTTTCTGACTCTACAGGTATTGCTATTCGTGTCTTTTCCTGAGCTTTTTGTATTTTGCTAGCAAAGATGCTATTTGAAAACACACCACTTACACTATCTCCAAAATAACATTTTTCATCTATAATAACAACGGGCATTGATACATTATCGGGACATTTGCAAAATTGAGAAAATTTATTAAATAATAAAATCCCATCAGGCTTTGTAGCATCAATCAAATTTACAGAAATGCTATCCTGGTTTTCAAAAATTTTATCTTTAATAAAAGATTTGATTTCATTACACCTTTCACATGCTGGTGCTTGAAACATCGTGATTGTCGTTGCGTTTGTTGCACTATGATACAAACAACATATTGCCATGACTGAAAATAGTTTTACTTGCATCTCTCTTCCTTTTGCTGTATTTAATCCACAAAAGGATGGTGCGGGGAGATTGAAAAATCACTATGTAGATGACCCTGTTGGTCTTCGGGCTTGCCCTATTGTATAACCAACAGCTCCCCGCTTTGACGCAGGGATAGTTTTTAGGTGCATATCCAGCACCCTACATAGCGAGGTTTCAATGCCTCGGCATCCGTCTGTGGATACAGGAATATAATATATCAAATTAGGCAAATAATCAACTGTATTATTTCCAGCCAACTCCCCTGAAACACCAAAAACCGTGATGCAAACTGTAAGGCGATGTGTGATGCAGGCTGGGTAATTAACTGTCTGAAACCATTGGAAATCTGGGACTTTGGACTTGCCTTGGCATCCCGACAACCGGCACCAGAATTAAAACGCACCATTCGGTACGTTTTTTCGTTGGATTTCCCTGACACCCATCCAGCCAACGCGAACTAATCGCCGGGATTAAGGTTGAGTGAATTAAACTAACCAGTTGACATTCGGGCCACATGTCCTAAAGTGACATAAAAGGAGAAAACTATGCTGTTTGGTGCGATTATTGGCGACATTGCCGGGTCTGTTTATGAATTTGCAAATATCCGGTCCAAGAACTTTCCTTTTATGACCGACCGTTGCTATATCACGGATGATTCTTGTATGTCAATAGCGGTGGCCAGCGCAATCAAACAATGGCGTGAGCAAGGTGGCGAGCTGAGCCAAATTACAGCCGACACTATGCGTGTTGTTGGCAAGGCATATCCGAACAAAGGGTATGGCGGTATGTTTTTGGAATGGCTGAATGACCCGACTATGGGTCCGTATAACAGCTGGGGCAATGGGGCGGCGATGCGAGTATCTGCGGCCGGGTGGTTTGGCGAAAATATCGCAGAAGTCAAACGCCTGTCATACCTGGTCACATCCCCAACCCACGACCATATCGAAGGCATCAAGGGTGCCGAAGCGGTTGCCATCGCAATCTTTATGGCACGCAACGGCCACATCAAAGACGACATAGCCGAATACATCCGCAACAACTATTACCCGACATGCGACTGCTTGGCGGATTTACAGGAATACTATGATTGGGATTCATCGTGCCAGGGAACGGTACCACCCGCCCTGCAATGTTTCTTTGAATCAAC